>NZ_JBWKZP010000004.1:0-389675 GCF_059424585.1 Hydrogenophaga sp. GW101-3F08
AGGCGCGCCAATCGCCCATCAAGGGCACGGCGTTACGTTGCGAATAGGACGGGTCCGGGAATACGGGGGCAAGATCACAGACAATCCCGCACCTTCCGCAAAGCGGTCACTCCACACTCCAAATAGGCATGGACTCACTCGTTGCTGAGGCTATAGTGGATGTAACGAATACGTACTCGCGCCAGTTTCAAGGTACCGATGGAGCCAACGGCGTGGTGCCGGGTTTCGCAGAATTTTTATAACTGGATGTATAGACAGTTAATGCAGTCAGAATCAAGACTACAAGCCACATCCAGGAGAAATCGATGACCAACTTATGGAGCAGCGCCCAACTTATAGAGCAGGTTTTGCTCTGGACATTACGTTGGGCGTCACTAGAACCGCAAGCGCGATGAACAAGCCCGCAAAGAAAAGCCTACTCGCAGAGCATCCTTCTTTAGTTCTGCTAATAACGCTTTTTGCTGCTGCAGCTGTTTGGACTTCGTGGCTGTGGTTTGGCGTTGAATCAGTCCACAAGCGCATCGCAAGCCTTTCCGGCCAACATGCAGCTTCGTCCCCTTCAAGTCAAGCCTCTGGCGCATCTGTGCCTCTTCAGCAAGCAGATCGCCAAACTTACTTCACAGAGGTTGGACTGGCGGGAGACTCGTTTGGCGGCTTGAACGCTCTGCTTACGGCCATAGCAGGCGCTTTAGTGGCGTGGGCAGGGTTCATGCAGTACCTGTCTCTTCGCGAATCCCGGGAAGAGAACAGAGAGGAGCGGCGCGCACGACAACGACAGGAATTCGAATCTCTCTTTTTCAGAATGCTCGATCTAAGTCGAGACCTAACTGAGAGGATTCAGTCTTCAAGCGGAAGCTATCTTCTTGCCAAAGGGCCAGTGCTCGGCGATTCCACCAGGAGTGGTGCGGCAGCACTTGATAGCTTTGCTGCCAATATGAAGCAAGGCTGGAAGGAAGGCGTAGACGCAGAAGAAGCCATGCGAGGGCTCGTTCAGCACTTTCGCAAGCATGCATACAACGCAAATCCATCGGCGTTTGGTCCGTACTTCCGACTTCTGTTTCAGACCTTTAAACACGTGGCCGAGTCATCTCTCGAAGAGAAAGAGAAGATTCAATACGCGAACATCGCCCGCGGCCAAATCAGCGAGGGCGCGGTGCTACTTCTTGCGCTGAACGGCCTAACTCCTTTTGGTCACAGGTTTATTCGCTATATCGAGGAGTTCGGGTTGCTTGAGCACATGCACACCGGCTACCACAAGGCCTACAAGGCGGCTCTACAAACAGGGTACAGACCTAGAGCATTCCTCGGCAGCAAAGAGCGCGCCGCCTATCCGCTTGAGATTGTTCCTATGCACGGCCCAAAGCACTTCGTGCAGAAACAGAGTTCGGAAGAAAGTACGCCACCCGTATCGCAATGACGCCCAACCCTTCCATCGAGAGGACGGCGCCCGGCAAGCCGGGCGCCGTCCTCTCATGTCAAACGTTAAACATCTATGCCCCAGCAAGTTATCTTTGTGGATATTGACGACACCATGGTGCGGTCTGTGGGCGTCAAGCGCATCCCAATGCCCGCGGTAATTGCGCAAGTGCGACGGCTCAAGGCAGAGGGAGCAACTTTGTACCTTTGGAGTTCCGGCGGTGCCGAATACTGCAAAACCACGGCGGTCGAGCTTGGTATTACCGATTGTTTCGATGGCTTCCTGCCCAAGCCCACGGTGTACATTGACGACCAGCCCGTCCATGAGTGGCGGTTTTGCAAGCATCTGTATCCGTCACAGGCCGAGAATGTTTAACATGCCAATCGACTCGGACCCACAACAGCAGAAGGCGGCTTTGCCGCAAGTTGTTGCGGCCCGGTCATCTTCACGTTAGAACGCTTCCTCCCATGGAAATCATCCACCGCAGACATTGGACAAGCCTAAACTCGGCTGCTGAAAATGGCGACCCAGAGGCTCAATGGGAAGTCGGCTACTTCCATCAGACCGGCGCAAAAGACAAATCTGGGAACGTGTTAGCCTCGGTGAGCCTCGCCACGGCAATGAAGTGGTATCAAGCATCAGCTGCACAGGGAAATGCTCGAGCTCAAAGCACATTGAGCACAATATTTAGTTCTGGAGGAGAAATCGTCCAAGACTTTCCGCTTGCAATTAACTGGGCGAGAAAGGCTGTGGCACAAGGCGATTCATCGGCTGCATTCAACCTTGCGACCATTTACCGAGATTTGGGAAAACCGAAGTTGGCATTTCGTTGGTACCAACGTGCCGGCTCCATGGACGACACTGATGCATTCTTGCAAATCGGATTGTGCTATCTCTTTGGCTTCGGCACCAAACAAGACTTTGGCTCTGCCTTGTCAGCTTTTGAGCGCATCATCATTTGCGACCCAGCCACCTCCTGCCAACGCTCGAAGGAAAATGCGCGGTACTGGATTTCTGTACTCCGTCTCATCCGTGGACCGGGAACAAAGAACGCTATCGCACAAGTTCGATCATTGCTTGAGATTGCAAATGCTGACGATGATCACGAACAAGCCAACGAACTTCTCAACCTCATCGGGAAGAACTGCTATCTCACAGCGGTCTAACACTACAATCCACCGGACCGGCCTAACGGCCTTCTGGTGATTTTCAACGTTATACGGCTCTATGAGCTCTCTGCTTGACCGAGCATCAGACTTCGCGTTCGCACGCCTCAAGGAGGCGGGCAACGACATTTCGCGATTGCCGATACCCCTCCAGACGGTCGCTGTCATTTACTCCGTTCAGGGGATCATCGACAACGGTGGCCTTGAGTATCTCTTTGAGAGCGACTTTGATGGCACACCGGAATACTCGTTCTTTGTAGAAGCGTACCGGAGAGTCGGCGCAGAAAGCGCCGCCTCATGTATTGAAACGGCTGCAGCGATGTTTCCGTTTCCGCAACCACACCTCCATGAGGACAAACGCCAGCAGTGGCTCGAAAACGTTCGCGATGATGAGGGCCATCTATTTGTGAAACTAAGCCGTAAAGTGTGTGGTGATGAAGCAGTATTTGCCAAGCTTGCTGAGTATGTGGACTCGAACCAAAATGCTTTCCAATCCGTATAACGGGTCGGCCCAGAGGCGACGGCCTTCGGCCGCGCCTGGCCTCCAACGTTAGAGCGCATTCATGGCCTCGGCATCCTCAGAACTCCTAGCCTATTACGCTTCAGGCAAGCCACTCGTCTGTGAGCTTGAGGTCAATCCTTACCTCTGCGAGTTTTGGCCGGTGGAAGAGCTGAACAAGTACAACGCCGAGTACCAAGTCCCGCAGTACGCCCCGGGCTTCTTCGGCTTTGCTACCAGCGGCGGAGGAGAAATGTTTGCGATCTCTCCAACAGGTGAAATCGTTTGCCTGCCATTCATTGGCATGGAGCCAGCCGTTGCGTTACCCATTGCTCAGTCCTGGGCTGCTTTCGAGGGCATGCTAAAAAATGCGCTCTCTCAAGAAACACCAGACAACTGATTGATTTCCATGGTGTTTTCAAGCGGTGCTGTCGGAGGGGACGAGCTGCATGCCCATGGTTTTGGCCTTCTGGGCGAGGTTGTGCAAGACGCGCTGACGGTAGCGTTCCTCGAAGTAGTCCTGCCCCTGATCGGTGTATTCCTCGCCGTTGGTGAGCATGGCGTAGATCAGTCGGGCCAGCTTGTGGGCAGCGGCTGTCACTGCCTTGGGTTTGTCCATGCGTGCACACATGCGACGGTAGTACGCGCCCAGCGCCGACTGGCTCGAACGCAAGGCCGCAGCGGCCAGACGCAGCGCCTGGGCCGCTCGGTTGGCGCACCGTTTGGTCTTGCCGCTCATGACCTTGCCTCCGGTGATCTTGGTGCCCGGACACAAGCCCAGCCAGGACGCGAAGTGCTTGTCCGTTTCGAAACGACTCATGTCCGCACCCACCTCGGAGACCACCACCAGCGCGGTGGTCACATCAATGCCGTCGATGCGGGTGAGGTCTACGCCGCACATCTGGAAGAGCTGCGTGCGCAGATCGAACTTCGGGGCATTGCGAGCGCGCCCGCGCTTTTTGCCTTTGGCTGGCTCGTCTTCGCGCACATGCAGGGCTTGCAACTGCGCCTGAACCTGCGCGTCGCACTCGGCCAATTGGGTGCCACAGAAGTCAAACGCGTCCAGTGCCTGCTTCAAGGCAAAGAGGTGTTCGGCGCGCCAACTGCCTTGCAGGCTCTTGGCGATCTCGTCCTCGCTTGCGCGGATGCGCGCGTTCCTGAGCTTGGCCAAAGCCAGGCCATCGCGCTCACCGGCGACGATGGCGCGCAGGATCTTCTGGCCCGTCTCACCAGCCACGTCGGAGATGACGTTGGCCAGCTGGATGTTCATCTGGGTCAGGGCCCGGCTCGGGTACGTCGTCTTGATCACTCTCTCAAACGGGATGCCTGTGCGAGGCGTCAATCGCCAAACGCAGGCTCACCAATGTCGATGACGCAGCCCATGACCACGCTAACCCGCGGGCAATGTGCACCATTGCTACTTCGGTCTTCGCCAGTGCTGCGTTCCACCATCCCACATTCCGCGCGCCAACGCCACGTGTTTCTTCGGAACGATTTGCGGCGCGGGCGGGCCGATTACTTCGCTAATCCCTCGCTCAAGCGGAGCGCCAACGGCAGGACACCAGGTACGCGCCACATTTTCGACATCCCGGGCCTGGCGTCCTGCCGTCGCCGCCCGCTTGGCTCGAACTTGAGCGACCGCTTTCCACTTTGTCATCCGGCTGCTCTTGGCCTATTCTGTTGAAAAACTCCCCTGAGTAAGTGTTCATCACATTTTCGGGGGTGCTTTACCCCTTGCCTTAAGTGAGATCGTCGATCCTGGGCCCTTCTATGGGGTCGATTTTCCAGTTACGACGACCCCGAGGGCGGCGCTCGAGTTTTTCAACACAATAGGCCGAAAGCGGAAAGTCAGCCGAGCGTACCCTATGTCCGACAGCATTTTGAGCGGTTGGTGAGTTGATCTGCTCAAGCATTTTGGGCCTCCTAAGAATCGTAGAAGCCGGCTGGTCAAAGTCAGGCAGCGATTGTGACCTGACTGTCGAGTTGAACGGAAGAGGGTTCACGCCGGAGATCCAGTCGTAAGAACTTTGGCGGCGAAGTAAGCCAGTCGCATCAACTTTGACCCAAACCGGGCCGACCCTACGGCGCGCGGTTTTGGAAGCCCTTGATTTTTTGAATCTCCCAGAGCAGTTACTGTGGCGCCCTACGATGAATGCGCCCTTGGACTGAAGGAGCATTTGCGCTGCTTTTCGCCTGCTTTTGCGCGCTTTGCCATCCCGCAGGGCCAATAGCATCTGTCCACACGGCGGTCTTTCGGGGTCGTCACTCGTGGCAGTCGCGGGAGGTGCAAGCCTTCCCGCGTTCAAATGCGGTGGCTTTGCAACATGCGGTTCTCGATCCCTGGGCTCACAGTCGCGCTATTCGTCGCCCTGCTCGGCGGGCCGGCCCTGCCGGCAGGGGCCGCGCCATCACCCAACATGCCAACTGTCGCTGCGTTGGCGCTGGCCCGACAGGTGATTGCCTCGGCAGACCACGGAGGCCTGCCTTTCGCCGTCGTCGACAAAAAGGCGGCCGTGATCGCGGTTTTCCTGGGCAACGGCCAACTCGTCGGCTCCACGCCGGTGCTGCTGGGGGCGGACTATGGCGACCGGGCCGTGCCGGGCGTAGGGGAACGCACCCAGAGCGGACAACTGCGAAAGGGCGACCGGGTGACCACAGCAGGGCGATTCGTCTCCCAGACTGGCCGCAACCTCGGGGGCGAATCCGTGGTCTGGATCGACTACGACAGCGCACTGGCTATCCACCGATTGCGCCCAGGACCGTCGCAGCGGCACCGCGCGACGCGCCTGGCCTCGGCTGACCCGCAAGCGCGCCGCGTATCGGCCGGCTGCGTGGTGGTGCCGGTGGCCTTCTATGAAGCTGTCGTATCGCCTGTGCTTGGTCGCAGCCGCGCTGTCGTTTACGTGATGCCTGAAGCCGGCGCGGCGGCGGACAAACTATTGGCCCCCAGCAACGCCTGAGCATGTCGCCGCTGAGCCCCGCAGTTTCTGCAGGGACTGGTTGGCATAAATAGAGGCCGAGTGGCAGCTGTCTTTGGCCAACGAGTGCGTGCAGACCAACGCCGTCGGGCAGGTCGACCCCACGCTCATGACGCCCTGGCCCTCATGACTCGGCCTTGTTCGTGTCGTCGCCCAGTACCACGCCTTTGCGCAATTCACGCACCTGAGCCAGGATGTTCTGGCGCACGTCTTCGGGCAACACGGTGGTCAGAGGCGAGGCCTGGCGCAGCTCCTGCGCGCGGCGGGTGCGGCCCAGGGCCTTGCGCCACCGGCCTTGGGCCAGGATGGTTTGCCACTCTTTCCAGAGAGTGCTGGAGCGCGACGGGCTGCCCTGCAGCCAGCGCTCCAGCGTGGCCTGCGCCTGTTGCAGCAGCGCGGGGTCGGCGCGCACGCGGCGCACGGCTTCTTCGTGCAGCGCGAGGCTTTGCAGGTCTTGTATCTGGTGGCGTGTGTCGTCGGCCGTCACCAGCACCTGAACCGCTGGCTTCGCCCGGCGCGAGCGCGCGGCGGCTGTGTCGGGCGGCGGCGGTTGCAGGGTGTCGCCGGCCAGCAAGGCCAGTTCGCCAGCCACCCCGAGGAGGGACATGACCCGCAGGTAGGTGCCGATGGAGGGGCCGGGGTCGCCGGCTTCGACGGCGCTGAGCGTGGTGCGCGAGATACCGGCGCGCTGGGCCATGGCGACCGTGCCCAGGCCCTGCGCCTTGCGCAGGCGCTTGAGGCGGTCGCCCAGCTGCAGGAGCAGGTGGCGTTCCAGGACAGCGGAGTGGTCGGAGGCGTTCATTTGTTCAGAATTTTAGGCAATTCATATAGTTTTGTCTATTTTTCTGGACAAACAATAACCTTCTGAAAAGCTGCCGCCACCCAAAACACCGCAGCTCATGCGGCGATTGCGCTCCACATTCACCGCGTTCGGTGCGGCGAATTGGCCGGACATTCACCGCACAGCACCGCACCGCACAGCGTCACGCCCGCAGCAAAAAGTCGCCCACCGACAGAACCTCGATCCCGCGACACGGGTGCATGGCGATCAGGTGGGCCTTGTCACCCGAGACGATGGTGACCACTTCGCCGCTCTTGGCGATGTCCCGCAATGGCTACGATGCGCACATCAGAACAAGCCTGAACCACAAGAAGGAACCCATGTCATCACCCACCCCAACCTCGCCAGCCCGGCTGTCCACTTTCGTCACCACACTCGCCTGGTTCGTGATCGTCCCGGCGGTGCTGGGCGGTGTCATCACGACACTGCAGAACATTCTTGTCTGGACCGTGATGCCTCTGGATCAGATAGCGCTGCCGTCCGGGCCAGGTACAGAGCACATGCCGCCGTTCGCCACTTTCATGTTTGAACACATTCGCGCAGTGCTTGCGGCGTTCTGGCTGATGACCGTCGTGTTGCTGGTGTCTGGCATCGGCCTGTTGCGGCGCAAGGAATGGGCGCGGCTGATGGTCATTGCCCTGATGGGGCTGAGCATCGTGTGGAACATCGCTGGCCTCTTCTTCCAGCAATCGGTTTTCTCTTCCATGACGGCCATGCCTGAAGTACCGCCGGAATTCCGCGCGCAGTTCGAGGGCATGGCCTCAACGCTGTGGGTCGTCTCAATTGCAATGGCGGTGGGCTTTTCGGCGGTGTCGGGCTGGCTGATCTGGCGCCTGAGTTCGGCGCCGATCAAGGCGGAGTTCGGGGTGGCGTCCTGAATTTGTAACCGCGCTTTGCGAACACTTGCATTGATGCTGACAACTCAACAACGAAGCTGGCCCACCATGCGGCTTCGACTTCGAAAGGAAAAAACCATGCAACGACGACTCCTCTTTCAGGCCCTGTTCGCAACCGGTGTCGGTGCCTTCGCGCTGCCCGCCATGGCGAAGGACCACAAGGACTGGCCGCCATCTGCGCAACGCGGCCACGGGAAGGGCAAGCCGCCCAAGTTCGACAAGGACCACCCCCGCCACTACAACGCCCGCGGCCACGCGTTCGGCCGCGGAAAGCGGCTGCCGGGTGAGTTTCGCGGTCGGCATTACGTCGTGACGGAATACTGGCGTTACCGCCTGCCGCGGCCGGCTGGGCACCAGCACTGGGTGCAGGTGGGGCCCGACTTCGTACTGGTCGTGGCCACCACGGGCCTCATCGTCAGCGTGGTCCTGGGCAACTGAGGCAGCGCCCTCAGATCAGAACTTCCTCACCTCGATCCCATGCTTCTGCAGCGCATACCCCATCTGCCGCGGCGTGATCTTGAGCAGGCGGGCGGCTTTGGCTTGGACCCAGCCGCAGCGCTCCATGGCCCAGACCAGGCGCTCGCGTTCGCCTTCGGGTTTGTCGTCGGCGCGTGGCGCGCTGGCGCTGCTGCCGGCTGAGGGGGACAGGGGCGCGTCAAAGCCGCTGTCCAGCGCTTCCAGGTCGGCCGGGCGGCTGTCGCCGGGGTCGAAGCCGTGGGGGACCGCGCTGGCGCCGTTGAACGCCGGCTGGCGCGGTGGCGGGTTACCCGGGATTTCGGTGATCGGGATTTCGGCCAGGCGGCTGGGGCGCACGGCGTCTTCGCGTTCGATGTGGTGCAGCACCTGCGTGAGGCAGCGGTTCTCGCGGCAGGGAAACGCCAGGTCGGTGATGAAGTCGTTGGCCGCCATGGTGGCGGTGCGTTCGACGCAGTTTTCCAGCTCGCGCACGTTGCCGGGCCAGTAACAGCTGGCGAGCACGCGCATGGCCTCGGGGCTGAATTTGGTGGCCTTGTCGTTTTCGCGGTTGAAGCGGTCCAGGAAGTGCTGCGCCATGGCGGGGATGTCTTCGCGGCGCTCGCGCAGCGGCGGCAGCTGGATGCTGACGACGTTGATGCGGTAGTAGAGGTCGGCGCGGAACTCGCCGGCCTGCACCATGCGTTCGAGGTTGCGGTTGGTGGCGAGGATGAGGCGCACGTCCACCTTCACCGGCGCACCGCCGCCCACGCGCTCGAAGCTACGTTCCTGCAGCACGCGCAACAGCTTGGCCTGGAAGGCGGCGGAGATGTCGCCGATTTCGTCGAGGAAGAGCGTGCCGCCGTGGGCCATTTCAAAGCGGCCCTTGCGCTGGCCCTGCGCGCCGGTGAAGGCGCCCTTTTCGTGGCCGAAGAGTTCGCTCTCCAGCAGCGATTCGGTGAGCGCCGCGCAGTTGACGCCGACGAAGGGCTCCTTGGCGCGCGGCGAGAGGCTGTGGATGGCGCGGGCCATCACTTCCTTGCCGGTGCCGCTTTCGCCGCGCAGCAACACGGTGGTGCGCGAGGGCGCCACCTGGTGAACCTGCTCGAAGACATTGAGCATGGGCTTGGAGACGCCGACGACCTGTTCGATCTTGGCGCGCTGGCCGCCCAGGGCCTTGTGCATGCGGCGGGTCTCGTCCTGCAGGGTTTCGGCGGCGGCGGTGACGCTGCGGTGCAGCAGCAGCGACTGGCCCATGAGCGTGGCGACCATGCGCAGCAGGCGCAGGTCGTCGGCGAACACGCGGCGTTCCTCGGGGTTGAGGCAGTCGATGACGAGCACGCCCAGGGTGCGGTGGTCGGCCCGTATCGGGGTAGCGAGCATGGCGACGGGGATGCCCGGGCTCTGGTCGGCGCCGCCGGTGCGGTTGAGGAACAGGGGCTCGGCGCGCACGTCGGGCACGGTGGCGGGCACGCCGCTGGCGAACACGCGGCCGACAATGCCTTCGCCCGCCTCGAAGCCCAGGCGCTGCTGCTCGGCCTGGGTCAGGCCGATGGCGCACAGGCCGGTGAGCCGGTTGTCGCCCTCGGCGACCACCACGAAGGCTCGGCGCCAGTCGAAGGCGTGGGTCAGGTAGTTGAGGGCCTCGCGGAAGGTCTTGTGGACATCCAGCGAGGTGGCCAGCGTTTTGCTGACTTCGTAGACCGCGTCCAGCTCGCGCCGGACCATGACAGGTGATGTGTTCACGATGGGGCTCCCATCTCCGGGTCGCTCGTGGGTTGCACCAGCAGTGGGACTCCACCGCAAAGTGACGACCTTGGGTTTGCTGCATTGCAAAAAACGTGCCGACGACATGCGTCGCAGGCTTTGCAACAAACCCGACAAGGCTCGCGGCGACGAACGGCGTTCTCCCGGCACAAAGCCCACACAAAACCCGCCAAAACCGCCTTTCGGGCGGTCCGAAGCGCATGGCACAGACGTTGCAAAAGGGGCTGCAACCCATCAATGCCAGGAGCCTGCCATGCCGGACCCCAGCCGCCCACAAGCACCTGCCCGCAGCGAGTCGCCCATCTATCTGGACTACGCCGCCACCACCCCGGTGGACCGCCGCGTGGCCAGCAAGATGTGGCCCTACCTGACGGAGCAGTTCGGCAACCCCGCCAGCCGCTCCCACGCCTACGGCTGGGTGGCCGAAGAGGCGGTGGAGCTGGCGCGCGAACAGGTCTGCTCGCTGATCAACGCCGACCCGCGCGAGATCGTCTGGACCAGCGGCGCCACCGAGTCGAACAACCTGGCGATCAAAGGGGCGGCCCACTTCCACAAGGCCAAGGGCAAACACCTGGTGACGGTGGCCACCGAGCACAAGGCTGTGCTCGACAGCATGCGCGAGCTGGAGCGCGAAGGCTTCGAGGTGACGGTGCTGCCGGTGCTGCCGAGTGGCCTGCTCGATCTGGACCAGTTCAAGGCATCGCTGCGCCCCGATACGGTGCTCGCCTCGGTCATGTTCGTGAACAACGAAACCGGCGTGGTCCAGGACATCGCGGCCATCGGCGCGATCTGCCGCGAAAAGGGCGTGCTGCTGCACGTGGACGCGGCGCAGGCGGCTGGCAAGGTGGTGATCGATCTGGACGTGCTGCCGGTTGATCTGCTTTCACTCTCGGCCCACAAGATCTACGGACCCAAGGGCATCGGCGCGCTGTACGTGCGCCGCAAGCCGCGCGTGCGCATCGAGGCGCAGATGCACGGCGGCGGCCACGAGCGCGGCATGCGCTCGGGCACCCTGCCCACGCACCAGATCGTGGGCATGGGCGAGGCCTTCTGGCTGGCGCGCGAACAGATGGCGAGCGACAACGCCCGCATCACCGCGCTGCGCGAGCGGCTGTGGGCCGGCATCAGCCAGCTGGAGTGCGTGGAACTGAACGGCGACCCGGTGCACCGCGCCTGCGGGTACCTCAACGCCAGCTTCAACTACGTGGAAGGCGAGTCGCTGCTGATGGGCATCAAGGGCGTGGCGGTGTCGTCGGGCTCGGCCTGCACCTCGGCCAGCCTGGAGCCCAGCTACGTGTTGCGCGCCATGGGCCGCACGGATGAGCTGGCGCACAGCTCGGTGCGCTTCTCCATCGGCCGCTTCACCACCGCCGAAGAGATCGACTCGACCATCGCGCAGGTCAGCGAGGTGGTGACGCGGCTGCGCGGCATGAGCCCGCTGTGGGACATGGTGCAGGCCGGTATCGACCTCAGCACGATCCAGTGGTCTGAACACTGATCTGGTCCCCATTCGATTTGTCACACACCCACCAGGAGCAACACCATGGCCTACAGCGAACAAGTCGTTGACCACTACGAGAACCCGCGCAATGTCGGCGCGTTCGATGCGAACGACGACAGCGTGGGCACCGGCATGGTGGGCGCGCCCGCCTGCGGCGACGTGATGAAGCTGCAGATCCGCGTGAACGCCCAGGGCGTGATCGAGGACGCGAAGTTCAAGACCTACGGCTGCGGCTCGGCGATCGCGTCGAGCTCGCTGGTGACCGAGTGGGTGCGTGGCCGCACGCTGGACGAGGCGCTGGCGATCAAGAACTCGGCCATTGCCGAAGAGCTGGCGCTGCCGCCCGTGAAGATCCACTGCTCCATCCTGGCCGAAGACGCCATCAAGGCGGCCGTGGCCGATTACCGCTCGCGCCACGGCGGACCGACGTCGGAGCCGACGACGGTCGAAAAGGACGCCTGCGAACCCCGCGGCCATTGAGGCCGAAACACTCCTGAGGAGAAATGCCATGTCCGCTGTGTCCGAAGCCGTCGTCGCCGAAGCGGCGCCCATCCCCGCCCTGCTCGACTTCACGCCGCAGGCGGCCGCCAAGGTGGCCGAGCTGATCCAGGAGGAAGGCAACCCCGACCTGAAGCTGCGCCTGTACGTCACCGGCGGCGGCTGCTCGGGTTTCTCGTACGGCTTCGTGTTCGACGACCAGATCGCCGAAGACGACACCGTGGTCTCGACCGGGGGCGTCTCGCTGGTGGTGGACGCGATGAGCCAGCAGTACCTGCTGGGCGCGCGGGTCGATTTCGAGGACGGCCTGGAAGGCTCGCGCTTCGTGATCCACAACCCGAACGCGCAGACCACCTGCGGCTGCGGCAGCTCGTTTTCGGTATGAAATGCCCCCCTGCGCCGCTTCGCGTCTTCCCCCACTCCAGTCACCTCTCGGGTTTTGCCCCCTCGCCCCTCTGGGGAGAGGGTTGGGGTGAGGGGCCCGCCCGCCACAGACAGCTGAAAGGAAATGCCATGCACGTCTCACTGACCCCCGCCGCCGCGCGGCACGTTGAAAAGTCGCTGGCCAAGCGCGGCAGCGGCATCGGTCTGCGCCTGGCGGTCAAGACCAGCGGCTGCTCGGGCTTTGCCTACGCGCTCGAATTCGTCGACACCGTCAACCCGGACGACCACTGCTTCGACAACCACGGCACCAAAGTCATCGTGGACGCCAAGAGCCTGGCCATGCTGGACGGCACCGAACTCGACTTCGTGCGCGAGGGCCTGAACGAGGGCTTCAAGTTCAACAACCCCAATGCCAAAGCCAATTGCGGCTGCGGCGAGAGCTTCGCGGTGTAGGAATGACACATGGCACTGCTGCAGATCGCTGAACCTGGCCGGGCTGTTGCTCCCCACCAGCACCGGCTGGCCGCGGGCATCGACCTGGGCACCACCAACTCGCTGGTCGCCACGGTGCAGAGCGCGGTCACGCGGGCGCTGCCCGACGAGGCGGGCCGCAACCTGCTGCCTTCGGTGGTGCGCTACCTGCCCGAAGGCGGCATCGTGGTCGGGCACGAGGCCCAGGCCAGCCAGGCCGAGGATCCGCAGAACACCATCGTCTCGGTCAAGCGCTTCATGGGCCGCCACCTGGCGGACCTGCGCGACGCCACCGGCCTGCCCTACCGCTTCACCGACGGCGCGGGCATGGTGGGCATCCAGACCGCGGCGGGCGAGCGCTCGCCGGTGCAGGTTTCGGCCGACATCCTGAGCGCCCTGCGTGTGCGCGCCGAAGCCTCGCTCGGCGGGCCGCTGGCGGGCGTGGTGATCACGGTGCCGGCCTACTTCGACGACGCCCAGCGGCAGGCCACCAAGGACGCCGCGCGCCTGGCCGGCCTGACCGTGCTGCGCCTGCTCAACGAGCCCACCGCGGCGGCCATCGCCTACGGCCTGGACAAGGCGGCCGAAGGCACCTTCGTGGTCTACGACCTGGGCGGTGGCACTTTCGACGTGTCGGTGCTGCGCCTCACGCGCGGCATCTTCGAGGTGCTGTCCACCGGCGGCGACTCGGCGCTCGGCGGCGACGACTTCGACCGCGCCATCGCCGAGTGGTTCTGCGCCCGCCACGGCATCGCCGGTGTAGCGGCCCTTTCGCCCGTGGCCCAGCGCGCGCTGCTGACGGCGGCGCGCGCGGCCAAGGAAGCGCTGTCGTCCCACGAATCGACCTCGCTGGCGCTGAGCCGCACCGAAGGCGACGCGCTGCAAGCCATCCTGAGCCGCGCCGAGTTCGCTCGGCTCGGCGCACCGCTGATCGCACGCACCCTGTCGGCCACCAGGCGCGCCCTGCGCGACGCGCGCCTCTCCACCGCCGACATCACCGGCGTGGTGCTGGTGGGCGGCTCGACCCGCATGCCGATCGCGCGCAGCGCGGTCAAGGACCACTTCGGCGTCGAGCCGCTGGCCGACATCGACCCCGACCAGGTGGTGGCGCTGGGCGCGGCCATGCAGGCCGACGTGCTGGCCGGCAACGGCAGTGGCGACGGCTGGCTGCTGCTCGACGTGTGCCCGCTCTCGCTCGGCATCGAAACCATGGGCGGCCTGGTCGAGAAGATCATCCCGCGCAATTCCACCCTGCCCACGGCGCGCGCGCAGGAGTTCACCACCTTCAAGGACGGCCAGACCGCGATGACGCTGCACGTGGTGCAGGGCGAACGCGAGGCCGTGGCCGACTGCCGCTCGCTCGCGCGCTTCGAGCTGCGCGGCATTCCCCCGGCGGTGGCGGGCGCGGTGCACGTCCGCGTGAGCTTCCAGATCGACGCCGACGGCCTGCTGTCGGTGACGGCGCGCGAACAGGGCACGGGCATCGAGGCGCACATCGAAGTCAAACCCACCTACGGCCTGGGCGACACCCAGATCGCCGCCATGCTGCAAGACGCCATCGGCGCCTCGGCGGCCGATATGCAGCTGCGCGCCCTGCGCGAAGCCCAGGTGGACGCCCGCCGCCTGCTCGACGCCACCGAAACCGCGCTGCAGGAAGACGGCGCACTGCTGAGCGAAACCGAAATGGGCACGATCCGCCAGGCCCTGTTCGCGGTGGCCGATCGGCTCGAAACCGAGGCCCCGGTGACCGAGCTGCGCGAGGCCACCAACGCCCTGTCGGCCGCCACCGACGCCTTCGCCGCGCGCCGCATGAACGCGTCCATCCAGCACGCGCTGGCCGGGCGCACCATGGACAGCCTGGCCTAGCGGCGGGGCGGGTCGTATGAACGCATTGACGCATTGAAAGACCGACATGCCCAAGGTTCGCATCCTGCCCCACCCCGACCTCTGCCCCGAGGGCCGCGAGCTCGACGTCCGGCGCGGTGCCTCGTTGTGCGAGAGCCTGTTGACCCACGGCGTGGCGATCGAGCACGCCTGCGAGATGGTGGCGGCCTGCGCGACCTGCCACGTGCACATCCGCGAAGGCGGCGCCTCGCTGGCCGCGCCCGACGACGAAGAAGACGACCAGCTCGACCACGCCTGGGGCCTGGACGCGCAATCGCGCCTGGCCTGCTGCGTGAAGCTGCGAGACACCGACCTCGTGGTCGAATTCCCGCGCCACACGCGCAACCATGCGCGCGAGCACTGACGGGGGTTCCTTCCTGCCGCAGCCGCGCGGTGCCAAACACGAGAAGCACCGAGCCCTGTCCGAAACAACACATTTCCGACATGGGCCAGAGGCCAGCCAATGCCTCCCGCTGACCAGACCCGACAAACCGGCCCGGCCAGGCGCTTCAGAAGGTGGTTTGAGAGGGAAAAACGGGTGGCATGCACCTTGCGATGAGGTAGGCAAAGGAAGCCGCCACATGCCCCGCAACCTCATCATCAACGACACCACGCTGCGCGACGGTGAACAAACCGCCGGGGTGGCGTTCACGGAGCACGAGAAGTGCGCCATCGCCAGCGCGCTGTCGGACGCGGGGGTGCCGGAAATGGAGATCGGCATCCCGGCCATGGGCGACGACGAGATCGCCTGCATCAACAGCATTGCCGCCCTGCGTCTGCCCGCGGCGCTGATGGTCTGGGGCCGCCTGACCGACGCGGACCTGGCCAGCGCGCTGCGCTGCGACGCCCACATCGTGCACCTCTCCATCCCCGTGTCCGACATCCACCTGCGGCACAAGCTCAAGCAGTCGCGCGAGTGGGTGCTGGCGCAGGTCACGCGCGTGATCGAGAAGGCCGCGGCGAGCGGGCGCCAGGTTTCGCTCGGCGCCGAAGACGCCTCGCGCGCCGACATCGGCTTCCTGATCGAGGTGGCGCAGCGCGCCCAGGCCTGTGGCGCGAACCGCCTGCGGTTTGCCGACACCCTGGGCGTGCTCGACCCGTTCAGCACTTTCGACGCCATCGCCCGGCTGCGCGACGCGCTGCACATCGACATCGAGATCCACGCCCACGACGACCTGGGCCTGGCCACGGCCAACACCCTGGCCGCGCTGCGCGCCGGCGCCACCCACGCCAACACCACCGTCAACGGGCTGGGTGAGCGCGCCGGCAACGCCGCGCTGGAAGAGATCGTGATGGGCGTGCGCCACCTGCACCACGGCGACACCGGTGTGGACACGCAGGCCCTGGTGCCGATCTCGCACCTGGTGGCGCGCGCCTCGGGCCGCCAGGTCGCGTTCAACAAGAGCATAGTGGGCGAGGCCGTGTTCACGCACGAGTCGGGCATCCACATCGACGGGCTGCTCAAGCACCCGTCCACCTACGAGGGCTTCGACCCGGGCGAACTCGGCCGCCAGCGCCGCACCGTGCTGGGCAAACACTCGGGCTCGCAGGCCGTGCGCCAGGCCTATGGCGCCCTGGGCGTGGCCATGGACGACGAAGCGCTCACCGGGCGCGTGCTCGCGCGCATCCGCGACCACGCCATGCGCGTGAAACAGGAAGCCACGCCCGACGAGCTGCGCGGCTTCCTGCGGGAAGCCCACGGCGCGGCACCGCAGACGGCCCACACAACGGCCATGGGGCTGGCATGAAGGCCGCGCTGAACACCACCACCAACGCGCCCACCCGGGGCACGCCCCGGGCCTCGTGGTGGTCGCTGCTGCGCGAGGACGCGCGCTGCGTGCTCGCCCGCGACCCGGCCGCGCGCAGCCTGCTGGAGGTCTGGACCATCTACCCGGGCGTGCAGGCGATCGCGCTGCACCGCCTGGCCCACGCGCTGTGGGCGCGCGGCTGGCGCTACCTGCCGCGCTGGCTGTCGTTCGCCGCGCGCTGGTTCACCCAGGTGGACATCCACCCGGGCGCGAGCATCGGCGCGCGCTTCTTCATCGACCACGGCACCGGCGTCGTGATCGGCGAGACCGCCGAGATCGGCGACGACGTGACGCTCTACCACGGCGTCACGCTGGGCGGCACCAGCTGGAACCCCGGCAAGCGCCACCCCACCCTGGGCCATGCGGTGGTAGTGGGCGCCGGCGCCAAGATCCTCGGGCCGATCCGCGTGGGCGACGGCGCGCGCGTCGCAGCCAACTCGGTCGTCATCGAGGCCGTGCCGGACGGCGCCACCGTGGTCGGCATTCCGGGCCGGGTGGTGGCGCCGGGACGGCGCACCACGCACGGCTTCGACCTTGACCACCACCTGATCCCCGACCCGGTGGGCAAGGCCATCGCCTGCCTGCTCGACCGCGTGGCCCAGCTCGAACGCCAGCAGGCCGCGTCGTCGCCCGCCTTCGCCAGCGCGGACGCCAGCTGCGGCGTCTGCGACGACCACTGCGCCGAGCCCAGCTTCTCGCACCCGCTTCGTCAACCCGCCACCATGGAATGAGAGACCCGATGGAAAACTTCATTCAACAACTCAAGGCCCTGTCGTCCGCCGAGGACTTCCTGCAGTACTTCGGCGTGCCGTTCGATCAGGCGGTGGTCAACGTCAGCCGGCTGCACATCCTCAAGCGCTTCTTCCAGTACATCCGGCAGCAGAACCTGCAGGACCAGAGCAACGAGGTGCTGCTGTTCACCAGCTACCGCGAGCAGCTGATGAAGGCCTACGCGGACTTCGTCAGCTCCACCCCGGCCCAGGAAAAGGTGTTCAAGGTGTTCCAGGACGTGGGCGGCCGGCAGCACGTGTCGGTCGACAACCTCAAAGCCTCGCTTCCACAACGCGCCACCGCCTGAAAGGAGCATGGACATGCACATCGTCGTCTGTATCAAGCAGGTACCCGACTCGGCGCAGATCCGCGTCCACCCGGTCACCAACACCATCATGCGCCAGGGGGTGCCGGCCATCGTCAACCCCTACGACCTGTTTTCGCTGGAGGAAGCGCTGCGCCTGAAGGACAAGTTCGGTGGCAAGGTGACCATGCTCTGCATGGGCCCGCCGCAGGCCGAAGAGGCGCTGCGCAAGTGCATCAGCTTCGGCGCCGACGACGCGGTGCTGGTGACCGACCGCGCCTTCGCCGGTGCCGACACGCTGGCCACGTCCTACGCGCTGGCCGCCGGCATCCGGCAGATCGCCAGCGAGCAGGCGGTGGACATCGTCTTCACCGGCAAACAGACCATCGACGGCGACACCGCGCAGGTGGGGCCGGGCATCGCCAAGCGCATGGGCCTGCAGCTGCTGACCTACGTCTCGCGCATCGTCGAGACCGACCTGGAGGCCCGCACCATCACGGTGGAGCGGCGCGCCGAGGGCGGCGTGCAGGTGCTCAAGACCGCACTGCCCTGCCTGATCACGATGCTGGAGAACACCAACGAGATGCGCTTCGCCAACCTGCCCGCCATGATCCACGCCGCCGGCTACCCGGTGCGCAAGTGGAACAAGGAGCAGGCCGGCATCGAAGACATCGGAAAGATCGGCCTCAAGGGTTCGCCCACGGTGGTGAGCAAGGTCTTCGGGCCGACGCCGCGCAGCGAAAAGGCCGACATGCTCGACATGGAAACGACCACCCTGCGCGACATGTCGCTCAACCTGCTGCAGAAGGTGTTCACCCGCCATCCAACCCTGGAATCCGACCTGTTGATGAAGGAGCTGTCATGACCGAACCCGCCGCACCCGCCAAACGCCCCGCCGGCCGAGGCCGCAACCTGGAGCTGTCGGACGAACTCAAGGCCTACAAGGGCGTCTGGGTCTTCATCGAACACGACCGGGGCCATGTGCACAGCGTGTCGTGGGAACTGCTGGGCGAAGCGCGCAAGCTGGCCGACAAGCTGGGCAGCGCGGTGGGCGCCGTGCTGCTCGGCGGCCCCGACGAGCAGCTGGAGAAGTTCGCCGCCGAGGCCTTCACCTTCGGCGCCGACACCGCCTACATCATGAAGGACCCGGTGCTCAAGGGCTACCGCAACGAGCCCTTCACCAAGGGCCTGACCGATCTGGTCAACAAGTACCAGCCCGAGATCCTGCTGCTGGGCGCCACCTCGATGGGCCGCGACCTCGCAGGCTCGGTGGCCACCACGCTGCTCACCGGCCTGACGGCCGACTGCACCGAGCTCAACATCGACCCGGCCACCCGCGCCCTGGCGGCCACGCGGCCCACCTTTGGTGGCTCGCTCTACTGCACCATCATGACCCTGGCCTACCGCCCGCAGATGGCCACGGTGCGCCCGCGCGTGATGCTCATGCCCAAGGCCGAGCCCGGCCGCGGCGGCGAGACGGTGCAGGAGACGCTGGGCATGGTGGAGACGCAGATCGTCACCAAGCTGCTCGACTTCATCGCCGACGCCAACAGCCACCAGATCAACCTGCCCTACGCCGACGTGATCGTCAGCGGCGGCAAGGGCATGAAGAACCCCGAGAACTTCAAGCTGCTGTTCGAGCTGGCGCGCGTGCTCGGCGGCGAAGTGGGCGCCACCCGGCCCTGCGTGCAGGCCGGCTGGGTGGAGGCGGAGCGCCAGGTCGGCCAGACCGGCAAGACCGTGCGGCCCAAGCTCTACATCGCCGCGGGCATCTCGGGCTCGGTGCAGCACCGGGTCGGCATGGACGCGTCGGACGTGATCGTGGCGATCAACACCGACGCCAATGCGCCCATCTTCGAGTTCGCGCACTACGGCATCGTGGGCAACGCGATGCAGGTGCTGCCCGCGCTGACCCAGGCCTTTTCCGCCCATCTGGCGCTGCGCAGCCGGCAGGTGGCCTGACCCGCTCACAGGAGAACGCGATGAAAAAACCCTCTCAATTCGATGCCATCGTCGTGGGCGCGGGGCCCTCGGGCAACGCCTGCGCCTACACCATGGCCAAGGCCGGCCTCAAGGTGCTGCAGATCGAGCGCGGCGAATACCCGGGCAGCAAGAACGTGCAGGGTGCGATCCTGTACGCCAAGGCGCTCGAAGAGATCATTCCCGATTTCCGCGAAGACGCGCCGCTGGAGCGCCACATCATCGAACAACGCATGTGGCTGCTCGACGAGAGCTCCTTCGTCGGCACGCACATCCGCAGCGAGGACCACAACAAGCCGCCGTACAACCGCTACACCATCATCCGCGCGCAGTTCGACAAGTGGTTCAGCTCCAAGGTGCGCGAGGCCGGCGCGCTGCTGATCTGCGAGACCACGGTGAACCACCTCATCATGGACGGCGACCAGGTGGTGGGCGTGCAGTGCGACCGCGAACAGGGCGACATCTACGCCGACGTGGTGGTGCTGGCCGACGGCGTGAACTCCACGCTGGCGCGCAAGGCCGGGTTCCACGGCGACATCCAGGCCGGCGACGTGGCGCTGGCCGTGAAGGAAATCCTCTTCATGCCCGAAGAGACCATCCGCCAGCGCTTCAACATCGGCGAAGAATCGGGCGTCGTCATCGAGATGATCGGCCGCATCACCGACGGCATGATGGGCACCGGCTTCCTCTACACCAACAAGGAGTCGCTGACCATCGGCGTGGGCTGCATGCTGGGCGACTTCAAGAACAACCCGAACCGCACCAGCCCCTACGTGCTGCTCGAACAGATGAAGCGCCACCCCGCCATCGCCCCGCTGATCGAGGGCGGCGAGATGAAGGAGTACTGCGCCCACCTGATCCCGGAAGGCGGCTTCCATGCCATTCCGCAGGTCTACGGCAACGGCTGGATGATCGTGGGCGACTCGGGTGGCTTCGTCAACGCGGTGCACCGCGAAGGCTCCAACCTCGCCATGACCACCGGGCGCCTCGCGGGCGAAGCGGTGATCGCCGCCAAGGCCGCGAACCGGGGTTTCGACAGCAAGGCGCTCAAGAGCTACAAGACCGCGCTCGACGCCAGCTTCGTGATGAAGGACCTGCACAAGTACCGCGACATGCCGGCCGTGCTGCACAAGAACCCGCAATTCTTCACCAGCTACCCCGACATGGTGGCGCAGGCCGCGCGCACCATGATCACCGTGGACGGCGTGGACAAGAAAACCAAAGAGCGCGAAATCTTTGCCCACTTTCGCAAGACCCGCAAACTCACCGGACTGGTGGGCGACGCGTACAAACTCTGGAAGGCCATCCGATGAACGCCATCACCGTCAATGTGGAAGAAAAGCTCTTCCAGAACCGCTACCGCGTCGACGCCGGACGGCCGCACATCCGGATCAAGGACGCCAGCGTCTGCACCAACGACTGCGTCGTCAAGAGCTGCACCTTCGTCTGCCCGGCCTCCTGCTACAAGACCGAAGGCAACGGCGCGGTGACCCTGATCACCGACGGCTGCCTGGAGTGCGGCAGCTGCCGCGTCATCTGCAGCGAACACCTGAACGTGGACTGGGAATACCCACGCGGCGGCCACGGCATTCTGTTCAAGTTCGGGTAGCGGTCCCACCCCGTTGCCTGCTCATCGCACGCAGCGGGCCATGAAAAGCGGCCAGCGCTCCATGTGTGCGTTGCCGTACGGACCGCAAGAATCGGACTGGTCACCATGCACCGTCCGCCTGCCTCTCTCGCCCCTGAGAGAACGCAGGCGCAACTGCCGAGGTGCCTCCCATGACCGCGTACCGAAGTCTCCAGGTGTTCAGCCATATCGTGCTCGGTTTGATGGCCACCGGCATCGCGTACGCCGCCGCCATCAGCGTCATTCACTGGACGGGCATCAGCGTCTGACGCGGGTGCAGACACATGAACAAGCGCCAGGCACGGTATTTCGCGATCGGCTCCACGCTGCTCGCCACGCTGATCTTTCTCGGCCTCACCATCGACAGCCACCGCCAGTTCCCGAAGCTGACGAACGCGCAGAACATCACGCCCGCGGTCACGCTGGGCAAGAACACCTGGCACAAGAACAACTGCATCAACTGCCACACCATCTTTGGTGAAGGTGCGTATTACGCGCCCGACCTGACCAAGATCGCACAGCAGCGCGGCGCGCCCTACCTGCGGGCCTTCCTGAAAGACCCGTCGAAGTTCTACGACGAGCAGCGCCACCGGCGGCTCATGCCCCAGCAGAACCTGAGCGATGCCGAGATTGACGGCCTGATCGCGTTTCTCGACTGGGTGAGCCAGGTGGACAACCAGGGCTGGCCACCGCGGCCGATCATGGTCACCGGCCTGGGCGCCACAGGAGGGAACGCGACTGTCCCCGCCGTGGCGGCGGCTTCGACGCCCGCAGGATCGACCTCAGCGGCAGCCACCTCCGACAAAGACCCGGTGGCCCTGGGCGAGCGGATGTTCAGAACCGCCGCCCCCGCCTGCACCGCCTGCCACTCCCTCACGGCGGGCGCCGACATGGCGGGCCCCTCGCTGGCGGGCATCGCCACACGCACGCAGCAGACCCTGGCCTCACCCGGCTACAAAGGCACCGCCACCGACCTGGCGAGCTACCTTCGCGAGTCCATCACCCAACCCAGCGCACACCTGGTCGCGGGCGCCATGTACTCGGCCAACGGGGTCTCGTTCATGCCGAACACCTACGGCAAGGACCTGACGCCCGAACAGGTCACCCACCTCGCGGCGTACCTGGCGACCTTCAAGTAACGGGCTGCGAAGCCGCCAAGCCCACACCGGCAGCGGGCCACCGCCGCCCCTCTGCAGGAGTTTCGACATGCGCTACAGGTCTCAATCGGTTGCCTACTGGTATTTCGCCGTGGCCATGGTGTTGTTCGGGTTGCAGCTGGTGTTTGGCCTGCTGTCGGCCGCCAAATACCTCGGGCCCGATCCGCTGCTCAACATCCTGCCCTTCGATGTGACCAAGGTGATCCACACCAACCTGCTGATCGTGTGGGTGCTCACTGGCTTCATGGGCGCCACCTACTGGATGGTGCCCGACGAATCGCGCACCGAGCTCTACAGCACCCGGCTCGCCTATGTGCAGCTGATCCTGTGGACCCTGATGGGCGTGACCGCCGTGGTGGGTTATCTGTTTCGCTACGGCACCGGCAACAAGCTGCTGGAGCAGCCCCTGCCGCACAAGATCGTGATCGTGATCTGCATGCTGATCTTTCTCTACAACATCGGCATGACGATCTGGCGCTCCAGGCGCTTCACCACCACGGAGGGCGTACTTGTGCTCGGCCTCGGCCTGGCCGCGCTGCTGTACCTGCCCGCGCTGCTGGAGTACGAGAACTACACGGTCTCCATCTACTACCGCTGGTGGACGATCCACCTCTGGGTGGAGGGCGTGTGGGTGATGATCCAGGGCGGCTTCCTGGCCTACCTGTTGATCCGCTTGTCCGGCGCCGACCGGGAGGTCATGGAGAAGTGGCTGTATGTGATCGTGGGTCTGGTCTTCATTGCTGGCATCCTGGGCACGGCGCACCACTATTACTGGGTGGGCGTGCCGTCGTACTGGTTGCCCATCGGTGGCATCTTCAGCGCGCTGGAGCCCGCGGCGCTGGTGGGCATGGCGATGTTCGCGTATTCGGCCATGCGCCGCGCGGGCCTGTCGCACCCCAACACGCTGGCCCTGCACTGGACCATCGGCAGCGCGGTGTTCACCCTGTTCGGGGCCGGCCTGCTGGGCCTGGCGCACACGTTCCCTGACGTCAACAAATGGACCCACGGCACGCTGATCACTGCCATGCACGGGCACGCCGCTTTCTACGGCGCCTACGCCATGATCGTGCTGGCCATGATCACCTACGCGCTGCCAGCGATGACGCCGGGGCGCAGCGAACAAGGCAGCAGCCTCGGCTACTGGGCGTTCTGGATGCAGGTCGGCGGCATGTTCGGCATGACGCTGTCGTTTGCCACCGCCGGCATCGCGCAGGTCTATCTGGAGCGCATCATGGGCATGGGCTATCTCGACGCCCAGCTGAAGATACAGGTGCACTTCGTCATGCTGATCGCCACCGGCTCGCTGTTCGCGACCGGCGTGGGGCTGTTCATCTACGACTTCTTCCGCCATGCACCCCGCTTCGACCTCGACAAGGAGGCCAGGGCAACAGGCGCTCCCACCGCCGGGACGGTCTTGCCCACCACGTGAGTACCGCCATGACCGCCGCGCTGCTCCACACCGTTGACCCGCTGGACCGGTCAGAACCATCGACCGGCAGCGAGCCGTATTACCTGCCATCGGGCGCCGAGGTGGCCATCTTCGAGCACTGCCATGCCTTGCGGCTGGCCGTGATGCTCAAGGGCCCCACCGGGTGTGGCAAGACGCGTTTTGTCGAACACATGGCCTGGAAGCTCAAGCGCCCCCTGGTCACGATCTCCTGCCACGACGACCTGAGCGCGAGCGATCTGATCGGCCGCTTCCTGATCCGCAACGACGGCACAGCCTGGCAGGACGGGCCCCTGACCCGCGCTGTGCGCGAGGGCGCCATCTGCTACCTCGACGAAGTGGTCGAAGCCCGGCAAGACACCACGGTGGTGCTGCATTCCTTGACCGACCACCGCCGCATGCTGCCGATCGACAAGACCGGCGAGACACTGGTGGCGGCACCCGGCTTTCAGCTGGTCATCTCCTACAACCCGGGCTACCAGCGCATGCTCAAAGACCTCAAGCCCAGCACGCGGCAGCGCTTCGTGGCGCTCGACTTCGACTTCCCTCCCGCTGCGCGTGAGGCGGCCATCATCGAGAGCGAGGCCGGTGCCGACCATGCCACGGCCGTGGCGCTGGTGTCGCTCGGGCAGCGCTTGCGCCAACTGCGCGACCGCGGATTGGCGGAGGTGCCGAGCACCCGCTTGTTGATCGCAGCGGCCGCGCTGGTGGCCAGTGGCGTCCCCACGCGGCAGGCTTGCCACAGCGCCGTGGTGTCGCCGCTGTCGGACGACGAAGCGCTGGTGGGAGCGATGCGCGACCTGGTCGACGCCACCTTCGTCTGATCGAGGAACGCCCCCATGGCCGAAGCCGAGGACGTGATCACTGACGTGGCCCGCCACGCGACCGTTTTCACACAGACCATGTGGCGACGGCATCGGGCCAGGACACCGCCCCGGCCCATGACCCTGCTGGCCGATGTGGCGCCGCGCCTGGGCCTGCTGATCAAGGCGGTGTTCGGCACGGCCTACCGCTTGCGCACGGCGCAAATGCCAGCACGGCCCACCTGGCTCGCCAAGACCTTCCAGCGCAACGGTTTCCCGCAGGCGCGCATGGCGCTGCCGGCCACCGACGGCCAGTGCATCTGGTTGCCGTCTGAAACCGGCCTGACCGACACCACGCTGGCCATGGACCGCTTTCGCACCATGGCCCTGGTACAGGCCATGCGGGCGAGCCGGGGCAGCGCCGCGTGCGTGGACCTCTGTGACTCGCCGCTGGTTCTCGACATCTACCTGCTGCTGGAAGCCATTGCGGCCGACGCGGCGCTGGCCCGCCTGTTGCGCGGCATGTCCAGCTCCTTGAACAGCTGGCGCCGCGCAGCGCTGGCTGCCCGTCCGCCGCTGGCACAGTTCCCCGCAGCGCGCCGCCCTCTGGAGGCCTGGGTGCGCGGCTTGATCGCGCAGCCTTGCGATGGGCCGAATAAGCATGCGCCCATCGATACATCGCCGGAAGAATCGGCCTGCATCGCACATCTTCTTGCGGCCGAGATGGTCCGGGACTTGGCCAGAGCGGGACGCCAGGGCGCCCCGTCCCTGTTCCTGGACGGCTGGACCGGCGCGTTGCGCAAGCCGGGCGATGCCATGGACCCACGCCTTGAAGGCAGCGACCCGATCGGCAACACCGCCGAACGCACGACTCGCAGCGCGCGCCTGGTGCGTCGCCCCGAAGTGCGTGAAGGCGCCGAGCAGGAAGATGACACGGAGCAGGGCGCCTGGATGATCCCGCCCGAAGCACCCCACGAACAGGCCGAGGACCCGTTCGGAATGCAGCGGCCAACCGACCGCGACCAGCATGCGGCGGCCGACGAGTTCGCCGACCTGGTCTCCGATCTCGCCCAGGCGCGGCTGGTCTGGACGCCGGACCAGGCCCCGGAGGTATTGCTGTCCGACGACCCGCCCACGGTACATCCCCGTCACACCAAGGCCGCCGCGTCCGACGCGCCCCAGGCGTTCTGCTACCCAGAGTGGGATTGCCGGATCGAGGCCTACCGCCACCCCGGCGCCACGGTGCGGGTGCTGGCAGCACCGGTCGGAACGCAGCAGTGGGTGGACGACACCCTGGCCGAGCATCGCCCGGTGCTCGGCGCCATACGCCAGCGTTTCGCGGCACTGCGCCCCCAGCGCACGCTGCGGCGCCGCCAGACAGACGGCGACGACATCGACCTGGAGGCCTGCGTCGAAGGCCTGGCGAACATGCGCGCCGGTTGGCCGATGACCCAGGACCTGTATTGCTCGCAACAGCGGTCCCGGCGGAACATGGCGATCCTGCTACTCATTGATGTCAGCGGATCCACCGATGGCTGGATCTCGAACCGCCGCAGGGTCATCGACGTCGAGCGCGAAGCCTTGCTGCTCGTGTGCATCGCCCTCGGGGCGATGGGCGAGCCCTTCGCGGTGCAGGCCTTCTCGGGCAATGGGCCCAATGCGGTAAGCGTGTGGGACATCAAGCGCTTCGAGGAGTCATACAGCCCCGCCGTGGCGCTGCGCATCGCGGCGCTGGAGCCCGACCAGTACACGCGGGCGGGCACCGCCCTGCGCCACGCCAGCGCCGCGCTCATGCGCGAAAGCGCCACGCACCGGCTGCTGCTGCTGTTGTCCGATGGCAAACCGAACGACAGCGACGTCTATGAAGGCCGCTACGGCATCGAAGACACCCGCCAGGCCGTGACCGAAGCGAAGCTGCAGGGCATCTCGCCGTTTTGCCTGGCCGTGGACCGGCAGGCCACCAGCTACCTGTCCACCGTGTTTGGTGCCCACCAGTACGCGCTGCTGCCGACGCCGGACGCACTGCCGACTGCGTTGCTGGACTGGATGCAGCGGCTGGTGAAGAGGTAGCCAGAAAAACAAAAAGGGTTAGCAGATACGTACCTGCTAACCCTTGTGCTGACTGGCGGAGTGGACGGGGCTCGAACCCGCGACCCCCGGCGTGACAGGCCGGTATTCTAACCAACTGAACTACCACTCCGCAGTGGTGCAGCTTTTGCCTGAGGCTTTCGCTTCAGGCCAAGTGCCACAAACTTGGCGACCCTACGGGGATTCGAACCCCGGTACTCACCGTGAAAGGGTGATGTCCTAGGCCTCTAGACGATAGGGTCAAAACCTTGGAACTAACCGAACTTCGCATTGTATCAGCGCCTTTAACAAGTACCGACACAAGCTTCACAAATTGTGGTGGAGGTAAGCGGGATCGAACCGCTGACCTCTTGCATGCCATGCAAGCGCTCTCCCAGCTGAGCTATACCCCCACAGTGTTTGTTGATTCACGCTTCGCATGTCACCGCTTGGTGTGAATCAGCAAGCCTCAAATTATAGGACATTTTTCAGCGATTTTGAAGCCGCGTCAAAACTGTTTGTTGATTTTGCAATTCGAGCACCGCGTCGAGCGACGGCGTCTGCGCCGTGCCCATCACCAGCACGCGCACCGGCATCGCCAGTTGCGGCATCTTGATGCCATGGGCGGTGATGGTTTCCTTGATGGCCGCCGAGATACTGGCCTTGTTCCAGGCACTGGCGGCGAGCTTCTCGGACAGCGTGGCCAGCGCGGGCTGAATGGCGGGCGTGACGTGTTGCGCACGCTCTTCGGCGCTGGGCGCAACGTCGGCGTAAAACGCGGCGGCCCAGCCGGCCAGCGCCACCGTGGTGTCGCAGCGGTCCTTGAACAGACCGCAGATGGCGGCCAGGCGCTCATCGGCGGTGATGCCGCGCTTGAGCAGTTGCTCGGCCACCAGCGGCGCCAACGCGGCATCGTCCATGGCCTTCAGGTGCTGGGCGTTGACCCAGCGCAGCTTGGCTTCGTCGAACTGGGCGGCGCTGCGGCCCAGGTGGTCCAGGTTGAACCATTCGAGGAACTGCGCGCGGCTGAAGATTTCGTCGTCGCCATGGCTCCAGCCCAGGCGCGCGAGGTAGTTCACCATCGCATCGGGCAGATAGCCTTCGTCGCGGTATTGCGTGACCGGCTTGGCGCCGTTGCGCTTGCTCATCTTCTCGCCCTGCTCGTTGAGCACGGTGGGCAGGTGGGCATAGACCGGCGGCTCCTTGCCGAGCGCGCGGAAGATGTTGATCTGGCGCGGCGTGTTGTTCACGTGGTCGTCGCCACGGATCACGTGGGTGATCGCCATGTCGATGTCGTCCACGACCACACAGAAGTTGTAGGTGGGCGTGCCGTCGGGCCGCGCGATCACCAGGTCGTCGAGTTCGTCGTTGCGGATCTCGATCAACCCTTTGACCTTGTCGTCCCAGGCCACCACGCCACCTTGCGGGTTCTTGAAGCGCAGCACCGGCTTCACGCCCTCGGGGATGGCAGGCAGCACCTTGCCCGGCTCGGGGCGCCAGGTGCCGTCGTAGCGTGGCTTCTCCTTGTTGGCCATCTGGCGCTCGCGCAAGGCATCGAGCTCGGCCATGCTCATGTAGCAGGGATAGACATGGCCCGCGGCCACCATCTCGGCCAGCACCGTTTTGTAGCGGTCCATGCGCTGCATCTGGTAGAACGGCCCTTCGTCGTGGTCCAGGCCCAGCCACTTCATGCCTTCGATGATCACGTCCACCGCGGCCTGCGAGGAACGTTCGAGGTCGGTGTCTTCGATGCGCAGCACGAAAACGCCGCCGGTGGCGCGGGCGAAGGCCCAGGGGTACAGGGCCGAGCGGATGTTGCCCAGGTGGATGAAGCCGGTGGGCGAGGGAGCAAAGCGGGTACGGACGGTCATGTGAGGGATCGCAAAAATCAGAGGCTGGAGAGACCGCGGTCCAGGTCGGCGCGGATGTCGTCCAGGTGTTCGAGGCCGACGGCCACGCGGATCAGTCCCTGGCCGATGCCGGCGGCCTGGCGCTGCGCCTCGGACAGCTTGCCATGCGAGGTGCTGGCGGGGTGGGTGCACAGGGTCTTGGTATCGCCCAGGTTCGTGCACAGCGAGAGCACCTGCATCTGGTCCAGCACGTGGAAGGCGCGCTGGCGCGCCTGCTCGGGGCTGGCGGCTTTCACATCGAAGGACAGCACCGCGCCGCCGATTCCGTTCATCTGGCGCATAGCCAATGCGTGCTGGGGATGGCTGGCCAGGCCGGGGTAGTACACCCGGGCCACCGCGGGATGCGCTTCCAGCCACTGAGCCAAAGCCAAGGTCTGCGCGCTCTGGGCTTTCATGCGAAGGTCCAGTGTCTCCAGGCCCTTGAGCACCACCCAGGCGTTGAAGGGCGAGAGCACCATGCCGGAGTTCTTCTGCACCGGCAGGAACTTGTCGCGCACCATGGCGGCGCTGGCGCACAGGGCGCCCGCCATCACGCGGCCCTGCCCGTCCAGGTATTTGGTGCCGGAGTGCATGACGATGTCAGCCCCGAAATCCACCGGCCGTTGAAGGGCGGGCGAAGCGAAGCAGTTGTCCACGGCCAGCAGCGCGCCTGCGCCGTGAGCAAGGTCGGCCAGGGCCTGGATGTCGCACACCTCGCCCAGCGGGTTGGTGGGCGTTTCGGCGAACAGCAGCCGGGTACTGGGCCGCATGGCCGCGCGCCAGGCGGCCAGATCGGTTTGCGGCACCACCGAGGTTTCCACGCCGAAGCGGCCGAACTCGGAGCCGACCAGCTTGAGCGTGGATCCGAACATGGACTGCGAAATGATGACGTGGTCGCCCGCCTTGAGCAGGCTGAAGCACATCAGCATGACCGCGGCCATGCCCGAGGCGGTGGCCATGCAGGCCTCGGCACCTTCCATGGCGGCCAGGCGCATCTCGAAGCTGGTGACCGTCGGGTTGCCAGAGCGGCCGTAGGTGTAACCGTCGTCTTCACCAGCAAAGCGGCGTGCGGAGTCTTCGGCGGACGGCTGCACATAGCCGCTGGTCAGGTACAGGGCCTCGGAGTTCTCGCCGTACTGGCTGCGCTCGGTCGCCAGCCGCACCGCCAGGGTTTCGCGGTGCAGGGCGTCAGCGGATTTCGCGTTCGATGACATAACGGATCAGGCGGTCTGCGCGTTGGGCAGCGCCAGGCGCGAGGTGTCTTCCTCGCCTTCTTCGGTCTGGTCGCGCCCGGCGTTCAGGCGCGCGATGTCTTCGAGCGTGATGTCTCCGGTGACGTACACGCCGTCAAAACAGGACGCATCGAAACCGGCGAGTTTGGGGTTGAGCGAGCCAATGGCCAGCTTCATGGCGTCCACGTCCTGGTAGATCAGCGCATCGCAACCAATGCTCAGGCGCACCTCTTCGACCGTGCGGTTGTGCGCCACGAGTTCGTCGGGCGTGGGCATGTCGATGCCATAGACGTTGGGGTAACGCACCGGTGGCGCGGCACTGGCCAGGTAGACCTTGCGGGCCCCGGCGTCGCGCGCCATCTGCACGATTTCGCGGCTGGTGGTGCCGCGCACGATGGAGTCGTCCACCAGCAGCACGTTGCGGCCCTTGAATTCACTGGCGATCACGTTGAGCTTCTGGCGCACCGACTTCTTGCGCACGCCCTGCCCCGGCATGATGAAGGTGCGGCCCACGTAGCGGTTTTTCACGAAACCCTCGCGGTACGGCAGACCGAGCAACTGGGCCAGCTCCATCGCGCTGGGTCGCGACGATTCGGGGATCGGGATGACCACGTCGATCTCGTTCGGCGGCACGGTGGAGACCACGCGTTTGGCCAGGGTTTCGCCGAGGTTCAGACGCGCCTGGTAGACCGAGATGCCGTCGAGCACGGAGTCGGGACGGGCCAGGTAGACGAACTCAAAAATGCAGGGGTTGTGGCTGACCTTGTCGGCGCACTGCTGGAACTGCATGTTGCCCTCCAGGTCCACGAACAGCGCCTCACCGGGCATCACATCGCGGTCCAGCTCGAAACCGTTGCCTTCGAGGGTGACGGATTCGCTCGCCACCATCACGCCGGCGTCGCTGTGGCCCACGCAGAGCGGGCGGATGCCGTAGGGGTCGCGAAACGCCACCAGGCCATGGCCGGCGATGAGCGCCACCACCGCATAGGAGCCGCGCACGCGCTGGTGCACGCCGCGCACCGCCGCAAACACGTCGGCCGGCTTGAGGGTGATGCCGCGCGTGACTTTTTCCAGCTCGTGCGCCAGCACGTTGAGCAGCACCTCGGAGTCGCTCTCGGTGTTGATGTGGCGGTGATCGGCCTGAAACAGTTCCTGCTTGAGCGCGTGGGCGTTGGTCAGGTTGCCGTTGTGCACCAGCACCAGGCCAAACGGCGCGTTCACGTAGAAAGGCTGCGCCTCTTCTTCGGAGTAGGCGTTGCCGGCGGTCGGGTAACGCACCTGGCCCAGGCCGCAGTTGCCCGGCAGCGCACGCATGTTGCGGGTGCGGAACACGTCGCGCACCATGCCCTTGGCCTTGTGCATGAAAAACTTGCGGCCCTGTTGGGTCACGATGCCGGCCGCGTCCTGGCCCCGGTGCTGCAGCAGCAGCAACGCGTCATAAATCAATTGGTTGACCGGCGCTTTGCTCACCACGCCCACGATTCCACACATGTTCGGATCCTTACGGAAAAAGACAAAAACCCTACGTCAGGTAGCGCGACAGCGCCTCGGGCAGCAAGGGCTTGAGCGCGTGCAGCGTGTCGGTGAGCGTGTCCGCCACCACCGACTCCCGCCACCAGTCCTGCGTCTGCAGGGACGTCATGCTCACCACCACCGTCACACCCAGCAATATCACCAAACCGCGGACCAGGCCAAAGGCCCCGCCCAGAATCCGGTCCACGGGCCGCAGGCCCACGGACTCCACCAATTTCTTCACCAGCCACGCCACCAGTCCACCGGCAAACGCCGCGACCAGAAACACCACCACGAAACCCGCGGCCAGCCGCACCGGCGGCGACGCGCCCTCCATGGGCAGCCAGGCCCCCACCTCGGCGGCATAAGCCTGCGCCAGCACGAACGCCACCACCCAGCCGGCCACCGACAGCACCTCGTAGACCAGCCCGCGCCACAACCCCAGCAACGCCGACAACAACAACACGGCCAACAGGGCCCAGTCCAACCAACTCATCGGCATCAGATCCTGGCCGGACCGGCGGCGTTCCTCACAGGGTCAGCACGGCGGCGGGCAGCCCCAGCGCCTTCACGCGCGACGCCGCCTTTTCAGCCTCGGATTTGCTGGCAAAAGGGCCCAGACGCACACGGATGCGCTTGCCATCGGACGTTTCGGCCACATGGGTGTAGGTCTTGAGCCCGGCGCGCTCCAGTTTCAAACGCACTTCACGCGCCCGCACCGCATCGGCAAAAGCGCCCACCTGCACCACGGCGCGCACGGCCGCAGGGCTGGTGGCTTTGTCTTCAGGCAACGCTCGCGCCCGGTCGGCTTCGGCAGACTTGGCAGGAGCGGCGGCCGGCGCCGACGGTTTGGCCTCGGGCTGCGGCTTTTCAAGAGGGGTGGGATCTGCCTTGGCGGGCTCGGTCTTGGCCTGGGGCGATTTGTCGGCTTCCGGCGTCGCGGCCGGATCGGAGCGCGTCGGCTCCACGATCTCTTCGCGCGCCCCCAGGCTTTCGCCGGTGGACAGCGCGGCGGTTTCAACGGGCGCCGGTGCGGGCTTGGGCTCGGTCTTGCTGCTGGTGGCCGCCTTGGGGGCCGGCAGCGCCGGGGCCGGGTTTCTGGCGGGAATTTCGATCGGAATGTCCACCGAGATCGGGCGCGGCTGGGTGTCGAACAGCAGCGGAAAGCCCAGCACGCCCAGCAACACCAGCACGCTGGCACCGATCAGGCGATGGCGCGCACGGCGCCGCACAGCCTCGATGCTCTGCGGCGGGGGTGTTGTTGGATTGCCCTGGGAGCCTGAACGGGAAGTGATCATTCGGGGTGGACCAATGCGCCATCAATGCCTGGCGGGGAGCGCGACACGGCATTCGCGCTGTGTGGGAGGCTTCAGGAAGCCAGGTGTTTTGCAGACATTCGCGGGACGCCGTCCTGCAAAACACCACCCACGGTGAAGAACGAACCGAAGACCACGATTCTATCAGCGGGGTCCGCCGCCGACACCGCGGCGCGCAAGGCGTCCATCGGGCTGGCGTGGACGCCCGCCACCCGGCTTTTCCCGCCGGGCGCGGTGGCCGGCGAGGCCTCCAGCAACTCGGCCAGCGCCCGGCCCGTGCTGGCCCGGGGCAGCGGCAGGTCGGTCACATGCCAGCGGTCGATCAACGGTGCGATGCGTTCCAGCATGGCGCCCAGGTCCTTGTCGGCCATGGCGCCGAACACGGCATGGGTGGTCGGGTAATAGCCCATGGCATCGAGGTTTTCGGCCAGCGCCGCCACGGAATGCGGGTTGTGGGCCACGTCCAGCACCAGTGTGGGCGTGCCGGGCACGATCTGGAAACGCCCGGGCAGCTCCACCATGGCCAGCCCGTTGCGCACGGCCTGGGCCGTGACCGGCAGGCGCGGGCGCAGGGCCTCGATGGCCGCCAGCACGCCCGAGGCGTTGACCAACTGGTTGGCGCCGCGCAGCGCCGGGTAGGCCAGGCCGCCGTAACGCCGGCCACCGTGGGACGGGTGCATGGCCCAGCCCCATTGCTGCTGGTCGCCGGCGAAATGGAAGTCCTTGCCCAGGCGCCACAGCTCAGCGCCCACTTCCAGCGCCCGATCCAGCACGCTTTGCGGCGGCACCGGATCGCTCACCACCACCGGACGGCCGGTGCGCATGATGCCGGCCTTCTCGTAACCGATGGCTTCGCGGTCCGCGCCCAGGATGGCCATGTGGTCCAGCGCGATGCAGGTGATCACGGCGCAGTCGGCGTCCAGAATGTTCACGGCGTCCAGCCGACCGCCCAGACCCACTTCCAGAATCACCACCTCCAGCCCGCTGCGCGACAAGGTCCGCAGGATCGCCAGCGTGGTGAATTCGAAATAACTCAGGCTGATTTCATCGCCGCCGCCCTGCCCCAGCCGGGCCACCTCCACCTCGGCGAACGCGGGCAACAGCGCGTCGGCGGCCACCGCCTGGCCCTGGATGCGGCAACGCTCCTCGAAGTGCACCAGGTGCGGCGAGGTGTAGACACCGGTGCGGTAGCCCGCTTCGCCGTAAATGGCTTCGAGCATGGCGCAGGTGGAGCCCTTGCCGTTGGTGCCCGCCACGGTGATCACCGGGCAGTCCATCGCCAGCCCCATGCGCTGCGCCACGCGCTGCACGCGGTCCAGGCCCATGTCGATGGTGACGGGGTGCAGGCGCTCGCAGTGCGCGAGCCAGTCTTCAAGCGTTTTCATAGAGTCCGGCATTGTCGCGCACCGGCGGGCTCAGCGCCTCAGGTCGCGAAGCGGTCGGTGGCTTCGATCAGGCGCGTGAGGATGCCGGGTTCGTTGAACGCGTGCCCGGCGTCTGGCACCAGGTGGAATTCGGCCTGCGGCCAGGCCCGGTGCAGCGCCCAGGCCGTGCGGGCGGGGGTGCAGACGTCGTAACGGCCCTGCACGATCACGCCGGGAATAGCGGCCAGTTTGCCGGCGTCGCGGATGAGCTGGCCCTCGTCCATCCAGCCGTCGTGTACGAAATAGTGGTTTTCGATGCGCGCGAAGGCCAGCGAAAACGTGTCGTTCGAATGTTTGGCGGTGTTGGCCTCATCGGGCAGCAGGCGGATCGTCTGCCCTTCCCACAGGCTCCAGGCGCGCGCGCAGGCCAGTTGTTCGCCCGGGTCCGCCCCGGTCAGACGCCGGCGGTAGGCGCCGATCAGGTCGCCGCGCTCGGCCTCGGGAATCGGCGCCACAAAACCTTCCCACAGATCCGGGAACAGCCACGAAGCGCCCTCCTGGTAGTACCAGAGCAGCTCCTCGCGCCGCAGCGTGAAGATGCCGCGCACGATCAGCGCCGACACACGCTCGGTGTGCGTCTGCGCATAGGCCAGCGCCAGCGTGCTGCCCCAGGAACCGCCAAACACCAGCCAGCGGTCCACGCCCAGCATCTCGCGCAGGCGCTCCATGTCGGCCACCAGGTGCCAGGTGGTGTTGTTCTCCAGCGAGGCGGCGGGCAGGGAACGCCCGCAACCGCGCTGGTCAAACAGCAGCACGCAATAGCGCTCGGGATCGAACAGCCGGCGGTGATCGGCCGAACAGCCCGAGCCCGGCCCGCCATGCAGGAACACTGCCGGTTTTCCCTTCGGGTTGCCACACAGCTCCCAATAGACCGAGTGGCCGTCGCCGGTGTCGAGCACGCCGGTCTGAAACGGTTCGATGGGCGGATAAAAGTCGCGCTGGGCCATGGTGATCTCTTCCGGTTTGGCCGCGCCTGCCGAGAGACGCGTGCCAGAATTCAAGGATGACCACACTCTACGGCATCCCCAACTGCGACACCGTCAAGAAGGCCCGCGCCTGGCTGGCGGAACACGGCGTCCAGCACACGTTCCACGACTTCAAGAAACAGGGCGTTCCCGAGGCCGACCTCGACCGCTGGCTGGCCTCAGCGGGTTGGGAAAAGCTCGTCAACCGCAAGGGCACGACCTGGCGCGGGCTGGACGATGCCACGCGCAACGCGGTGGTGGACAACGCCAGCGCCAACGCCTTGTTGATGGCCCACGCCAGCGTGATCAAGCGTCCGGTGGTGGTGTGGGCGGACGGTGCCATCACCGTCGGCTTCGACGCTGCCGACTGGCAACACCGCGCCTGACTGGCCCCACCCGCCTAAAATTGCGGTTTCGCCTCCACTTTTCACACTTCTCCTCCCCATGAGCACCACCCAGATCAGCGGCGTCACCGTCAACACCCAGGCCAGCGTGTACTTCGATGGCAAATGCGTCAGCCACGGAATCACCTTCCCGGACGGCACCAAGAAGTCGGTCGGTGTGGTGCTGCCCGCCACGCTCACCTTCAACACCGGCGCGCCCGAGATCATGGAATGTGTGGCCGGCGGCTGTGAATACAAACTGGCCGGCACCGACGCCTGGCTCAAATCGGCTCCCGGCGACAAGTTCAGCATTCCCGGCAACAGCAGCTTCGACATCCGCGTGACGGAACCCTACCACTACATCTGCCACTTCGGCTGAGCACACACATGGCCACCATTCTTCAAAACCTGCCCACGCAACAAAAGGTCGGCATCGCCTTCTCCGGCGGCCTCGACACCTCCGCCGCCCTCCTGTGGATGAAGCAGAAGGGCGCGATCCCCTACGCCTACACCGCCAACCTGGGCCAGCCCGACGAGCCGGACTACGACGAGATCCCGCGCAAGGCCATGCAGTACGGCGCCGAAAAAGCGCGCCTGATCGACTGCCGCACCCAGCTGGCCCACGAAGGCATTGCCGCGCTGCAGTGCGGCGCCTTCCACATCAGCACCGCGGGTGTGACCTACTTCAACACCACGCCGCTGGGCCGCGCCGTGACCGGCACCATGCTGGTGGCCGCGATGAAGGAAGACGACGTCCACATCTGGGGCGACGGCAGCACCTACAAGGGCAACGACATCGAGCGCTTCTACCGCTACGGCCTGCTGACCAACCCCAGCCTGAAGATCTACAAGCCCTGGCTGGACCAGCTGTTCATCGACGAACTGGGTGGCCGCGCCGAGATGAGCGCCTTCATGACGGCCAACGGCTTCGGCTACAAGATGAGCGCCGAAAAGGCCTACTCCACCGACAGCAACATGCTGGGCGCCACGCACGAGGCGAAAGACCTGGAGCACCTGAACAGCGGCATCACCATCGTCAACCCCATCATGGGCGTGGCGTTCTGGAAAGACGAGGTCGAGGTCAAGCGCGAAACCGTGACGGTGCGTTTCGAAGAAGGCCAGCCCGTCGCGCTGAACGGCAAGACCTTTGACAGCCCGGTGGAGCTGATCCTGGAAGCCAACCGCATCGGCGGCCGCCACGGCCTGGGCATGAGCGACCAGATCGAAAACCGCATCATCGAAGCCAAGAGCCGCGGCATCTACGAAGCCCCGGGCCTGGCGCTGCTGCACATCGCCTACGAGCGGCTGGTGACCGGCATCCACAACGAAGACACGATCGAGCAGTACCGCATCAACGGTCTGAAGCTCGGCCGCCTGCTCTACCAGGGCCGCTGGTTCGATCCGCAGGCGATCATGCTGCGCGAGACCGCCCAGCGCTGGGTGGCACGCGCCATCACCGGCGAGGTGACGGTCGAACTGCGCCGCGGCAACGACTACTCGATCATGAACACCGAGAGCCCGAACCTGACCTACGCGCCGGAACGTCTGTCGATGGAAAAGGTGGAGGACGCGCCGTTCACGCCGCTGGACCGCATCGGGCAGCTGACCATGCGCAACCTCGACATCACCGACACGCGCGCCAAGCTCGGCATCTACGCCAAGACCGGCCTGCTGTCGCTGGGCGAAGGCTCGCAGATGCTCAAGATCGAAGGCGAGTGATTTCCCGCTCGCCGCGTTTCTCGCCTTGACCTCGCGGGATCGGGGCGCCCTCTCGCTGGCTGACCGATGGCGTGTGGTGGATGGCGCAGCGAAGTAAAGGAGGAGGCAACGGCGCAGCCGTTGACGGGGGACATGAGCGGAGTCAGCCACCACACGCCATCGGGCGAAGTGGTCTCCGCGCTACGACCGAGGCTTCAAACCACCACAGGCTCCGGCTCCAGCCGGATGCCAAAGCGCTCGTACACACTGGTCTGGATCGCCTTGGCCAGCGTCATCACCTCACCACCGGTGGCGCCGCCCCGGTTCACCAGCACCAGCGCCTGTTTTTCGTACACGCCGGCGTGGCCCACGCTCTTGCCCTTCCAGCCACAGGCATCGATCAACCAGCCCGCGGCCAGCTTGATGCTGCCGTCTGCCATGGGGTAATGCACCACTTTCGGATCGCGCGCGATGATGTCGGCGCACTGCTCGGGCGTCACGGTCGGGTTCTTGAAGAAACTGCCGGCGTTGCCGATCACCGCCGGGTCGGGCAGCTTGGCACGGCGGATCGCCACCACCCAGTCAAAAATCTGGCGCGCGTCGGGCGCGTGGATACCGGTTTCGGCCATCTTGCGCTCCAGATCCAGGTAACCCAGCACCGGCTTCCAGGGCTTGGGCAGCCAGAAACGCACCCGCGTGATGAGCGCGCGGCCCGCCAGGCCCAGCCCCTTCTCACCGGCCGGCGCGTGCTTGAACACCGAGTCGCGGTAGCCAAAACCGCATTGCGCGGCGTCGAGCGTGAACGCCTGACCGGTCTGCAGGTCGATCGCGTCGAGCGAATGAAAGCGGTCCTGCAGCTCCACACCGTAGGCACCGATGTTCTGCACCGGCGAGGCCCCCACCGTGCCCGGAATCAGCGCCAGGTTCTCCAGACCCGGCCAGCCCTGCTCCAGCGTCCAGGCCACGAAGTCGTGCCAGTTTTCACCGGCACCGCCCTCCACCACCCAGCCCCTGGCGTTGTCTTCGACCAGACGGCGCCCGGCGATCTCGACCTTGATCACCAGAGGCTTGATGTCGCCCGTGATCACCAGGTTGCTGCCGCCACCCAGCACAAAGGCCCGCGCAGCGGCGCCGCCGTCTACCCACTCGGGGCTGTTCATGAGCTGCGCCACCTCGGCGTCCGAGCCCACGCGCACCAGCCGCTGCGCACGCGCGACGATGCCAAAACTGTTGTAGGGCTGGAGCGCCACGTTGTTCTCGACTAACATCCCCGGATTGTCTCATTCACGCTCTGCGAATCCACCACCATGCCCTCTTTTGACACCGTACTCGAAGCCGATTTTGTGGAAGTGAAGAACGCGATCGACCAGGTCTCGCGCGAGATCGGCACCCGTTTCGACTTCAAAGGCACCAGCGCCGCCATCGAACTCAAGGACAAGGAAATCATCCTGCACGGCGACGCGGACTTCCAGCTCCAGCAAATCGACGACGTGCTGCGCAACAAGCTGACCAAGCGCGGTGTGGACGCGCGGTTCCTGGACGTCGGCAAAGTCGAGAAGGTCGGTGGCGACAAGGTCAAGCAGGTGGTCAAGGTGCGCAACGGCATCAGCACCGAAGACGGCAAGAAGATCCAGCAGGCCATCAAGGGCAGCAAGCTGAAGGTGCAAGGCGCCATCCAGGGCGACGCCGTGCGCGTGACCGGCGCCAAGCGCGACGACCTGCAGGCCGCCATGGCGCTGATCAAGAGCGAGCTGAAAGACCTGCCCCTGTCGTTCAACAATTTCAGGGATTGAATGGTGCCCCCCGCGCCGCGCTGCGCGCGTCACCCCCCAGGGGGCGGCGTTGGCGGCCCGGCAAAGCCGGTTCCGCGACGCCCTGGACCCAGACCCCTCATGCCCACGTCTTTGCTGACCGCACTCGTCCTTGCGCTCGCTGCCGGAACTTCGTACGCGCAGTCGGTGGCGCTGTCGGGTGTTGCCAGCGGCAAGGCCCTGCTGACCATCGATGCCGCGGCACCGAAGTTTGTGAGCCCGGGGCAGACGCACCAGGGTGTGAAGCTGTTGAAAACGCAGGGCGAAACGGCGGAGGTGGAGGTCGATGGTCAGCGCCAGACCCTGCGCGTGGGCGATGCGCCGGTGAGCGTGGGTCGAGGGGTCTCCAGCGGTGGCGGCGGTGCACAGCGCATCGTGCTCACGGCCGACGCCCAGGGCCACTTCATGCCGTCGGGTCAGATCAACGGCAAGACCGTTCAGTTCATGGTGGACACGGGCGCCACGCAGGTGGTCTTGAGCGAGTCCGACGCCAAGCGCATCAACCTGAAATACGAACAAGCGCAGAAGGTCCAGGTGAGCACGGCCAATGGCGTCGTGGTCGGCTACCAGCTGAAACTGGACTCGGTGAAGATCGGAGACACCCAGGTGTATGGCGTGTCAGGCATCGTGCTGCCGCAGCCCATGCCCTATGTGCTGCTGGGCAACAGCTTTCTGACCCACTTTCAGATGCAGCGCAACAACGACCAGCTCACGCTGGAAAAACGCTTCTGAAAATCAAAGTGACGCTTTCTGCGCCGCTGTGACCACGATCTCGATCTTCCAGGCCGGATTGGCCAATGCGGCCTGGACCGTGGCACGTGGCGGCGCGGTGCCCGGCACCACCCAGGCGTCCCACACCTCGTTCATGGTGCCGATCTCGCGGATGTCGGTCAGGTAGATCTGGGTGCGCAGGATGCGCGACTTGTCGCTGCCCGCATCCAGCAGGCGCTGCTGGATCTGGTCCAGCACGTCCTGGGTCTGGCTGCGGATGTCGGTGTCACCGCGCTCGGGCACCATGCCCGCGAGGTAGACCACGCCGTTGAACACGGCTGCTTCGCTGTAGCGGGCGGCCACGCCGTGGCGCACGATGTCATGGTTCATGTCTTTTTGGCTCCGAGTTTGCTTTCTTTGCCGGCCAGCAGCCGGTTGATGTTCTCCGCGTGGCGCCACACCAGCAGGATCCCCATGACCGCCAGGCTCAATACCATCACGCCCGGTGCGTCCCAGGCCACATGGTTGCCAAACAGGTAATAGGCCGGCGCGAACAGCGCCGTGACGATGGAGGCCAGCGAGGAATAGCGGAAGAAGAAAGCGATGATGACCCAGGTGGCCAGCGCCGCCAGCCCCAGCCAGGGGTTGAAGCCCAGGATCACGCCCGCGGCCGTGGCCACGCCCTTGCCGCCCTGGAAACGGAAGAACACCGGGTACAGGTGCCCGAGGAACGAGGCCAGTCCCACCAGCGCCACCGTTCCGTCGCCCAGGCCCCAGGTCGCGCCCCACCCCATCACCACCACCACCGGCAGCCAGCCCTTGAAGGCGTCCAGCAGCAGCGTGACGATGGCCGCGGCCTTGCTGCCCGAGCGCAGCACGTTGGTGGCACCGGGGTTCTTGCTGCCGTAGGTGCGCGGATCGTTCAGGCCCATCAAGCGGCTGACCAGCACGGCGAACGACAGCGAGCCGATCAGGTAGGCGGCCACCGTGGCCAGCAGCGGATAAACGAATTCCAACGGGAGCTCCTCGTGTTGTGCGTGGCCGGACACAGCGGCGCGCGCGCCCGGCGGTGCGCCTATTCTGCCAGCGCGCAATGCACCGGCCTGGCGCCCAGCGGACCGGCCAGCACCGCCGGATCGATGCCCACCAGAAAACCCCGCCGCCCGCCATTGATCCAGATCCGGGGCAGCTCCAGCACCGAGGCCTCCACCCAGACCGGCATGGCTCGCTTGAGACCGAACGGCGAAGTGCCGCCCACGAAGTAGCCGCTGTGGCGGTTCGCCACCTCGGGCTTGCAGGGCTCGATCGACTTGGCCCCGGTCTGTCGCGCGAGGTTCTTGGTAGACACCGTGCGGTTGCCATGCATCAGCACCGCCAGCGGCCGCGCCTGCTCGTCCTGCATGATCAGCGTCTTAACCACCGCGAACGGGGCCAGCCCCAGCACCGCCGCGCTGTGCTGCGCACCCCCGTGCTCCAGGTACTCGTAGGGATGCTCGGTGAACACCACGCCACGGGCCTTGAGCCAGGCGGTGGCGGGGGTTTCGGAGACATGGGACTCCCCCCTGCGCCGCTTCACGGCTTCCCCCCTCTCTGGCGCGCTTTCAGCGCTGGGAGGGAGGACGGCACCTGCGGCCTGGCAGAGCCAGTTCCGCGGCGCCTCTCGACGCCCCCCCCGCATGCGGCACACCGATGCTTCATTGGGCAGGGTCGCGAACTTCCCAGCGGATTTTGTCAATCTCTTTGAGCAGTTCGGGTGAGAGCGTGGTGCCCCAGGCGTCCAGGCATTCGTCGAGCTGGGCCAGCGAGGTCACGCCGATGATGGTGCTGGCCACGCGCCAGTTGGTGTAGCAGAACGCCAGCGCCATCTGCACCGGGGTCAGGCCGTGTTCGCGTGCCAGCGCGTTGTAGCGGCGCGCGGCGTCCAGCGCCTCCGGGCGGCCCCAGCGCTGCTTGCGCATCGAGTCGTAGAGGGCCATGCGACCGGCGTCGCCCACCAGGCCGGTGGCATCGTATTTGCCGCTCAGCAGGCCAAAGCCCAGCGGTGAATAGGCCAGCAGCGACACCCCGAGGCGGTGGCAGGTTTCGTCCAGCCCGTTCTCAAAGCTGCGGTTGATCAGGCAGTACGGGTTCTGCACCGTGGCCACGCTGGAGAGCCCGTGTTGGGCGGCCAGCCGCACGAACTCGTGCACGCCGTAGGGCGACTCGTTGGACAGGCCGATCGCGCGCACCTGGCCCGCCTGGACCAGCCCGCTCAGGGCTTCGAGCTGCTCCAGAACGGAAGGCATGGGCCGGTCTTTCGAGGGATCGAAATAGAGGGCGCCAAACGTGGGCATGTTGCGCGCCGGCCAGTGGATCTGGTACAGGTCGATCACGTCGGTCTGCAGGCGGCGCAGGCTGGCTTCGCAGGCCTCGACGATGCCGGCCTTGCTCACCTCGGGACGCAGCCAGGGCATGCCGCGCGCCGGGCCGGCCACCTTGGTGGCGAGCACCACTTTCTGGCGCGCGCCCGGGTTCCTGGCGAACCAGTTGCCGATGATGGATTCGGTGGCGCCGCAGGTCTCGGCCTTGGCCGGCACGGAGTACATCTCAGCGGTATCGACGAAGTTGATGCCGCGCTCCAGGGCGCGGTCTAGGATGGCGTGGGCGGCGGCTTCCTGGACCTGTTCGCCAAAGGTCATGGTGCCCAGGCAGATGGGGGTGACTTGCAGGCCGCTGGAGCCCAGTGCAACAGTGTTCATGGAGGGGTGTGCAAATGCGTATGGGGTGATAAAAAGGGACCGGATCGGTCTATAAGTTTATGGCCGACGGCGGGGCCGGGTTGTCTCCGCCGAAACCCGTCCACACGCCCCTTCAGGAGACTTGCCCATGCGCCGCTTGTTCACGCCCGTCCACGGGGCCTTGTGCGCCCTTCTGTGCCTGGCCTTCGCGGGTTGTTCGTCGTTGCCGGGTCGGGGCACGCCAGACGGGTCGCCGGGCACGTCAGCGGAGCCAAGCCCCGTGATGGCATTTCCCGCGGCGATGGCCTTCGATGCGGGGCGCTCGACCGTGAAGCCCGCCCTGGCGCGCCAGCTCAATGCGCTGGCCAACCGGCTCAACACGAGCCCGGGCACGCGGGTCAACATCCTGGGGCATGGCGACGACAAGCGCAGCGATGCGGCCAACCGCCTGCTGGCGCAGGACCGCGCGCTGAGCGTGCGCGATTACCTGATCGCCCGTGGCGTGTCGATCATCCGGCTGCGCGCCGAGGGTCGAGCGGCCAACCGGCAGCTGGAGATCCACCTCAGCGATGCCGCACCACCCAAGGCCGCGCGCTGATCAGGCCCGCGCACGGGCACGCTCCTCTTCCTGCAGCCGCAGCACGCGCCGCTGCACCTTGCCGGTGGTGGTCATGGGCAGCGCGTCCACAAACTCGATCTCCTTGGGGTACTCGTAGGGCGCGAGCTTGCCTTTCACGTGCGCCTGCAGTTCGGCCGTGAGCGCCCGCTCGAACGCCGGCTCACCCAGGACCCGGCCGGCTTGCGCCGCCAGGTATTCCTGCGCCAGCACTACGTAGGCCTTGACCACCGCGCCGCGCTCGGCGTCGGGCTTGGGCACCACCGCGGCGTTGGCCACGGCCGGGTGTTTGACCAGGCAGTTCTCGATCTCGCCCGGCCCGATGCGGTAGCCCGCGGCCTTGAACACGTCGTCGGCTCGCCCCTGGTACCAGAGGTAGCCATCGGCATCGCGCACCGCCATGTCGCCGGTGCGGCACCAGCTGTTGCTCATGTCCCCGGTGAACTTGGCGCGCGTGGAGGCTTCGTTCTTCCAGTAGCCGAGGAAAAAGATCGGATCGGGCTGGCCATGCACGTCCAGCCGGTGCACCGCCACGTCGCCCGGCACGCCCACCGGGCACTCCTGGCCCTCGTCGTCGATCACGGCCACGCGGTGGCCCGGATAACCCTTGCCCATGCTGCCCGGTTTGGCAGGCCACAGGCGCGCGCAGTTGCCCACGATGTAGTTGATCTCGGTCTGGCCGAACATCTCGTTGACCGTCACGCCGAGCTGCCGCTGGCAATAGGCGAACACGGCATCGCCCACCGCCTCGCCCGCGCTCATGATGGCCTGCAGCCGCAGCGTGTAGCGCTGGCGCGGCTCGGGAAGGGCTTTCATCATGGCCTTGAGCGCGGTGGGAAACAGGAAGCTGTGCGTCACGCCGTGGCGCTCCAGCAGCTCGAACGCGGTCTGTGGACTGAAGCGCCCGTTGTAGCCCACGATGGGCCGGCCGAAGTACAGCGTGGGCAAGAGCGCGTCCATCAGGCCACCGGTCCAGGCCCAGTCGGCCGGCGACCAGAACACCGCCTGCGAAGGCACCGAGGTGTCGAACGGATCGAAGCCGAACCAGTTCTGGCTGCAGACAAAACCGGTGAGGTTGCCGATGAGCGCGCGGTGCGGAATCAGCGCGCCCTTGGGGTTGCCGGTGGTGCCGCTGGTGTAGATCAACACGGCGGCCTCGTCGGCCAGGGTGTGCACCAGGGCAAAGTCGGGCGCGGCCTGCGCCAGCACGGCCAACCAGTCCAGCGCCCCCGCCCGGGCAGGCTGCACACCCACCGCGACCACGGTGTGCAGCAGCGGGCAGGCGCCGCTCACGGACTGCACGGCGTCGAGCGTGCTGGCGTCGCAGATCGCCACCACGGCCTCGCTGTCGTGCAGGCGGTATTCCAGCGCCTCGGGGCCGAACAGCTGCGACAGCGGCATGCCCACGGCCCCCATCTGCAACACCGCCATGTAGGCCACCGCGGTTTCAAAGCGTTGCGGCAGCACGATGGCGACGCGGTCGCCGCGCTCCACCCCCATGGCCACGAGCGCGTTGGACAGGCGGTTGGCCTGGTCCTGCAGCTCGGCGTAGCTGTGGTGGCGGTCGGACTGGCCCGTGGCGCAGGCAATGACCGCGGTGCACGCGGCGCTGGCGGGCTGCGCCGCCCAGCGCCTCAGACAGACCTCGGCCATGTTGAAACGATCGGGCACCTGCCAGCGAAACCCGCTGTGCAGCGCGTCGTAATGGTCCACCGCCGCCGGGCGGCGCGTGGGCGTGGGCGTGGGCGTGGTCTTGTCCCGGCCTTGACTCTGCGGCATCGCCTGTCTCCATCGTGTTCTCTATGATCCGGCGAATGTACCAAGCCCTGAACCCATCCCGCAGCGAGTTGGTCCCGATCCGCGGCCTGTCCTATCACGTGCGCGTCTGGGGTCAGGCCGACGCCGCAACGCCGCCCCTGGTGCTGGTGCACGGCTGGATGGACGTGTCCGCGTCGTGGCAGTTCATGGTGGACGCCTTGCAGGCCCGGCGCTGGATCATCGCGCCGGACTGGCGTGGTTTTGGCCTGACGCGCGGCGAGGGGCCTGCGCCCGACAGCTACTGGTTCCCGGACTACCTGGCCGATCTGGACACCCTGCTCGACCACTACGCCACCGGGCAGCCGGTGGATCTGGTGGGCCACAGCATGGGCGGCAACGTGGCCATGATGTACGCCGGCGTGCGGCCGCAGCGCATCCGCCGGCTGGTCAACCTCGAAGGCTTCGGCCTGCCCGAGACCCGCCCGGCCCAGGCACCCGAGCGCTATGCGAAGTGGATGGACGAGATCAAGGCCCTGCACCGCGGCGAGATGGAGCTGAAGGCCTACGACTCGGTCGAAGGCGTGGCGCGGCGCCTGATGAAGACCAACCCGCGCCTGCCGGCCGACCAGGCCGAGTGGCTGGCCGCACACTGGGCCGCGCCCGACGCGCAAGGGCGCTGGGTGGTGCTCGGCGACCCCGCGCACAAGGTGGTGAGTGCCCACCTCTACCAGGTCGAAGAGGCCCTGGCCATCTACCGGCGCATCAGCGCGCCGGTGCTCAGCGTGACCGCCAGCGACGACAGCCTGGGCCAGTGGTGGAAGGGCCAGTTCTCGCTGGCGCAGTACCACGAGCGGCTCCAGGCCGTGCCCCGGTTGCACAGCGCCGTGGTCAACGATGCCGGCCACATGCTGCACCACGACCAGCCCGCCGCGCTCGCCGGACTGATCGAAACCTTCCTGGCGTGAGAAAATCGCGGTTTCGGCCGGGCGCCGCACATGTGCGGTGCCGGCCGACCCATTTTCCGCACATCGACAGAAGGCACCCATCATGGAAGCAGAACGCGTCAACTCCATCCGCAACCAGCTCGACGACCTGACCACCCGGGTGGTCGAGCTCCGGAGGTATCTTTGACTACGATGCCAAAGCATCGAAGCTGAAGGAAGTCGAGTCCGCGCTGGAAGACCCCACGGTCTGGAACGACCCCAAACGCGCCCAGGACCTGGGTCGCGAGAAGAAATCGCTCGAAGACGTGGTGCTGGTGCTCGACCGTCTGAGCAACGAGCTGTCCGACAACACCGAGCTGTTCGAGATGTCCAGCGAAGACGGTGACGACGCCGGGCTGATCACCATCGAAGGCGAAGCCGCCAAGGTGGCCGCCGAGGTGGAGAAGCTCGAATTCCGCCGCATGTTCAACAACCCGGCCGATCCGCTGAACTGCTTCCTGGACATCCAGGCCGGCGCCGGCGGCACCGAAGCCTGCGACTGGGCCAGCATGCTGCTGCGCCAGTACCTGAAGTACTGCGAGCGCAAGGGTTTCAAGACCACGATCGAAGACGAGACCGCGGGCGACACCGCCGGCATCAAGGGCGCCACGATCAAGATCGAGGGCGAGTACGCCTTTGGCCTGCTGCGCACCGAAACCGGGGTGCACCGCCTGGTGCGCAAGAGCCCGTTCGACTCCTCGGGCGGGCGCCACACCTCGTTTGCCTCGGTATTCGTCTACCCCGAGATCGACGACTCGATCGAGATCAACATCAACCCGGCCGACGTGCGCACCGACACCTTCCGCGCTTCGGGCGCCGGCGGCCAGCACATCAACAAGACCGACTCGGCCGTGCGCCTCACGCACATCCCCACCGGCATCGTGGTGCAATGCCAGGACGGCCGCAGCCAGCACAGCAACCGCGACGTGGCCTGGAAACGCCTGCGCTCGCGCCTGTACGACTTTGAACTGCGCAAGCAGCAGGAAGAGCAGCAGAAGCTCGAAGACAGCAAGACCGACGTGGGCTGGGGCCACCAGATCCGCAGCTACGTGCTGGACAACAGCCGCATCAAGGACCTGCGCACCAACGTCGAAATCTCCGCCACGCAGAAGGTGCTGGACGGCGACCTCGACGCCTTCATCGAAGCCTCGCTCAAGCAGGGCGTCTGATGGTCCAGGCCCTGATCTTCGACATGGACGGCACCATGATCGACTCCATGCCGTCGCACCAGCGCAGCTGGGTCGAATTCACGCGCCGGCGTGGTCTCGCCATCGACGTGCCCGACCTCATGCGCCGCACCACCGGCCGCACCGGCGTGGAGTGCATGCGCGAGCTCTTCGGCGACCTCACCGACGCGCAGGCCCAGGCTTTCGTCGATGAGAAGGAGGCCGTCTACCGCGAGCTGTTTGCGCCCGTTTTCAGCGAGGTCGCGGGTTTCAAGGCCTTCCTGGGGGCCGCGCAACAGCGCGGGCTCGCGGTCGGCGTGGGCACGGCGGGTGACCGCCACAACCAGGCCTTTGCCTACCAGCATCTGGCGCTGGGCCAGCCCCTGCCCACGGTGGGCGGCGACGAGGGCCTGCCCGGCAAGCCCGAGCCTGCCATCTTTCTGGAAGTCGCGCGCCGCCTGGGTGTGGTGCCCGAGCGCTGCATCGTGTTCGAAGACGCGCCACTGGGCATCGAGGCCGCGCGGCGCGCCGGCATGCGCGCCGTCGCCATCTGCAGCTCACACCCGGCTCAGGAACTCGGTGGCCCGCACGTGCTGGCCCGCGTTCCCGACTACCACGCCCTGATCACATCCCGTTTCCTGGAGACACTATGACCCCCTTGCGTGAAGCCAGCGGCCCGACCACCGTGGTCCGTCGAGAAGACTACGTTCCTCCGGCGTTCTGGATCGACACGGTCGAACTGGTGTTTGACCTGGACCCGGCCAAGACCCGGGTACTCAACAAGATGCGCCTGCGCCGCAACCCGGACGTGGCCGCGCAAGCGCTGCGGCTCGATGGCGAGGACCTGAACCTCGCGCGCGTGCTGGTCAACGGCGCGGGCTGCTCGTTCAAGCTCGACGGCCAGACCCTGGTGCTGGAGAACCTGCCCGAAGGACAGGACCCTTTTGACCTGGAGATCTTCACCACCTGCGCGCCCGAGAAGAACACCCAGCTCATGGGCTTGTACGTGAGCCAGAGCACCTTCTTCACCCAGTGCGAGGCCGAGGGCTTTCGCCGCATCACCTATTTCCTGGACCGCCCGGACGTGATGGCCAGCTACACCGTCACGCTGCGCGCCGACAAGGCCAGGTACCCGGTGCTGCTGTCCAACGGCAATCTGGTGGAACAAGGTGACCTGCCCGACGGGCGCCACTACGCCCGGTGGATCGACCCGCACAAGAAGCCCTGCTACCTGTTCGCGCTGGTGGCGGGCCAGTTGGTGGCGCGCGAGCAGCGCATCGTGGCGCGCAACGGCCGCGAACACCTGCTGCAGGTCTATGTGCGCCCCGGCGACATGGACAAGACCGAACACGCCATGAACTCGCTGATCGCCAGCGTGGTCTGGGACGAGGCCCGCTTCGGCCTGCCGCTCGATCTGGAGCGCTTCATGATCGTCGCCACCAGCGACTTCAACATGGGCGCGATGGAGAACAAGGGCCTCAACATCTTCAACACCAAGTATGTGCTGGCCAACAGCACCACCGCGACCGACACCGATTTTTCCAACATCGAGTCGGTGGTGGGCCACGAGTACTTTCACAACTGGACCGGCAACCGCGTGACCTGCCGCGACTGGTTCCAGCTGAGTCTGAAAGAAGGCCTGACCGTCTTCCGCGACCAGGAGTTCAGCATGGACCTGTGCGCCGAGGCCTCGGCGCGCGCGGTCAAACGCATTGAAGACGTGCGTGTGCTGCGCACCGCGCAGTTCCCCGAAGACGCCGGCCCCATGGCGCACCCGGTGCGGCCCGACAGCTACGTCGAGATCAACAACTTCTACACCGTCACGGTCTACGAAAAAGGCGCCGAGGTCGTGCGCATGATGCAGACCCTGGTGGGACGCGCCGGCTTCGCCGCGGGCATGAAGCTGTACTTCGAACGCCACGACGGCAGCGCCGTGACCTGCGACGATTTCGCCCAGGCCATGGCCGACGCCAACCCCTCGTCCGACCTCGCGCGCCTGCTGCCCCAGTTCAAGCGCTGGTACAGCCAGGCCGGCACGCCGCTGGTACAGGCCTGCGGTGTGTACGACGCAGCTGCGCGCAGCTACACGCTCACGCTCACACAAAGCTGCGCCCCCACGCCGGGTCAGGCCCACAAGGAGCCGTTCGTGATTCCGGTGGCGATGGGCCTGCTCGACGCCCAGGGCGCCGAGCTGCCGCTGCAACTGGCCCACTGGAGCCAGCCCGAGACCGGCACGCGCAGCTTCGTGCTGACCGAGGCGGTGGAGAGCTTCACCTTCATCAACCTGGACAGCGAGCCGGTGCCGTCGCTGCTGCGCGGCTTCTCCGCCCCGGTGGTGCTGGACTTCGACTACAGCGATGCGCAGCTGCTCGGTCTGCTGGCGCACGACACCGACCCGTTCAACCGCTGGGAGGCCGGTCAGCGCCTGGCGCTGCGCCGCGCGCTCAACGCGATCCACGCCGACGGCCCGGTGGCGCGCGAGCCGCTGGACGCGGCCTACCTCGACGCCATGCGCTCCGTGCTGCGCCACCCCACGCTGGACGCCGCGTTCAAGGAACTGGTGCTGACCCTGCCCAGCGAAACCTACATCGCCGAACAGCTCGACGTGGTGGACCCGCAGCGCGTGCACGCCGTGCGCGAGGCCATGCGCGAACAGCTCGCCCAGGCCCTGCACGACGACTGGGTCTGGGCCTATGAGGCCCACAAGGACAACGGCGCCTACCGCCCCGACCCGGTGAGCACCGGCCGGCGCGCGCTCGCCGGCATGGCGCTCGCCATGCTCTGCCTGGCGGCGAGAGAAAACGGCAACCCGGTCTGGCCCGGCAAGGCCTACCAGCGCTTCAAGGACGCTGGCAACATGACCGACCGCTTCAACGCCCTGGCCAGCCTGGTCGGCAGCGGCCAGCCGCTGGCGCAGGATGCCCTCGCGCGCTTCCACACCCTGTTCCGCCACGAGGCCCTGGTGCTCGACAAATGGTTCGCCCTGCAGGCCGGCGCCCCCGACCGCGGTGGCAACGTGTTGCCCGCCGTGCGCCGCCTGCTCGCCCACCCGGACTTCCACCTGCGCAACCCCAACCGGGCACGCAGCGTGATCTTCAGCTACTGCAGCGCCAACCCCGGCGCCTTCCACCGCGCCGATGCGGCGGGCTACACCTTCTGGAGCGAACGCGTGATCGAGCTCGACGCCATCAACCCTCAGGTCGCCTCCCGCCTGGCGCGCGCACTGGACCGCTGGAAGAAGCTCGCCGAACCCTACCGCGGTGCGGCGCGCGAAGCCATCGCCCGCGTGGCCGCCAGGCCCGACCTGAGCAACGACGTGCGCGAGGTCGTCACCCGCGCCCTCGCCGACTAAGGAGAACCATGACCAAACGCATCTCACTCACCCGCTACCTCGTCGAACAGCAGCGTGTCGACGGCCACATCCCCGGCGACCTGCGCTTGCTGCTCGAAGTGGTCGCGCGCGCCTGCAAGAGCATCAGCCAGGCCGTCAACAAAGGCGATCTCGGTGGTGTGCTTGGCGTCGCCGACACCGAGAACGTGCAAGGCGAAGTCCAGAAACAACTCGACATCATCGCCAACGAGGTGCTGATCGAGGCCAACGAATGGGGCGGCCATCTCGCCGCCATGGCCAGCGAGGAAATGGACAGCATCTACGTGGTGCCCAACCGCTTTCCCCAGGGCGAGTACCTGCTGATGTTCGACCCGCTCGACGGCTCGTCCAACATCGACGTCAACGTGTCCATCGGCACCATCTTCTCGGTGCTCAAGAAGGGCAACGACAACCCCGACACCATCGAGCCCGTCTGCGAACAGGACTTCCTGCAACCCGGCACCAGCCAAGTGGCCGCGGGCTACTGCGTCTACGGTCCCCAGACCACTCTGGTGCTGACCGTGGGCGACGGCGTGGCCATGTTCACGCTGGACCGCGAGCAGGGCTCCTTCGTGCTGACCCGGGAAAACGTGCAGATCCCGGCCGACACCAAGGAATTCGCCATCAACATGAGCAACATGCGCCACTGGGACGCCCCGGTGAAGCGCTACGTGGACGAATGCCTGGCCGGCAAGGAGGGCCCGCGCGGCAAGGACTTCAACATGCGCTGGGTCGCGTCCATGGTGGCCGACGTGCACCGCATCCTCACCCGCGGCGGCGTTTTCCTGTACCCCTGGGACAAGCGCGAACCCGAAAAGCCCGGCAAGCTGCGTCTGATGTACGAAGCCAACCCCATGAGCTGGCTGGTCGAACAGGCCGGCGGCGCCGCCACCAACGGGCGCCAGCGCATCCTCGACATCCAGCCCACCAAGCTGCACGAACGCGTCAGCGTCATGCTGGGCTCAAAGAATGAAGTCGACCGGCTGACCAGCTACCACAGCACGCTATAATCTTAGGCTACAAGCCGGTGTAGCTCAGTCGGTAGAGCAGCTCATTCGTAATGAGAAGGTCGGGTGTTCGATTCATCTCTCCGGCACCAACAAGTAAAAGCCCCTTCACAGCCATGCTGTGAAGGGGCTTTTTGCTGGTGGTCTCGGTTCAGCGGTTCAGCTGTCGTTGGCCAGCAGCCGGAAGCCTTTGCCGCGCATGCAGTGCGCCACCATGAGCTCTTGTTCGGACTTGGGGATCTTGCTCAGGCCCACCTGAAAGCGGCAGTCGGACAACTGGGTGTAGGTGTCGTCGGCGCTCACATTGGGCTTTTGCCAGGTGGGTGGCTTGGAAGAGGCGCATCCCGCGAGCACCAGCGCCGCGATCAGCATCCCTGCGGTCTTGATCATCGAAAAATCCTTGGGTAAAAAAACAGGCGGTCGCAGCATAACAAACGCCGCCCCGCCTGTTCCCCTTAGGGGCATGGCGCTCAGGCCACCATGCCCGGATTGCCTTCCATGCCGATGAGCTGCGGGGTGTTGATCTTCACGTCCTTGATGACCTTCTTGTCGCGCAGGTAGCCCGAGACCAGATCCCAGATCGGTTCGCCCTGCACGCCCTCTTGCACCGAGGCCCAGCCCGCGACCTTGTACTTCTTGTCGGCATCGATGGGTTTGCCTTTGAGGGTCATGTTGTTGATGCGCTGGCCAACCGCGGCCATGGGCGTCAGGCTGTAGCTCAGACCGCCCACGCGCACCATGTCGCCGCCCTGCTGGTAGTAGGGGTCGGGGTTGAAGATGTTGTCCGCGATGTCTTCGAGGATGCCCTTGATCTGTTCGCCGGTGAACTCGTTGAGCGTGGTGGCCGGGTAGGTGAGCGCCATCTGGTCCATCATGCGTTCGTAGGTGATCACGTCGCCGGGCAGCAGCGAGGTGCCCCAGCGCACGCCGGGCGAGAACGACATGTCGGCGCCCTTGCCTTCGATCAGGGCGTCGCAGATCACCTGGTCCCACGAGCCGTTGAAATTGCCGCGGCGGTACAGCAGGTCCTCGGTCACGGCGAGCTTCTCTTCGAGCTTGTCCTTGAACGGCGCGCGCACCTTGTCGATGTAGGCCTGCATGGCCTTGTCGGCCGGCAGCAGGTTGGAGAACACGGGCAGCAGCTTGTAGCGGAAGTCCTGCACCTTGCCGCCGCGCACGTCGAAGTCGAGCACGCCCAGGTACTTGCTGTTGGAGCCTGCGTTGGTCACCAGGGTCTGGCCGCCGGCGTTTTTCACGATCACCGGTGCGGGCATGCCGTCGTGGGTGTGGCCGCCCAGCACGGCGTCGATGCCGCGCACGCGTGAGGCCATCTTGATGTCCACGTCCATGCCGTTGTGCGACAGCACGACCACCACCTGCGCGCCCTTGGCGCGGGCTTCGTCCACCGTCTTCTGCATGTTCTCGTCCTGGATGCCGAAGGACCAGTCGGGCACCATGTAGCGCGGGTTGGCGATCGGGGTGTAGGGGAAGGCCTGGCCGATCACGGCCACCTTCACGCCGTTCATCTCGCGCATGGAATACGGCGAGAACACGAGGTCGCCGAAGTCGGTGGTCTTGACGTTCTGCGCCAGGAATTCGATGTGGCCCTTGAAGTCCTTTTCCACGATCTCCTGCACGCGCTTGGCGCCGAAGGTGAATTCCCAGTGGGGGGTCATCATGTTCACGCCCAGCAGCTTGCAGGCGTCCACCATGTCCTGCCCGTTGGTCCACAGCGAGGTGGCCGAGCCCTGCCAGGTGTCGCCGCCGTCGAGCAGCAGCGCGTGCGGGCGGCTGGCCTTGAGCTGTTTGACCAGCGTGCTCAGGTGCGCGAAGCCCCCCACCTTGCCGTAGGTCTTGGCGGCCTGCGAGAAGTTGAGGTAGGTGAAGGCGTGCGCCGCCGCGGTGTTGGGCTTGAAGCCGAAGTGCTTGAGCAGCTGTTCGCCCACGATATGGGGCGGGCGGCCCACCGCGTCGGCCACGCCGAGGTTGACGTTGGGCTCGCGGAAATAGATCGGCTGCAGCTGGGCGTGGCAGTCGGTGAAGTGCAGGAAGCTGACGTTGCCGAACTTGGGCACGTCGTACAGGCGCTCGCCCGCGCCGGGCGTGGCGGCCAACACATCTTTGTGGCTGAGCGCCATGCCGGTGGCGCCGGCCACGGCCAGCACCTGCATGAATTCACGGCGGCTGAAGCTCATAAACATTCCTTAAGAGAGGGATCACCCCCGCCGCGCTGCGCGCCCCCTCAAGGGGGCGGCATCCGCGGCCCGGCAAAGCCGGCCCCGCGATGCCCTGGGTTGCCAGGCACCGTGTGCGGTGGGGTGAAGGGGGTTATTGGTTGACCGGAGACTTCGGGTCGAGCAACAGCGCCATGACGTGCTGGATCTGCTTTTCGTTCAGGATCCCCATGTGGCCCGCGCGTGGCATCTGCGAACAGGCGTTGTAGGCACGCGAGTTCCACAGCTTGCCCCAGGTGTATTCCACGATGGCTTTGCCCGCCGGGCTGTTCAGGTCGGTCGCGCCGCGCAGCTTGCCGTAGTTGTAGAGGCTGGGGCCCAGGTTGCCGAAGGAGATTTCTTCCTTGCTGATCTGGTGGCAGTTGTAGCAGTTGCCGCCGTTGGCGTCGCCGGCCTTGTCGCTCCAGGTCAGGCCACGCCCGCTCTGGGCAATCTTCTCGCCCTCTTTCCAGTCACCGAGGAATTGGCCATCGCTGGGCATCTTCACGGTTTTCAGGTTGGCGGCTTCGATCGCCTTGGCGGTCACCTCGTCCAGCGGCTTGCCGGCCACGTCGGCGGCGCTGCACAGGCGGTTGGCTTCGTCTTGCTGCAGGCGGTCCACCTTGGCGATGCCGCGGTCCTGGAACGAGTTCTTCATCACCTCGGCCGCGGCCTTGTCGTAATCGGCCCCGGAAGGCGACGACGTGCAGCCGACCAGCGCCACCAGCGCAGCGGCCACGGGAATCAGGGCGTATTTCATGCTTGTGTTCATGTCGGTGTCTCCAGATCAGCGCTTGATGGCCGGCACGATGGACTCGGCGCTCTTGGCGTTGACGCCCATGTACACGCCCAGCGCGATGGTGGCATCGCTGCCGAACTTGGGCTCGGGGAAACGTTGCTGGCGGTAGCAGTCGTTCAGGCGCAGCTGCATGCCCCACATCTGCGAGTTGGACACGCGGTAGGCGGGCCAGGCCGCAAAGCCGATGCCGTCCCCCGGGTTCTTGGTCAGGTTGGGCAGGTCCTGCAGGCGAATGCGCCCGCCGTCGGTGCCGTGGCACGAAGCGCACGAAAAGTCGTGCGGGCCACCACGCGCGAAGAACAGGCGTTTGCCCACCTCGTACATGGTCTTTTCCTGCTCGTGGGCTTGCGACAGGTTGAAGCGCATCCCCTTGGAGGCTGTCGCCACGTAGGTGGCGAGCGCCGTCACGTTGGCCATTTCGCCCTTGCCGAACGGCGTCTTCATGATCTCGGCGGCGTTGAAGCCCTGCAGGGTTTCCATGCAGGTGATCAGGCGCGTTTCCAGGTCCTGCACGCGGCCGGTGTCCTTGAAGTATTTCGGCAGTTCCACGAAGGCGCCCGCGACGACCCCGGGGCCCTTGCCCAGATCGCACTGTTCGAGCGAGGCGTTTTTCGGCCCCCGTTTTTTCTTCCAGAGCTCCTCGCCCTTCATTTCGAAAAGTTCGGCGGGGTTGCCGTCCTGCAGCATCTCGCGGTACTTGGCAATGCCGTCGAGCGTGGCGTTGCCCTGGGCATGCACGGCGCCGGCGGCGATCAGACCACCCAGCGCCAAAGCGGCGCCGCAAGCAGTGAGTTTCATGGGTATCTCCTTCGTTTTATCTGGCGCGGAGCAGAGGACCGCAAACCGGGGTCACCGCGGAACCGGCTCCGCCGGGCCGCAGGTGATGCCCCCTTGAGGGGGTCGCGCGCAGCGCGGCGGGGTGGCTCAGCCGATTCAGGCAATCGCCGCTTCGTCGGTGCGGGACTCGCCTTTGCTGTCGGTCCACTTCACCACGATCTTGTCGCCCTTGGCGCCGCCCTTGAACTTGAAGGACAGGAACGGGTTCTGCGACACCGAGCCGCTGAACATGGCCTTGAGCACGGTCTTGCCGTTGCTGGTGGCTTCCACGTCGCGGATGAAGTGGGCGGGGATGAGGGCGCCGGCCGCGTCTTTGCGGGTGCCGGGTTCCATGGGGTGGGACATGAGCACGCGAACGGTGGTGACGTCACCAGCGAGGGCGGCACGGATGCGCATCGGGTCTGCCATGATGGACTCCTATCAATTCAAAAAGTGGTTGGTGGGGTTGCGGGGTGTGGGTTCGGGGCGGTCAGCCGCCGCATCCACCCAGCGTCACCTTGGTTTCCTTGGAAGCCGAGAACAGCTTGCCGTCGGCCTTGACGACCGCGATCACGTTGGTGCTCTGGCCCATCTTCAGACGGGTCTGCACGTCGGCTTCGGTGCCGGCGGGAATGAAGAACGCACACGACAGGGGCGTGGGGTTCTTCTCGACGATCAGGTACATCTCGGTCGTGTTGGGCAGCTTGCTGGTGGCGCCCACGGGCACCACGGCGCCGTTCTCGGCGATGTCGGGCGAGACCACGCTGACCTGGTCGCTGGTGGCGGGGGTACCGCCGATGGCCTTGAGCGCGTCGTCCAGGGTCTTGACCTGGAAGCTGGCCTGCTCCACGGCGGCCTGGGCCTGGCTCTGGGTGACGATGCCCAGGGACACCAGGGTGGCGAACGCGCCGGTGGTCTTGATGGCGGTGCGGCGGGAATTGTTCATGTCGAACTCCTGATAAGAAATGGTGGGTGGGTTTATTTGTCGGGCGCGCCAGCCAGAACCCAGGCGGCCAGCAGTTTAAGTTCGTCGTCTTTCAGCGCGGCCTGTGGGGGCATGGGCACCGGGCCGTAGAGACCGGAGCCGCCCGACTTGATGCGCGCGGCCACTTTGTCCAGCGCGTCGGGCTGGCCCTTGTGTTTGGCCGCCACGTCCTTGTAGGCCGGACCCACGATCTTCTTGTCGGCCGCATGGCAGGCCAGGCAGGCGCTTTTGGACGCCAGCGCCTTGGCCGCCGCCGCATCCACCGCGAAGACACCCGCTGTGGTCAGCAGGGCCGCGGCGGCCAGGACGGTCTGTTTGAAATCCATCTTCATAGCTTAGGGTCTCCTTGGGTTGAAACGAATGGGGTTTACGAGTAGATGCGAATATATTTGAGTACAACCATGACGAATGCAATGCGCCGTGTTCCAGCGGTGGGGCTCAGCGGGCACCGGCCGCGATCCACTGCGCGATGGACCTTGCGTCGGCATCATTGAGTTGGTCTTGCGGCGGCATGGGCACGGAGCCCCACACCCCCGAGCCACCGGTCTTGATCTTGCCGGCCAGATAGGCTTCGAGGTCGGCCCGGTCCTTGTGTTTGGCGGCGATCTCGTTGAAGCCCGGCCCCACGATCTTGTTCTTCACGCCGTGGCAGGCGGTGCAGGCGTTGGTCGCCAGCAGACCTTTGACGTCGCCCCCGGCCGAGGGCGCGGCGGCCACCACCACCGCCTTGGGCGCCGGGGACGAACCCACCGGGCCCTGGGGTGCGGGCCGGGTCGTGTCGGCGCCGCGCACCGGGCCGATGATGCGGTTCTGCTCGGCGATGTTGCCGTGCGCATCGCGTGCGAACGTGGGCAACGAGGAGTGGACCACCGGATCGACGGCGCAGTTCTTCATGCAGGCCACGTTCTTCACGTCGCCCTTGCCGTTGGCCTTCCACAGCGGTTCGTAGAACGCCATGCCGTTGCGGTTGGGCATGCGTTTCTGCACCTCGGCGAGGTTCTTGTCGCTCAGCGTGAAGTCGGTGGGCACCACCTCGGCCAGGCTCAGCAGGTAGGCCAGCACGCCATAGACCTCATCGGTCTTGAGTGTCTTGGGCGCGTTCCAGGGCATGGCGCGGTTGATGTAATCGAACAGCGTGGAGACGGTCGCCACCTTCATGAGGGTCGTCTTCTGGGGCACGATGCTCTTGCCCTCTTCCAGCCCCTTGACGCGACCGGTCTTGATGTCGTCCTTCGTGGTGCCGCCGATGAGGGGCGTGAACACCTCGTTGGACTCACCGAAAGTGCCATGGCAGGAGGCGCACTTGCCCTCCCACACCGTCTCGCCCAGCGAGACACTGCCCGCGCCCGCCGGCAGACCCTTGAAGTCGGGGCGCACATCAATGTCCCAGGCCTTGACCTCAGCCGGCGTCGCATCGCGACCCATGTTGGACCAAGGTTTGTCTTGGGCGAAGGAAGAAGCAGCAGCAAGTCCCAAGGCGAGCGCAGCGACGCCGCGAGACAAGCCCAGAAAGCCGTCGAACCGGCTTTGCCGGGCGACAGGCTTTGCCCCCTTGAGGGGGGATGCGTTTACACGAAGTGAAAAAGCGACGGGGGTGTTCATTTAATAGACCTGCACGTTGGAGACTTCACCGTTTTCGGACACCAGCCAGCTCTGGATGGCGTTCTGGTGGTAGACGGAGCGCGTGCCGCGCACGGCACGCAGCTGGTTGATCTTGGGCTGCACGTAGCCCGTGCTGTCGATGGCACGGCTCTGCAGAATGGCGGGCTTGCCGTCCCACACCCAGTCGATGTTGAAACGCGTGAGCGCCTTGGGCAGCACCGGGCCTTCGATGCGCGCGGTGCGCCAGTTGCGGCCCCCGTCCACGCTCACGTCCACCCGCTTGATCGTGCCGCGGCCCGACCAGGCCAGGCCGGTCACGTTGTAGTAGCCCTTGTCCAGCAGCGTCTGGCTGCCCGAGGGCGTGGTGATCACGCTCTTGGTTTCCTGGATGCCGGTGTACTGGCGGTGCGTGCCGTCGGGCATGTGGTCGATGTAGTGCACCGCCTCGTCCTTGGCGGCGTACTTCTGATCGCCCACTTCGATGCGGCGCAGGTACTTGACCCAGCTCACGCCCTGCACGCCCGGCACCACCAGGCGCAGCGGGTAGCCGTTTTCGGGGCGCAGCATCTCGCCGTTCATGGCCCAGGCCACGATGCAGTCGTCCATGGCGCGTTCGATGTCGATCGTGCGGGTCATCGAGGAACCGTCGGCGCCTTCGGCCAGCACGTACTTCGCTGCCTTCTTGTCGTAGCCGCACATTTCCAGCAGGGTGGACAGCAGCACACCGGTGAACTCGGAGCAGCTCACCATGCCGTGCGTGTACTGCACCGTGGGCACGGCCACGTTGCCCCACTCGGTGGCCGAGTTGGCGCCGCATTCGATGAAGTGGATGCGCGAGACGCTGGGCAGGCGCATCAGGTCATCCATGGTGAAGACGCGCTGGCGCTTCACGAGGCCGTTGACCATCAGGCGGTGCTTGCTCGGGTCGATGTCCCACCAGCCCTGGTGGTGGCGCTCGAAATGCAGGCCGCTGGGCGTGATGATGCCGAACAGGCCCTGCAGCGGCGTGAAGCTCACCGAGGCCTGGTTCACCCGGGTCAGGCCCGGGCTCTGGCGGCGCTGCAGGTTGGCTTCCCACTTGCTGGGCTTGCCGTAGCCATCGGTCACCACCGACTGGCCCAGGCCCGTGCTGTGCTCGGGCAGTTTCAGGATGGCTTCTTCGCCTTCGGCCGCCATGGCGCGGGTGGCTGCACCCGCCGAGGCGGCCACGCCGGCGCCCATGGCCAGCGCGGTGCCCATGAAGCGGCGGCGGGCCTTGCGGGCCTGTTCCAGCTTCTCGGGACTCAAAAAATGCTCCGGCGCGGGCAGGACGCGCCCAATGACGTCGCTCAGGTCTTTAGACACTTGCTTTTTCCTTCTGGTTGGCGGGGGGAGTTCGTCGGGAGGTGGCCGGCGCCTGCGCGGCCGGGCCGGGGGATGTGTCGTCGGCGAAATGGCGCAGTCCGTCGCCCGATTTCGCTGCGTTTTCAAGTCGGCCCAGGACCTGCATCGACACCGTGCGGCACAGTTCGATGTACATCGGGTCGGCCACCTTGTAGAAGATCTGGGTCCCTTCGCGGCGGCGCGAAAGCATGCCGGCCTGGTACATCAAACCCAGGTGCCGCGACACGTTGGCCTGCGCCAGACCGGTCACCCGGATGATCTCGTTGACGCACTTTTCCTCCTGGCACAGTGCGTGCAGGATGCGCAGGCGCGTGGGCTCGCCCAGCACGCTGAAGTAGCGCGCCACGGACTCAAAAACCTCGTGCATGTCATCCACCGATGTGTCTCCGGACTGGGTTTGATTTCTATCAATTAACTATATGATTGATTGCCTATATACAGATTAGTGTAAACCCGGATTCCTCCACTTTTCTGACGGACGGCACCCCCATCGCGCCCCTCCTCGCGCCCGCCACGCCCCGCGCAGCCCCATATGGCCGCTTCAAACTCCGTGGTGGCGCCCGATAGCGCCCCCCGGTTTCCAACGCTGGTGGTCGGGCCATGGCCAGCCAAAACCGGAAAAACGCAGCCAAAAGCGCTAGGGTTTTCACGGTTCAGACGGGCCGGCGGGCGATGCTAGCATCAAGCATCTAAATATGCGTAAACACTGATAAATAAGGTTCCGCATGGGGCCCTGCTACAGTTTTTGGATGCTGCTCGGTTCAACCCAACCCCAGGAGGTGAAGATGGTCAAGACGATGAAATGGCTGGCTGCGGGCGCGTTGTGCGCCGCTGCCGTGGGGGCGCAAGCCCAGGTCGATCAGGTCAGGGTCTGGGCCTCGGCCTGCGCCAACTGCCATGGCACCGATGGCCGGGCCCTGCAGGGCAACGAGCCTCTGGCCGGCAAGGACAAGGACGAACTGGTCCAGAAGCTGATGGACTTCAAGACCGGCCGCAAGCCCGCCACGCTCATGCACCAGATCTCCAAGGGCTACTCCGACGAGCAGCTCCAGCAGATCGCCGCCTACTTCGCCGCCCAGAAGAAATAAGGAGAACCGGTCATGCAACGTCGTCAATTTGTACAAACGCTCGGCGCGGGTTCCGCCATCGCCGGTCTGGGTTTCATGAGCGGCTGCGCCACCCCCGGTGGCAGCGGCGCCAAGGTGGTGGTGGTCGGTGGCGGCTACGGCGGCGCCACCGCCGCCAAGTACGTGCGCCTCTTCTCCGACCACGGCGTGCAGGTCACCCTGGTCGAGCCCAATGCGGCCTTCGTCTCCTGCCCCGTTTCCAACCTGGTGATCCAGGGCAGCAAGACCCTCGCCGACATCACCACGCCCTACGACAACCTCGCCAAGCGCCACGGCGTGAAGATCGTGCGCGATCGGGTCGCCAGCATCGACCCCGACAAACGCGTGGTCAAGCTCGCGGGCGGCGGCGAACTGCCCTACGACCGCCTGATCCTCTCGCCCGGCATCGACTTCATGTGGGACAGCCTGCCCGGCATGGCCAAGCCCGGCGCGCAGGACAAGGTGCTGCACGCCTGGAAGGCCGGCGCCCAGACGGTGGCGCTGCGCCAGCAGCTCGAAGCCATGCCCGACGGCGGCGTGTACGCGCTGTCGATCCCGCTGGCGCCCTACCGCTGCCCGCCCGGCCCCTACGAGCGCGCCTGCATGGTGGCCAACTACTTCAAGAAAGCCAAGCCCAGGAGCAAGGTGGTGATCTTCGACGCCAACGACGACATCCAGTCGAAGAAGGGCCTGTTCATGAAGGCCTGGAAGGAACACTACGACGGCATGATCGACTACCGGCCCAAGCACAAGGTGGTGGACGTGGACGCCGCCACCAACACCCTGAAGTTCGAGTTCAACGACGACTTCAAGGCCGCCGTGGCCAACGTGGTGCCCAATATGCGCGCGGGCGAGATCGCCGTGAAGACCGGCCTGGCCACGGCCAACGGCCGCTGGTGCGAGGTGGACTTCCTGACCTTTGAGTCCAAGGCCCACAAGAACATCCATGTGCTGGGCGATGCGATCCAGATCGCCCCGGGCATGCCCAAGTCGGGCCACATGGCCAACCAGCACGGCAAGACCTGCGCGGCGGCGGTGGTGTCCCTGCTCGCGGGCAAGGCGCCGCCTTCACTGCCGATCTACGCCAACACCTGCTACAGCTTCGTGACCGACGAAGACGTGGTGCACGTGGCCAGCGTGCACCGCTACGACGCCGAGAAGAAAACGATGCTCACGGTGCCGGGTTCGGGCGGCGTGTCGGTGGCGGCCAGCGAACTCGAAGGCCGCTACGCCCATGCGTGGGCGCGCAACATCTGGGCGGATACCCTGGCATGAAGCAGAAGCTCCGCGCCGCAGTGCTCTGGTCGATCTTGCTCGTCGCCTCGTCGACCTTCGCCCAGGCCGACGAAGCCCGCGCGAAGAAGATCGCTGGGGGCTCCTGCTTCCTGTGCCATGGGGCGCAGGGCGAGTCCACCAGCGAGATCTTTCCGCGCCTGGCCGGGCAGCATGCCGAGTACATCACCAAGCAGCTCACCGCCTTCAAGAACGGCCAGCGCAAGAGCACGGCCATGTCTGAGATGGTGGCCAAACTCACGCCCGACGAGATGGTCGCCTTGGGCAAGTACTACGAGAAGATGAGCATTCCGCGCGAAGAGCCGAAGGACGCACAGCTCGCGGCCGTGGGCCGCTACATCTTCTACAACGGCAACAAGTTCAGCGGCGTGCCCGCCTGCGTGAGCTGCCACGGCGCCAACGCCGAAGGCGCGGCCAACCTGCCCCGCCTGGCGACCCAGTTCTCGGGCTACATCCACACCCAGCTGAAATCGTTCAACAAACGCGAGCGCACCAACGACAACGCGGTGATGCACGTGGTGGCGGAGAAGATGACGGAGCTGGAGATGGCGGCGGTGGCGGAGTACGTCAGCGGTAAGTGAGCGGGCCGGCGTTTCACTGGTAGATCACCGTGACAGTGACGGTGTCGCTGTAGCTCCCCGGCACCACGCTGGTCTGCCCGGCCGGAATGCGGCCATACACCGTGTGGTTCTCCGTGGTCCCACCCAGCAGCACGATGGTGACGCTGCCCGAGACGATCTGGGTGCTTCCGCTACCGTCCCCCCAGACCGTGGCATAGGCGCCTGAGGTGTAGAGGTTGTAGTTGAGGCGGTTCACCCCGCTGCCCATCTGGCGCGCGCTGTAGGTGCCATAGCCGCCCGGGCTCAACTCGATGTCGTAGGGCACCAGCAAACCCAGCACGCCCCCGCAGGTCACGGCCACGTTCCCGGTGGAACTGGTGGCGCTGCCCGACAGCGGGTCGTGGACGCCAAAGGCCACGGAAGAGGTGCTGGCCGAACACGAACACAGGACCGTGCACAGCGCGAACGCGGACGGGGACAGGCCAAGCAGGCCCAGGCCCAGACAGCCAAGCAGCGGTATTTTCTTCATCGATCAACTCCTTCGCACATCACGTTTCCCAGGTCCGACAGGCCCTCCGCGATCGCCTCCTGTGGCAGATGGGCGCCACAGCGACGACCGTTCCATTCGGCGCTCAGGCGCAGGCCGTCACGGATGCGGTTGACGAACAGCCGCCCGTCAAAACCCACCGGGAACGTCCGCTCGTCGCCATCCACCCGCACGGGCGTGCCGGGCGGCAGTGGAACGCCTCCCGAGTCCAGCAGCCGCAGACTCGCGCCGCGACCACTTCGCACCGGGAAGCCCGCCACGACCCCGCTGCGCAGCGCCGGCGTCAGCACCAGCTTGAGCGCGCCCACGTCGGCCTCCAGCGGCAGATCCGCCTGCTCGATCTCGATCGGGTTCTTCTGGTACGCGCGCAAGTCCGTCACCAGCGCCAGGCCTTTGGCGTTGGTGCGCGCGACCTCCTGGTGGTCCCGGTACACGCGCACACCGGCGTAGTTGGCCACCTGGACCACCGCGAAACTGCCGCCCAGGCTTCGGGTCAGCATCAGATCGCCCCCGGCAAGGGCCACCCCGCCGCTGACGCTGGCGCGGTGTTCCACGGCCCCGCCCGTGTGCACCGCTTCGGCCACCACGTCGGCGTAGGGGCTGCGCAGGCTCGCTGCGGCCGCGAACATCCCGCCGTCGCGGGCCTGCAGGCGGTAGCCCCAGCCGTCCCCCGCGGGCAGGTTGCGCTGTGCCTGCAGGCTGTAGCGGGTGCGCTCGCGCCGCCGCCCGAGGTCGGCGCTCAGGGTGGTCCGCTCGTCCACCGCCATGGTCAGGATCACACCGGCATGCAGCCGGTTGTTCGCCGCGTTGCTGCGCACCGCATAGAGGCCGAGTTGCGCCGCCCGGCCCAGCCGCATGCTGTAGCTGGCGGACAGCAGGCGGTGATCGTCACCGGCCCACAGGGTCTGCCGCACAAAGCCCAAGCCAAGCGAGCGGCCGCCCAGTGGAATCCCCAGGCTGACCACCAGCCGCTGCCGTGGCGCCCGGTCCGCCCGCTGACCGATCTGCGCGAAGGCCTGGCTGGCGTGCTGAACCTGTGCGCTGAAACTCAGCCCCCGCGTGCGGCGCTCCAGGCCGAGCGATAGCAGGGTGCCCTGTCCTGCGGGGCTGTGGCTGGCGGCCGCAGCGACGTTCAGCGTGCCCACATGGATGCCCTGCAAGGGCGGCACCAGCCAGACCCCGGCAGCGCCCACCGCCTGCTGCTGGCCCGTGAGCTCGGCGCGCCACTCGCGGGTGAAGTTCGTCCGCACCCCGAGCCGGTCGGTCGCCACCAGCATCGAGCGCCCGTAGTGGGCGTTCGCCAGACCGTAGTCTTCCCGGATCGCGCCGAGTTCGTAGGAAAAATCGCGCAGGCCCGGCCGCAGGAGCTGCGGGCTCGTGTGGTAAGCCTGCTCGATCACTTGCTGACGCCCCAGCAGGTCCTCGACCACCAGGCGCACCTCGCCCTGCCCGCTCATCACCGGAAGATTGGCCAGTTCGAACGGCCCCGGCGGCACGTCCGACTGCCAGACGTGGACGTTGTCCAGGTAGACATCGAGGGTGGACGGCAACACGGCTTCGCCCGCCAGGCTGGGTCTCGGGTAGGGAACGAAGTCGGGCCGTACGGCAAAGTCGGTGCCCCACTGGACACCGCCAAACCGCACCGAACGGCCCCAGCTGCCGCCCCGGCTGATCGAATCGCCCAGCTGCCAGCGCTCCATGCGCCGCGGCCGGTCCAGCGTCCAGGTGCTGTCCAGCCGCACCTGGCGGCGCCCGGCCGGGCTGTCGCGCCACAGCGCGGTGGTGGTGCCGCTGCCCCAGCCATTGAAGACGCCCAGCTCGAACAGGCCGCCACCGCTGCCGCGCCCACTGCGCGACTGCCAGGCAAGGTCGTAGTTGAAGAATCCGCCGGGCCGCGAGGGCGTGAGGTCCGAGGCTTCGTCGGTACCGTACGAGATGTCGGTCGGCGTGAACCGTGCCGCCGGCACGCTCAACACCAGCGTCTGCGAAGGCATGTCGATGTGGTAGGTGGCTCCGGGCACGTCGGCCAGCCGGATGTGGGCCCGCCCGTCGATCTGCGCGCGCGGCAAATCCAGGGCCCTGAGCCGCCAGCCCAGCCAGTCCGGCTCGGCCACGTTCAGGCTGCCATCGGGCAGCCGCCAGACCGTGATCGTCTCGCCCGCCTCGGCACCATTGACCCGGACCACCAGCAACAGGGGTTCCCCGTCCAACCCGCCCGCCAGGGCCAGCGCACTGCCCGTCAACAGGAGGAGTGGCAGGTGTCTAAGGAACGCCGAGATCCAGCACCACATGCTGTCGCCCCCGGTCGGTCTCGACATCCAGCGCCACGCGGGGGCCAGACACAGGGGACTCGGGCCGCAGCAGCCACCCCCGGCCCTGACCGGCCATGACCACGGCGCCAGCCTGCAACAGGGCCAGGGGCGCCACGCTCTGCGGTGCACCCTCCGGGCGCAATGCGATGCGGGTCACGAGGATGTGCGCATTGCCCGTGTTGCTCAGGTCCACGGCGATGGCGCCGTCGGCGGCGCGCCGCGCCCGCCAGGTCTGCCCTGGAACGGTCTTCGAGGGTGCGGCATACACCGGCACACTGATCTGCAGCAGCACGCGCACGCCCTGGGCGGGTGTGGCGCCTGCGCCCGGCAGGGCTGGTGCGGCAGGCACTTCGCGCAGGAGCAGGCGGTAGGTCGATTCGCGCTGCAGATCGCCAGCGGGGCGCCGCACACCGAGACGCAACACCTGGGAGCCGCCCGCAGGGAGGGTGAACATCGGCGGATTGACCCGCAGCTCGGTCGTGGGCGTCAACCGGTCTTGCGCGCCGGTCTGCGTCCAGGACAGGGTGTCGACCTGAACCACCGTGGCCTGCCCGCTGCGGTTGGTGACCGTGATGGCGGCGCGGTCGTGCCCCGGCGCGAGCTCGATCCGCACGGGCTGAACGGCCAGGTCAGCGGCCAGCGCGAATGCCGGCCACCCGCAGGCCAGCAGGAGACCGGTACAACGGCACCACATGGGTGCTCAGTTGTAGGTCACGGTTGCAACGACGGTATCGGCGTAGGAGCCAGGCGGCACGTACTGCCCCGCGACGATGCGCCCGTAGACCGTCCTCGCCTGGGCCGTGCCGTCCCCGGTGAAGGTGCCTGTGGTCGGGTTCACGCTGGTCCCGTTGAGGCCGTCGCCCCAGATCGTGGCCCGGCCGGCGTCCAGGTACAGGGCGTAAGGCAGGAAGTTGGTGCCATCGACCATGCGCCGGGTGGTCGCATCGCCGGGGGTTGACGGACTGGCACCGGCGTCCAGCGCCACCGAGTAGGTGGTACCGGAAGTGCAGGTGACGGTCACGGTGCCTGCGGTGTCGAGGTCCGCCCCGGTGGGGTCGTAGACCCCGAACGCCACCGGACTGGTGGCCACAGCGCAGGTGGCGGTCACGGTGGCCGTGACACTGAGGTTGGCCGTGGTGGTTGCTGAGAAGACTGGCACGGCGCTGAACGCCAGCAGTGCGCCCATCCAGTAAAAACGTGCATTCATGCGTTGTTCCCTCCCTGGTCGCGCAAGCCTGGGAAGGATTGACACAAACCCCAGCCTTCCCCACTCACCCGACGCCTCATATTAGTGCATAAATACAAACCAATGCGAACAGTCTGTCACCCGCACGTTGCACAGACCTCACACCTTCAGCGGCCTGCGCGGCACGCCTTGCCCCACGTCGCCGCTGCGAGGCCCTCCCAGCTTTTCAGGCCACCCGGGCCACAAGTTCGCCCTTGTCGTAGCGCTTCTGCATGGTCTCCAGGCTGTGCACCTGGGTGATCCGGCTCGCCATGCCGGCGGAGCCGAACGCCTCGTAGCGCGCGGCGCAGATCGCCTGCATCGCCTTGGTCGCTTCCTTGTAGAACTTGCGAGGGTCGAAGTTCTTGCGGTCTTCGGCCAGGTGCTTGCGGATCGCGCCGGTGCTGGCCATGCGCAGGTCGGTGTCGATGTTCACCTTGCGCACGCCGTTGCGGATGCCTTCGACGATCTCGTCCACCGGCACGCCGTAGGTCACACCCATGTCGCCGCCGTACTGGTTGATGATGGCCAGCCAGTCTTCCGGCACGCTGCTGGAGCCGTGCATCACCAGGTGCACGTTGGGGATGCGCCGGTGGATCTCTTTCACGCGGTCGATGCGCAGCACCTTGCCGCTGGGCTTGCTGCTGAACTTGTAGGCGCCGTGGCTGGTGCCGATGGCGATGGCCAGCGCGTCCACCTGGGTCTTGCTCACGAAGTCGGCGGCTTCGTCGGGGTCGGTCAGCAGCATCGAATGGTCCATCTCGCCTTCGGCGCCGTGCCCGTCTTCCTCGCCGGCCTTGCCGGTTTCCAGCGAACCCAGGCAGCCGAGTTCACCTTCGACCGACACGCCGCAGGCGTGGGCCAGGTCCACCACCTGCTTCGTCGTGTTGACGTTGTACGCGTAGCTCGACGGCGTCTTGCCGTCGGCCAGCAGGCTGCCGTCCATCATCACCGAGCTGAAGCCCGACTGGATGGAGCGAAAGCAGATGGCGGGCGCGGCGCCGTGGTCCTGGTGCATGCAGACGGGGATGTGCGGATACATCTCGATCGCGGCGGAAATCAGGTGGCGCAGGAAGGGCTCGCCCGCGTAGGAGCGCGCCCCCGCCGAACCTTGCAGGATGACCGGGCTGTTCACCTGGTCGGCCGCCTGCATGATGGCCTGCACCTGCTCCATGTTGTTGACGTTGAAGGCCGGCAGGCCGTAGTGGTGCTCGGCTGCGTGGTCGAGCAGTTGGCGAAGGGAAATCAGGGCCATGAAGTTGTCTCCGTTGGATTGAAAAAGATCAGTGTTCGGCTCTTCTTGCCAGCACCTCGAACGCCGGCAAGGTCTTGCCCTCCAGCACTTCCAGGAAGGCCCCACCCCCGGTGGAGATGTAGCCCACGTCCTTCTCGATGCCGTACTTGGCGATCGCGGCCAGCGTGTCGCCACCGCCCGCGATGCTGAAGGCGCTGGATTCGGCAATCGCGTGCGCGATGGTCTTGGTGCCGTTCTCGAAGGCGGCGAACTCGAACACGCCCACCGGGCCGTTCCAGACGATGGTGCCGGCCTGCTTGAGCTGTTCGGCCAGCAGCTGCGCGGTCTGCGGGCCGATGTCCAGGATCAGGTCGTCGTCGGCCACGTCGGTGGCGGCTTTCACGGTGGCCACGGCGTCGGGGCTGAAGCTCTTGGCGCAGACCACGTCGGAGGGAATCGGCACGGCCGCGCCGCGCGCCTTCATGGCGTTGATCACGGCGGTGGCTTCGCCCAGCAGGTCGGGCTCGGCCAGGCTCTTGCCGATCTTCAGGCCGGCGGCGAGCATGAAGGTGTTGGCGATGCCGCCACCGACGATCAGGCCGTCCACGTTCTTGGCCAGGGCCTGCAGGATGGTGAGCTTGGTCGAGACTTTGGAACCGGCGACGATGGCCACCAGAGGCCGCTTGGGATTGGCCAGGGCCTTGGAGATGGCGTCCATCTCGGCCGCCAGCAGCGGGCCGGCGCAGGCGATGGGCGCCGTTTCGGCGATGCCGTAGGTCGTGCCTTCGGCGCGGTGCGCGGTGCCGAAGGCGTCGTGCACGAAGATGTCGCAGAGTTTGCCGAGCTTGGCCGCGAGTTCGGGTTTGTTCTTTTTCTCGCCGACGTTGAGGCGGCAATTCTCCAGCATCACGAGTTCACCGGGAGCGACGGAGAAGTCGCCATCGACCCAGTCGCTCACCACGCGGATGCTGCGGCCCATGAGTTCACCCATGCGCACGGCCACGGGGGCCAAGGAGTCTTCGGGTTTGAACTCGCCTTCGGTGGGGCGGCCCAGATGCGAGGTCACCATCACGGCGGCGCCGGCGTCCAGCGCCATCTGGATGGCGGGGATGCTGGCGCGGATGCGGGTGTCTTCGGTGATCTCTCCCTGTGCATTGAGCGGAACGTTCAAATCGGCGCGGATGAAGACGCGCTTGTCGCGTGCGAAGCCGCTCGCGCGCACATCGCTGAATCGGAGGAATTTCATGGCCTTGCCCTCACGCCTGGTGGCGGCCCGCCACGACGCGCGCCATCTCCAGGCACTTGTTGGAGTAGCCCCACTCGTTGTCGTACCAGGCCACGACCTTGACGAAGGTGCTGTCCAGCGCGATGCCGGCGTCGGCGTCGAACACGCTGGTGCAGGTCTCGCCGCGGAAGTCGGTCGCCACCACCTTGTCGGTGGTGTAACCCAGCACGCCCTTCAAGGCGCCTTCGCTCTGGGCCTTCATCTCGGCGCAGATCTCGGCGTAGCTGGCTTCGCTGTTGAGTTCCACGGTCAGGTCGACCACGGAGACGTCGGAGGTGGGCACGCGGAAAGACATGCCCGTGAGCTTCTTGTTCAGCTCGGGGATCACCACGCCCACGGCCTTGGCCGCGCCCGTGCTGCTGGGGATGATGTTTTCCAGGATGCCGCGGCCACCGCGCCAGTCTTTGTTGGACGGGCCGTCCACGGTCTTCTGCGTGGCGGTGGCGGCGTGCACGGTGGTCATCAGGCCGCGCTTGATGCCCCACTTGTCGTTCAAGACCTTGGCCACGGGGGCCAGGCAGTTGGTGGTGCAGCTGGCGTTGCTGATGATGGCTTGGCCGGCGTAGGTGGCGTGGTTCACACCGTAGACGAACATGGGGGTGTCGTCCTTGGAAGGCGCGGAGAGGATGACCTTCTTGGCGCCGGCGTCCAGGTGTTTCTGGGCCGTGACCTTGTCAAGAAACAGGCCGGTGGACTCGATGACCACGTCGGCGCCGACGTCGGCCCACTTGAGGTTGGCCGGGTCGCGCTCTTGCGTGAGGCGGATGGTCTTGCCGTTGACGACGATGTTGCCACCTTCGACCTTGACCGTGCCTTTGAAGCGGCCGTGCACGCTGTCGTACTGGAGCATGTAGGCCAGGTAGTCGGGTTCGAGCAGGTCGTTGATGGCAACGATCTCGATGTCCGGGAAGTTCTGGATCGCGCTGCGCAGCACGTTGCGACCGATGCGGCCGAAACCGTTGATACCGACTTTGATGGCCATGGTGTTTCTGTCTCCGAAGTGATGAAAAAGAATGGCGTTCAGGCGCTGGCCGCTGTGTCGCGGGCCGGCAGCCAGGTGGTCAACGCCGAAAAATCGGGGATCACGCGATCGGGCCCGCAGGCCTCGATGGGCTCACCCATGTTGTAGCCATAGGGCAGCACCCACACGGCAATGCCCGCGTTGCGCGCGGTGGCCACGTCGATGCTGGAGTCGCCCACGAACAGCGCGCGTTCGGGCGCCACGCCGAAACGCCGCAGGCAGTCGTGAATGCCGGCCGGGTCGGGTTTCTTCACCGGCAAGGTGTCGCCGCTGACCACACGGTCAAACAGCGGCGCGAGCTGGTGTGCATCCAGCACGGTCTGGGTGTAGCGGCCTTCCTTGTTGGTCACCACCGCAAGCTTCACCCCCGCGGCGCGCAGCGCCTGCAGCGTTTCGCGCACGTGGGGGTACAGGTGGCTGCGCGTGCCGCAACGCCGCTGGTAGTGCTGGCCGAACTCGGCTTCGATGGCCGGAAAGGCCTCGGCCTCGCGCACCTGCTGCGTGCTGGTGTTGAGCAGCTTGGCCAGCGCCTGGATCAGCAGCTCGCGCGTGCCGTGGCCGATCCAGTCGTTCACCTCTTGCTGCGATACCGCGGGGTGGCCCAGGGCGGTGAGCGTGTCGTTGACCGCATCGGCGATCTCGGGCGCGGTGCCGATCAGCGTGCCGTCCAGGTCGAACAGGATCAGGTCGTAGGGAAGGTTCATGGATGGGGACTCCGTTCGGGCCGAGCTTGTGAAAGCCTTCACACCACGCCGGCGGTGAGCCCTTCGACAGGCTCAGGGCGAACGGCTTTGTGGGTGCGCACACAGGCTTTCACCGCCTCGCACACGCGGGCGCTGGTGATGCCGAAGTGCGCGTACAAGTCCTTGGCCGGCGCCGACTCGCCGAACGTCGCGATGCCCACCACCACACCGGTACGCCCCACGTACTTGCGCCAGAAGTCCGGATGCGCAGCTTCGACCGCCACCGTGGGCAGCGCCAGCGGCAGCACCCTGTCCTGATACGCCTCAGGCTGGCGGTCGAACACGTTGCTGCAGGGCATGGACACCACGCGGGTGCTGATGCCTTCGGCGGCGAGGGCGGCGTGGGCCTCCATCGCCAGCGAGGTCTCGGAACCGGTGGCCACGATCACGGCTTGTGGGTTGGTGCCTTCGGCCAGCACGTAGCCGCCTTTTCTGATCTTCTCGACCATGCTGGCGTCGCTCAGGCGCGGCAGGTTCTGGCGAGAGAGGCACAGCGCGCTCGGGCCATCCCGGCGCTCGATGGCGCAGGCCCAGGCCACGGCGGTTTCCAGGCCATCGGCCGGGCGCCAGACATCCAGCCCCGGGATGATGCGCAGGCTGGGCACGTGCTCCACGCTCTGATGCGTTGGCCCGTCTTCGCCCAGGCCGATGGAGTCGTGCGTGAAGACGTGGATCACGCGCTGCTTCATCAGCGCGGCCATGCGGATCGCGTTGCGGCTGTAGTCGGAGAACGTGAGGAAGGTGCCGCCGTAGGGAATGAAACCACCGTGCAGGGCCACGCCGTTCATGATCGCGGCCATGCCGAACTCGCGCACGCCGTAGCTCAGGTGGTTGCCCCAGGCATCGCGCCCGGCCTTCACGCAACCCTTGAAGTTGGTGAGGTTGGAGCCGGTCAGGTCGGCGCTGCCGCCGAAGAACTCGGGCACCAGCGGCGCCAGCAGGTCCAGCGCGTTCTGGCTGGCCTTGCGGGTGGCGAAGGCGTCGGCCCTGGCGGCGATGGCCTCCAGCACCTCGGGCAGCTTCTGCGCGAAGTCGGGCAACAGGTCCCCGGCCATGCGGCGCTGAAGCTCGGCCGCTTCCAGCGGGTACTGCGTGCGGTAGGCCTCGAAGCGCTGGCGCCAGGCGCGTTCGGCCTCGGCGCCGCGCTCCACGGCGTTCCAGGCCTGCGCGATCTCGGTGGGGATTTCGAACGGTGGTGCGGTCCAGCCCAGCTCGTCGCGCGTGGCCTGCACCTCGGCGGCGCCCAGTGCGGCGCCGTGCACGTCGTGCGTGCCGGCCTTGTTGGGCGAGCCCATGCCGATCACGGTCTTGCAGCAGATCAGCGTGGGTTTTCCGTCGGCGCGGGCGCCCTGCTTTTTCGCTTCCACCAGCGCGGCCTCGATGGCGGCCGGGTTGTGGCCGTCCACGTTGGGGATCACGTGCCAGCCGTAGGCGTCGAAGCGCTTGGGCGTGTCGTCGGTGAACCAGCCTTCAACGTGACCGTCGATGGAGATGCCGTTGTCGTCGTAGAACGCCACCAGCTTGGACAGGCGCAGCGTGCCGGCCAGTGCACAGGCTTCGTGGCTGATGCCTTCCATCATGCAACCGTCGCCCAGGAAGACGTAGGTGTGGTGGTCGACGATGGTGTGCGTGACGTCTTCGTCTTCGCGGTTGAACTCCTGGGCGAGCAACTTCTCGGCCAGCGCCATGCCCACCGCGTTGCTGATGCCCTGGCCCAGCGGGCCGGTGGTGGTTTCCACGCCGGGGGTGATGCCCACCTCGGGGTGACCCGCAGTCCTGCTGTGCAGCTGGCGGAAGTTCTTCAGCTCGCTCATCGGCAGGTCGTAGCCGGTCAGGTGCAGCAGCGCGTAGATCAGCATCGAGCCGTGGCCGTTGGACAGCACGAAGCGGTCGCGGTCGGGCCAGTGGGGGTTGGCCGGGTTGTGCTTGAGGTGGCGGTTCCACAGCACCTCTGCAATATCGGCCATGCCCATGGGTGCGCCGGGGTGGCCGCTCTTGGCTTTTTCCACCGCGTCCACGGCGAGCATGCGGATGGCGTTGGCCATCTGGCGGGCGAGTTCGGGAGAGGGGTTTTTCATGGTGGACCTTCGATGCTGGGGAGGTTTGGGGTTCTTGCGGAGGTGTCTGCTGGCGGGCCCCCACCCCTGCCCTCCCCCAGAGGGGGAGGGAGTCATGCGGGGAAGCGCTTGTCTTCGGCTTGTCTTCGCTCCTTCCCCCTCTGGGGGAAGGCGGGGATGGGGGCCCGCGCGAGACAACGCCCGTCAAAAGTCAGGCCAGGCCCATGGCTCTCTTCTTCCGCTCGACCATCCGCCAGATGAACGGCGTGAAGATCAGCTGCATCGCCAGTTCCATCTTCCCGCCCGGCACCACGATGGTGTTGGCGCGGCTCATCATGGAGCCGTTGATCATGCTCAGCAGGTACTGGAAATCGATGCCCTTGGGCTGGGCAAAACGGATCACCACCATGCTCTCGTCGGCGGTGGGCACGTCGCGCGCCACGAAGGGGTTGCTGGTGTCCACGATGGGCACACGCTGGAAGTTCACGTGCGTGTGCTGGAACTGCGGGGTGATGTAGTTCACGTAATCGGGCATGCGGCGCAGGATGGTGTCGGTCACCGCATCGGCGCTGTAGCCGCGCATGTTCTTGTCGCGATAGAGCTTCTGGATCCATTCCAGGTTGATCACGGGCACCACGCCGACCAGCAGGTCCGGGTACTTCGCCACGTTGTGTTCGGGCGTGACCACGGCGCCGTGCAGGCCTTCGTAGAACAGCATGTCGGTGTTGGCCGGCAGGTCTTCCCAGGCGGTGAAGGTGCCCGGGTCCTGTTTGTAAGGCGCGGCCTCTTCGGCGTTGTGCAGGTACTTGCGGCACTTGCCCTGGCCGGTTTCGCTGTAGGTGCGGAACAGGTTCTCGATGTCGCCAAACAGGTTGGCCTCGGCACCGAAGTGGCTGAAGTTGTTGTTGCCCGCCTTCTCCGCCTCGGCCGCCTTGACCTTCATTTCCTTGCGGTCGTAGCGGTGGAAGCTGTCGCCCTCGATGATGCCGGCCGTCACGTTCTCGCGGCGGAAGATATTCTGGAAGGTGCGGGTGACGGTGGACGTTCCGGCTCCCGATGAACCGGTGATCGCGATGATGGGATGGCGTTCAGACATTTTTATCTCCAAAAAACAAATCAATTCGACCGAAGAAGATCCCACCGAGGGCACCGCGGAACCGGCTTTGCCGGGCCGCCAGTGCCGCCCCCTTGAGGGGGTGACGCGCCCTTGGGCGCGGGGGTGGCCTCTAGGCCCGGAAAAGCGAGCGCTCGGCGAACAGCGGATTGCTGTCGTCCTTGTAGGCACCCGGCTCGCGGTGGTAGCGCTCGATGCGCTCGACCTCGTTCTTCGAGCCGAACACCAGGCCGATGCGCTGGTGCAGCGCGGTCGGTTGCACGGACAGCATGGGCTCGCGGCCGGTGCTGGCGCGGCCGCCGGCCTGTTCGATGATCATGCCCACCGGGTTGGCTTCGTAGAGCAGGCGCAGGCGGCCGTTCTTGCTCGGGTCCTTGGTGTCGCGCGGGTACATGAAGACGCCACCGCGCATGAGGATGCGGTGCGCCTCGGCCACCATGCTGGCGATCCAGCGCATGTTGAAGTCCTTGCCGCGCGCGCCGGTCTTGCCGGCCAGGCACTCGTCCACGTAGCGTTTCACCGGCGCCTCCCAGAAGCGGCTGTTGGACGCGTTGATGGCGAACTCGTGCGTGTCTTCCGGGATCTGCAGGTTCGGGTGCGTGAGCATGAACTGGCCGAGGTTCGGGTCCAGCGTGAAGCCGGCCACGCCATTGCCCACCGTGAGCACCAGCATGGTGGTGGGGCCGTAAAGCGCGTAGCCGGCGGCGAGCTGCTGCGCGCCGGGTTGCAGGAAGTCGGCCTCGACCACGTCGCGCCCGCTGTCGATCACGTCCTGCGGTGCGCGCAACACGCTGAAGATGCTGCCCACGGTCACGTTCACGTCGATGTTGCTGGAGCCGTCGAGCGGGTCGAACACCAGCATGTACTTGCCGCGCTGCAGGGTGGCCGGGATCTGGTACGGGTGGTCCATCTCTTCGGACGCCATGCCCGCCAGGTGGCCGCCCCACTCCGTCATCTGCGTGAAGTACTCGTTGCTGATCACGTCAAGCTTCTTCTGCTCTTCGCCCTGCACGTTCACGCTGGTCGTGACTTCGGGCGCCGGCTGGCCGAGCATGCTGCCGAGCTCACCAAAGGCCACCGTGCGCGCGATCGCCTTGCAGGCCAGGGCGACGTCGAGCAGCAGCGCGTTGAAGTCGCCGCTGGCGCCGGGGAAGCGGCGGCGTTGTTCGATCAGGTATTGCGTGAGCGTGAAGCGGCGGCGCGTGGTCATGGGAGGCTTTCGGGGAGTTGCTGGAATTCAGTGTGCGGACGCGTTCGTCCTGAGCGTTTTCATCACGGTCTTGTAGCCACCGTCGTTGTCGGGCGCGCCAAACACGGCACTGCCGGCCACCAGGGTGTCGGCACCCGCGGCCACGATGCCGCCGATGTTGTCCACCTTCACGCCGCCGTCCACTTCGAGCCAGATGGGCTGGCCGCCCGTGGCCATGTGCGCGTCGATGCGGCGGCGCGCCTCGGCCAGCTTGGGCAAGGTGCTGGGGATGAACGCCTGCCCGCCGAAACCGGGGTTCACGCTCATGAGCAGCACCAGGTCGAGCCGGTCCATCACGTGGTCCATCAGCGCCAGCGGTGTGGCGGGGTTGAACACCAGGCCGGCCTTGCAGCCGTGGTCGCGGATCAGCTGCAGCGTGCGGTCCACATGGCGGCTGGCCTCTGGATGGAAGCTGATGAGGTTGGCGCCGGCCTTGGCAAACAGCGGGATCAGCGCGTCCACCGGCTCCACCATCAGGTGCACGTCGATGCCGATCTTCACGTGCGGGCGGATCGCCTCGCAGACCAGCGGGCCGATGGTGAGGTTGGGCACGTAGTGGTTGTCCATCACGTCGAAGTGCACCAGGTCGGCCCCGGCGGCTTCGATGGCGCGCACCTCGTCGCCCAGGCGGGCGAAGTCGGCGGAGAGGATGGACGGTGCGATGCGGATGGACATGAACGGCGCCTGTTGGAAAGAGGAAGGAAAAGAGTTCAGCGCCCGTGCCACTGGCGCAGACGGGCCACGTCGAGCGCGCCCAGATCGGGCACGACGCGCAGGGCGCCGGTGAAATCGTGGTGCGCCGTGAAGCTGCTCGGGGTGATCACCGTGGGCAGGCCGGCCGCGGTGGCGGCGCGCAGGCCATTGGCCGAGTCTTCAAAAGCCACGCAGTCGGCCGCGCGGATGCCCAGGTCGGCCAGTACCTTCATGTAGACCTGCGGGTGCGGCTTCTTCATCGGCGCGTTGCTCGCGTCGCCCACCGACAGGAAGTGCGAGCGCCAGTCCAGGCCGATGGCCGAGCGCAGCAGCGCGGCGATGTTGACCGGCGAGGTGGTGGTGGCAATCGCCAGTTGCAGGCCCTGGCCGCGCGCCTCGCTCATGAGCGCCAGCACACCCGGGCGCAGCGTGACCGCGCCGTTGTTGACCGCGTTTTCGTAATACGCGGTCTTGGTCTCGTGCAGCCGGTGGATGGTGTCGCGCACCGCGCCAGCGTCCACCTCGGTCATGTCCGGGTCCACCGTGCGCCAGTGGTGCAGCATGCGCTCCTTGCCGCCCGAGATGTCGAGCAGCCGCGTGTACTGCTCCACCGTCCAGCGCCAGTCCAGGCCCTCTTCTCTGAAAGCGTGGTTGAACGCTTCCAGGTGCACGCTTTCCGTGTCGGCCAGGGTGCCATCGACATCAAAAATCAGGGCCTTCAACATGTCCGTTCACCTTTTCAAAGACCGGGTGGTCGGGGGGATGAACGGACTATAGGCACGGACTTAAATAAGGTAAATTCACGATTTATTCAATTTCAGTTAAGTTATTGCTTAATGAAGAACGCCACCTTTCGCCAGCTCCGGGTTTTCGTCGAGGTCGCCAAGCACCTGAGCTTTGCCCGCGCGGCCGAGGTGCTGCACCTCTCGCCGCCGGCCGTGACCATGCAGGTCAAGGAGCTCGAAGGCCATGTGGGCCTGCCGCTGTTCGAGCGCACCGGGCGCCAGGTGGCGCTGACCACGGCGGGCGAATACATGCTGGTCTACGCGCGCAAGGTGCTCGCCACGCTGAAGGACGCCGAAGACGCCGCCGCGCGCCTGCAGCGGCTGGAGGTGGGCACGCTCACCATCGGCATGGTCAGCACCGCGAAGTACTTCCTGCCGCGGCTGCTGGCCGAGTTCCAGCGCGAACACGAGGGCGTGGAAATCCGCCTCGCGGTGGGCAACCGCGAACAGCTGGTGAAGATGCTGCACGGCAACGAGGTGGACATCGCCATCATGGGCCGCCCGCCCAAAGAACTGGCCACGCGCGCCGAGCCCTTTGCCGCGCACCCCCACGTGTTCGTGGCCCCCACCGACCACCCGCTGCTCAAGGTGGGCCACCCCACGGTGGACAGCCTGCGGCCCTACGGCTTCATCCTGCGCGAACGCGGCTCGGGCACGCGCGCCGCGATGGAAAACTTTCTGGAGAAATCGCGCATGGAGCCGCGCGTGGTGATGGAGATGGGCAGCAACGAGACCATCAAACAGGCCGTGATGGCCGGCATGGGCATCAGCTTCCTCTCGCTGCACACCATCGGTCTGGAACTGGAACACGGGCTCATCGCCACGCTCGACGTGGAAGGCACACCCATCGTGCGCGCCTGGAACGTGGTGCACACCCTGTCCAAGCTGCTCTCACCCGCGGCCGAGGCGTTCCGCTACTTCATGCTGGAGCGGGCCGAAAGCCACCTGGCGGAAAAGTACGGGGGCCTGCTGCGCCTGCCGCAGGCGCAGTGAGCCGGCCTGCGCCACCGCATCAATGGGGTGGCGCGTCCCCCGGCATGCGCGCGCCCACATGCACCTCGCCGCGCGCTTCGGCCAGCTCCACCTGGCGCTGGCGTTCGGCCAGGCCGGCCTTTTCTTCGGGCGTGCGCTGGTCGTGGCAGTGCGGGCAGCTCACGCCCTTGACGTAGTGCGGCGAGGCCTTGTCGGCCTCGGCCAGCGGCCAGCGGCAGGAGCGGCAGAGTTCGTGGGGGCCGGGCCGCAGGCCATGGCCCACGCTCACGCGCTCGTCGAACACGAAGCACTCGCCCTCCCAGCTGCTCTGCGCGGGCGGGATCTCTTCGAGGTATTTGAGGATGCCGCCTTCGAGGTGGTAGACCTCGTCGAAGCCGCGCATCTTCAGCAGCGCGGTGGACTTTTCGCAGCGGATGCCGCCGGTGCAGAACATGGCCACCCGGGGCTTCTTGTCGCCCTGCAGCGCGGGCTGGGCGTCGAGCCAGGCGGGCAGTTCGGTGAAGGTCTTGATGGACGGGTTGATCGCGCCCTTGAACGTGCCGATGGCGACCTCGTAGTCGTTGCGGGTGTCGATCAGCAGCAGATCCGGATCGGCCAGCAGGGCGTCCCAGGCCTGCGGTTTCACGTACTGGCCCACGGTCTTGTTCGGGTCGAGCCCGGGCACCTGCAGGGTGACGATCTCCTTCTTCAGCCGCACCTTCATGCGCAGGAACGGCGGGCGGCTGGCCCAGGCTTCCTTGTGCTGCAACGTGGCCAGGCGCGGGTCGGCGCGCAGGTGCGCGAGCACCGCGCGCACGCCGGCCTCGGGGCCGGCGATGGTGCCGTTGATGCCTTCGCGGGCCAGCAGCAGCGTGCCCTTGACCTGATGGCTCTCACACGCCGCCAGCAGGGGTTCGCGCAGTGTGGCGAAGTCGGGCAGATCGACGAATTTGTAGAGAGCGGCGGTGAGGTAGCGGGACATGGCGCGATTATCCGCGCCTCAGTACGGCCTTCCGCCTTTGTGCCCTCAGCGCCCGTAGGTGGCCTGCAGCGTCACGCTGCCCAGCCTTTGGCCCGAGATCATGAAACCGATCAGGGCCGCCGAGGCGTCGGCTGGCACGTCCAACCGGTCGGTCTTGAGCGCGTGCAAGGTGAACCGGTAGCGGTGCGGCTTGTCTCCCACCGGTGGGCAGGCACCGCCAAAGCCAGCGACACCGTAGTCGGTTCGGCCCTGTTGGGCGCCAGCGGGCAGGCCCGATCCGTCGACGCGACCGGCGTTTTCGGGCAATGCGCTGACCGTCGCCGGGATGTTGTAGACCACCCAGTGCCACCATCCCGAACCCGTGGGCGCGTCGGGGTCGTAGGCGGTGAGGGCGAAACTGCGCGTGCCCGCTGGCGGGTTCTGCCACGCGAGCGCCGGCGACACATTGCCTCCCGTACAGCCAAAACCGTTGAACACCTGGGACGTTCCCAGCGTGCCATTGGGTTCCACCGTGGGGCTGGTCAGGGTGAAGTCGGCGGCGCCGGCGGTGCCGGCCAGACCAGCAAGAAGAAGAATGAGGGCAGGTTTCAAAAGCAAGCTCCATGAAGGTGTGAACGGAGCTGAATGCTCGCCCCTTCTCGAGTCGACCGCTGCCCGATTTCGGTCAATCCTTGTGCGCCACCGGTCAGGTGCGAACGACGGAAGGCGGCACACCCCAGCGCGCGCGGAACGCCGCACTGAAGCGGCTGTGCGATGCCCAGCCACAGCGCTGCGCCACCTCGCCCACCGACAAGGCCGAGGTTTGCAGGAGGCCCAGGGCGGTCTCCAGCCGCACCTCTCGCACCAGCGCCGCCAGCGAGAGGTCTTCGCTTTGCAGGCGGCGGCGCAAGGTGGATTCGCTCAGGTGAAACGCGTCGGCGAGCGCGGCCACATTCCAGTCGGCATCGGGACGCTGCGACACCAGCCGACGCACGCGCTCACCCCAGTCCAGCCCGAGTGTGGACACCAGCCGGTGCCCGCGCTCCGCCAAGAGCAACAGAACCTCCTTCGCTCGGTGGCGCATCAACGCATCGGACAGCTTCACGTTGGGCGCGGGCAGACAGCGGCGCACGGCATCGTCCAGCTCGCCGTCCACGCGGACCACCCTCGCCCCCACCACGGCAGCGTTGCCCGTCGCATGGGTGAGCGACTCGACATCGCGCACCATGTCGTCGTCGAAAGCCAGCACCAGGGCCTCATAGCAAGCTTGCCCGCGTGGGTCATTGACCACGTCCCACTGCGAGCCCCGCGCGATCAGCACCGCCTGCCCTGGACCGGCATCGAAACGTTGCCCAGGCGCATGCAGCGATTTGCGGCCCCGCAGCACGAGGATGAGCGCGTCGGACCGCAGGGTGAGCGTGCTCAGCCGGTAGCGCTGGGCCGCAAAGATACGCACGCCGGCGTTCACAGCGCCTCCACGCGCGAGAGGTCGGGCCGCTCCAGCCACTGCGCGAACTCGTCGGCCAGGCGCTGGCTCGCGGCGATGGCGGCGCTCCAGACCTTCATGCGCGCGGCGATGTCCTGGCCGTAGCGGGCGAAGTCGCTGCGGTCCGGCAGGCGACCGTTGGGCAGGGTCCGGGCCCAGGCCGGGTCGGGCGCGATCACCAGCATGTTGTCCAGCGCGGGGCTGCTGCGGTGGCGGCGCTTCCAGACCTTGTCGAGCCAGCCGGGCACCACGTTTTTCTGGAAATGCGGGTAGAGCACGATGGGCGACGCGGCCGTGGGCTGGTAGCGCAGGTGCAGGTGGTAGTCGGTGATGCCGCCGTCCCAATAGGCGCCGGGCGGCGCGCCGGCGATGCCCTGCACCGGTCGCAGCATGAAGGGGATGGAGCAACTGGCCTGCAGGGCGTCCATGAAGTTGTCGCCGCTCAGCGGCACCTGGCGGGTGCGGAAGTCCTGCGTGGAAAACGGCAGCGTGCTGGTCGGGCCACCGGCAGCCTCGGGTTCGGCGGAAGAGAACACCACCCGTTCCAGCCAGGCCCCGAGCGCCCTGCGGTGCAGCGCGTTGGCGGCGAAGGCGCCCAGATAGCCCAGCGGCGTGCGCCAGCGGCCGTCCCGCGCGAGCACGTGCCGCCCGCGCGAGGCCACGAGGTGCAGCCGGTAACGCGGGTGGTGCAGCACCTCGTCGATGCGTCCGCTGAAGAACCGCTGCAGGTCGGCGCCAAAGCCCGCGCTGATCTGGTCGGGGCTGTGCCGCTTCTGGCCCGGCGGCAGCTCGTGATGCTGGGCGATGTAGTCGCGCTCCAGCCGCTCCAGCGCGGCCAGGGGCTGGTCCAGGCAGGCGGTGGCCATGCGCCAGGCCCCGATGGACGCGCCCACCAGGTGCACCGGCTGCGCACTGCGCGCCAGCCAGTGGCCAAAGATGAAGCGGTCCAGCGGCCCGAGGATCAGGCCCTTGGGGCCACCGGCCGCAGCAGGAATGATGCCCACGTCCTGCGCGCGCAGGCCGTGCTGTTCGATGTGGGAGCGGGCCGCGGGGCCGGCGTAGAAGCGCAAGGAAGACATGGGAACGCGATGCAGACGAACGGGAAAGATGGGGCGGCCGGTATCGGGGCCTCGAAATGAACCGGCGGCTGACAGCCGATTGACAGCTGGCGCCAATGTAATGGAGCCCCGATTGGAACCGATACTCAAGGGAGTTTGCACATGGATCGAAGAAGCCTGCTGACGGCGTGTGGCGCCAGCGCGTGCCTGCTGGGCATGGGGCCGGCGGCGCTCGCCCAGACTCCCGCCCCGGCCGCCGCCGCGTTGCCGGCCCCCACCCGCTTGCCCGAGCTGCACATCTACATCCCCGGTGGTGCTGGCGGTGGCTGGGACCAGACCGGGCGAACCCTGGGTGCGGCCATCCAGGCCGCGGGCCTGGCCGAGCGGGTGACCTATGAGAACAAAGGCGGCAAAGGCGGCACCATCGGGCTGGCCGACTTCGTCGCTCGCTACGACCGCGACCCGGCCGCGCTGCTGATCGGTGGCATGGTGATGCTCGGCGCGATTGCGCTCGGGCAGTCGAAGGCCACGCTGAAACAGGTCAGCCCGATCGCCCGGCTGACCAACGACTTCATGGTGATGGTGTCCCGGACGGGGCAAGCGCTGGACTCCATGGCGGCGCTCACCACGGCCATGCGCGCCAACCTTGGCGCGGTCGGGTTCACGGGCGGCTCGGCCGGCGGGGTCGATCATGTGCTCGCGGGCATGATCGCCCTGCAGCTGCGGCAGGACGTGACGCAACTCAGGTACCTGCCCACCAGCAGCGGCCCCGAAGCCGCGGCGCTGCTGGAGAAGGGCGAAGCGCAGGTGGCGATATCGGGCTACAGCGAATTCCAGGCCGACATCGAAAAGAAGCTGCTCACGCCGCTGGCGATCTCCTCCCGCCGCTCGCTCTATGGGGTGCCCTCCCTGCATGAGCAGGGCCTGCAGACCGACCTGAGCAACTGGCGCGCGGTGTTCGCGCCCGGCGGCATTGGCGCGGCGCAACGCGAGCACCTGCGCCGCATCGTGGTCGCGGCCACCCAGCACCCCACCTGGGCGCAGGCGCTGGAGAAAAACAAGTGGTTCAACGCCCTGCTGCACGGGCCGGACTTCGCCAGCAGACTGGTCATCGAGCAGGGCATGGCCAACGCCATGGCCATGATGCTCAAGCTCAGAAGCTGATTCCAGGCCTCGGTCACGAAGGCGCCGATGCCAACCAGCGGCGTGCGCGGCTGATCCGCTGGATGGCGGGTGGGCGCCAGCCGGAAGCGACCGGCTGCGCCCGCCTCCCGGGGTGCCATGGGGCTCGGGTTTTCCCCGACAAGATTGACAGCAAAATGACAGCCTTCGACGGTGGAATTCCAGTTCCCCCCTCACCCCAAAGGCACCGCCCATGTTCCGCAGAAGTTTGCTGAAGACCTGTGGCGCCGCCACGGCACTGTGGGCGGCACCGTCGTTCGCTCAGAAGGATGCGGATGCGCCCGTCGCAGCCAGTCCGGCGAACGCCGCCACGCCGCTGACGAAGCTCAGCCTTTACATCCCGGGTGGCGCGGGCGGAGGCTGGGACCAGACCGGGCGGGCCCTCGGGGCCGCGATCCAGTCGGCCGGCCTGGCCCGCGAAGTTGTCTACGAAAACAAGGGCGGCAAAGGGGGCACGATCGGCTTGACCGACTTCGTGGAGCGGTTCAACCGCGACCCCGCAGCGCTGCTGATCGGTGGCATGGTCATGCTGGGAGCCATTGCGGTGAACCGCCCGGCGGTCACGCTGGCGCAGGTCAGTCCGATCGCGCGCCTGACCAACGACTTCATGGTGCTGGTGGCGCCCAGTGGCGGCCGCTTCCCCGACATGAACGCGCTCACGGCAGCGATGCGCAAAGACCTGTCGGCGGTGGGGTTCACGGGGGGCTCGGCGGGTGGGGTCGATCACATGCTCGCCGGCATGATCGCGCGCCAGTTGCGCCTCGATGTCGGTCGGCTGAAATACCTGCCCACGAGCAGCGGTCGCGAGGCCATGGACTTGCTGGAGAAGGGCGAGGCCCAGATCGCCATCTCCAGCTACAGCGAGTTTCAGACCGCGATCGAGAGCAAAAGACTCATCCCGCTGGCCGTGTCGTCGCGGAAGTCGCTGCACGGCATTCCGTCACTCTACGAACTGGGCGTCAACACCGACCTGGGCAACTGGCGGGCCGTGTTCGGCCCCGGCCAGATCTCGGAGGCGGATCGGTCCAACCTGCGCAACATTGTGATCACCGCCACCCAGACCCCCTCCTGGAAGCAATCGCTGCAAAAGGAAAAGTGGACCAATGCCCTGATGCACGGTGACGAATTCACCAAGGTGCTGATGATCGAGCAGGCCATGGCCAGCGCCGTGGCGATGATGCTCAAGCTCAAGGCCTGACCGCCCCGCGGACCACCCGATCCAGGGCCTCCAGGAGGCCTCAGGCGTGCTCCAGCACCGCGTCCTGCCGCGTCAGCGCAGGGATCTCTTCGCCGATCACCGTGTCCGGGTCGATGCCCAGCACCAGGCCGATCGGGTCGGGGTAGGTGTTGATCAGGCCCTCGCTGCCCAGCGACAGCTCTTCGGCACGGGCGCGCCACGAGGCGATGTGGATCACGCCGGCGATGGGTTCGTACACGTCGTTGTCAAAGGGCGCGATCTGGTGCCCGATGGCGTCGATCATCCTCTTGGGGAAGCGCCATTCGCGCGCCAGGGCCGCGCCCACCTCGGCATAGCTGTAGCCGAACATGCCCTTCTCGGCGCGTGCGCGCTTGAGGTCGAGCATGGGGACGCTGCGGTCCAGGTCGATCATGGCCTCGGGCATGCCGGCGTGCATCACCAGCTCACCGATGCAGTGGATCAGGCCGGCGGTGAACGCGGTGTTCTCGTCGATCTTGATCGGCAGCGCGATGTAGCGTGAGAGGTTGGCGGTGTTGATGCTGTAGCGCCAGAACTGGTTGAGGTTCATGCCGCCCACGCTGTGAAAGCCGTCGCCCAGCGCGGCGCCGATGACGAGTGCGCGCACCTTGATCAGGCCCATGACGCTGATCGCGTCGCGGGCGTTGGTCACCGCGCGGTGCAGGCCGAAAAACGCCGAGTTGGCCATCTTGAGCAGCTTGACCGTGAGCACCGGATCGTCTTCGACGAGGTCGGCCGCCTTGAGCAGATCGACATCGTCGTGGTCAAAGGTCTCGATCAGCTTGCGCACCACCTTGGGCGCGGACGGAAGCGCGTTCGGCTGCCGGAGAAGTTTGTCGAGCTGCATGGGGTGCCTGCCAATCGGGTGGGACTCAAAATGAGCGGTATCTGCAGGAAATACATCGTCCCGGTGGCCATGGACTTGAGCGCTTTCGGGTACCTATTCGATGAACGCCCCCAGCGCCTGGCTGAACGACCACTCGGAGGGGTCCTTCTCCAGCACGTTGTCCAGATCCAGGCCCAGGGTGAGGCCGATCAGGTCCGGAAAGGTCGCGACCAGGCCGGCGTTGTCGAGCTGGATTTCCTCGGCCCGTGCGCGCCACGACGCCAGGTGCAGCAGGCCCGCCAGGCGGTCGTAGTTGTCGCCTTCGAAGGGCTCGTTCTGGCAGGACAGCGCCGTCACCATTTCCTGGGGAAACTGCCATTTCTCCGCCATGCCGGCACCCACCTCCGCGTAGGTGTAGCCCAGGTGGTTGCGCTCGGCCAGCGCCCTTTGCAGATCCAGCGGCGGGGTGCCCATGTCCACCAGGGCCATCTCGTCGGGCATGGCGATGTGCATCACCAGAATGCCGATCGCGTGGATCAGGCCGGCGGTGAAGGCGTTGCCGGGGTTCTGGTGCAACAGCCCCGCGAGCGAGCGGGAGATCTCGGCCACGCGCAGGCTGTAGCGCCAGAACTGCTGCAGGTCCATGCCGGGCACGTTCTTGAAGCTCGCCCCCAGGGCGGCGGCCATGACCAGCGAACGCACATGGGTCATGCCGAGCAGCGCCACCGCTTCGTCGGCGCTGCCAACCTTGCGGCTGACGCGGAAAAAGGCCGAGTTGGACAGGCGCAGCACACGCGTGGTGAGCGCCGGGTCGTGCCCGATGAGTTCCCCCACCCGCTTGGGGCTGGGATCTTCCTTGTTCATCTCGGCCAACAGGTCCGAGACCGCGCGCGGCATGGCCGGCAGAGCGCGGGGATAGTTGAGCAGGGCTTCAAGTTGCATGGGAGGGGGATGAAGTCCGTGATGGAAAAAGGGGGTGTGACTGCACCAGATATCGGCAGGCCCCCCCTCCAACTTGAGCCCCGAAATCGCCCGCGATTCGGGGAAACCCTGGGGGCGTTGCGCCCCCCTTCAGCGCTTGCCCAGACCCTGCAGCTTGGCGAACGCGGAGGCCATGGCCGAAGCGGGCGCCGCCGAATCGCTCCCCTGCCCACCGGGGCGGCCCGGGCGCTGGCCCTGGCGCACCGGCTCAAAGCGGTTGTCGCGCGGCGCCCCGCCCTCGCGGCCACTGCGCGCGGGCGCATCGCCCAGCTTCATGGACAGGCCGATGCGCTTGCGCGCCACGTCCACCTCCATCACCTTGACCTTCACGATATCGCCGGTCTTGACGATCTCGCGCGCGTCGTTGACGAACTTGTTGGCCAGTTGGCTCACGTGGACCAGGCCGTCCTGGTGCACGCCGAGGTCGATGAAGGCGCCGAACTGGGCGACGTTGCTCACCGTGCCCTCCAGGATCATGCCTTCGCGCAGATCGCTGATGTCGTCCACGCCGTCGTTGAAGCGGGCCACCGCAAAGTCCGGGCGCGGGTCGCGGCCGGGCTTCTCCAGCTCGGTCAGGATGTCCTTGACCGTGATGACGCCGAACTTCTCGTTGGCGAACAGTTCCGGGCGCAGGGTCTTGAGCATGTCGGCCCGGCCCATGAGCGCGGCCACGGGCTGGCCGGTCTTGGCAATGATCTGCTCGACCACCGGGTAGGTCTCCGGGTGCACGCCGGTCATGTCCAGCGGGTTGTCGCCCCCGCGGATGCGCAGGAAGCCCGCGCTCTGCTCAAACGTCTTGGCGCCCAGGCCGGCCACGTCCAGCAGCTGTTGGCGGCTCTTGAAGGCGCCGTTGGCTTCGCGCCAGCGCACCACCGCCTTGGCCACGCTGGCCGACAGACCCGACACCTTGGACAGCAGCGGCACGCTGGCGGTGTTCAGGTCCACGCCCACGCCGTTCACGCAGTCTTCCACCACCGCGTCCAGCGTGCGCGCCAGCTCGCTCTGGTTCACGTCGTGCTGGTACTGGCCCACGCCGATGCTCTTGGGGTCGATCTTCACCAGCTCGGCCAGCGGGTCCTGCAGGCGGCGGGCAATCGACGCCGCGCCGCGCAGGCTCACGTCCACGTCGGGCATTTCCTGGCTGGCGAACTCGCTGGCGGAATAGACGGACGCGCCGGCCTCGCTCACCACCACCTTCTGCAAACCGTGGCAAGGGTGGCTGGCGTCGGTGCCCTTCTGCACCAGCTTGATGAGGTCTGCGGCCAGCTTGTCCGTTTCGCGGCTGGCCGTGCCATTGCCGATGGCGATCAGGTTCACGCCGTGCTTCTCGCACAGCCGGGCCAGGGTGTGCAGCGAGCCGTCCCAGTCGCGCCGGGGTTCGTGCGGGTACACGGTGGACGTGTCCACCAGCTTGCCCGTGGCGTCCACCACCGCCACCTTCACGCCGGTGCGGATGCCCGGGTCGAGCCCCATCACCACGCGCGGGCCGGCCGGCGCGGCCAGCAGCAGGTCGCGCAGGTTGTCGGCAAACACCTTGATCGCCACCGCCTCGGCGCTCTCGCGCAGGCGGGCGAACAGGTCGCGCTCGCTGGAGAGGCTGAGCTTCACGCGCCAGGTCCAGGCCACGCACTTGCGCAGCAGGTCGTCGGCCTTGCGGCCCTGGTGGCTCCAACCCAGGTGCAGGGCGATGCGGCCTTCGGCCAACGAGGGCACGGCACCCGCTCGGGCTGAGCCCCCGTCCGTTCGGGCTGAGCCTGTCGAAGCCCCTGCACCAGGAGGCTCCGGCAACACCAGCTTGGCGTCCAGGATCTCCAGCGCGCGGCCGCGGAACACGGCCAGCGCGCGGTGCGAGGGCACGCGGCTGATCGGTTCGTCGTAGTCGAAGTAGTCGCGGAACTTGGCCACCTCGGGCTGGTTCTCGTCCTTGCCAGCCACCAGCTTGCTCTGCAGCAGGCCTTCGGCCCAGAGCCACTCGCGCAGGTTCTGCAGCAGCGCCGCGTCTTCGGCCCAGCGTTCGGAAAGGATGTCGCGCACGCCGTCCAGCACCGCCTGCGGCGTCGAGAAGTCCGCGCCCGGTTTGCCGTCGTCCAGCACCTCGGGCGGCTTCGTGAACGCCGCGGCCTCGGCCATCGGGTCCAGCGTCGGGTCGGCAAACAGCTTGTCGGCCAGCGGCTCGATGCCGAACTCGCGCGCGATCTGGCCCTTGGTGCGGCGTTTCTGCTTGAACGGCAGGTACAGGTCTTCCAGTTCCTGCTTGGTCGGCGCCTGGGCGATCGCGACGCGCAACGCGTCGGTCAGCTTGCCCTGCTCGTCGATGGCTTTGAGCACCGCGGCGCGGCGGTCTTCCAGCTCGCGCAGGTAGCCCAGGCGGGCCTCCAGCTCACGCAGCTGGATGTCGTCCAGGCCGCCCGTGGCCTCCTTGCGGTAGCGGGCGACAAAGGGCACCGTGGCCCCCCCATCGAGCAAGTCCACGGCCGCCTGGACCTGGTGAACCCCCACCCGAATTTCCTGCGCGAGCTGCGAGATGATTTTTTGCATGTCCCTCGGGGCGCTGCGGCCCGGTTTCAAACGAAGCGGGCGAGTTTGCCACAGGGGTGGGAGGTCAACCGACATCCGGACCGAGTACTTGTGGGACTACTGAGAGCTCGTCAAGCGGCTGACCAAACGCTACACCGACTTCAAGGCCAACAAAAAGTGTCACAACATCTGCATGCCACTGCTACCAGATGCGAAGTCCGCGAAGGCCGGATACCTTGACCCGGGCAATCCGAAGAGTCCTAGGAAGGACTTCTACAACCCCAACGTACTGCCCGTGCTTGACCAGCACTACACCAAGGCATGAACCCTCAAGGCGCAGCGGCCTCAGACTTGGGCGGCTCATCCCCGGGCTCCGCAACGACCTCGGTCGCAATCGATTCGAGCCCATCGAGAAAGGTCCGCAGCCGCTTGTATAGCGCGGAACTCTTCTCGATGTAGTGCACGTAATACAGCAACGCCTGGACAGCGATTGCCTGCTTCAACGAGTCCCACAGCCGCACGCGCTCGATGAGGTCGGCAATCGAAACTGGTTCTAGCTGCAGCTCTAGCAGTGCGTCTCGCGCACCATCTTCGAAATCCAGTGCGACTACTAAGCCCAACGCACCTTGGTCATTTACCTGGCTCGAGAACTGTGCGAAGCCAGGGACCTCTGCAAGCTCAAGCTTGTATTGCTTGACCTCCGCCGAAAGCACCAACAACTCGCCGTCACGGGCGTCAATGTCGCCGATTCGACCGACACGCTTGGAGCCCGTACGGACCTTGGCCACGTCGACCTGCAGATGCGATGCGTCGGCGCGCAAGTACCCGAAAACGGTCCCCTGGTACGCGGCGCCTGTGAGTTCGCCTTTGTGCTTGGTCAGGTCGAAATCCTGCAGAAACAGTAGGAAGGCAGGAGGTGCCCGCTTAACGAGCGTCGGGTCGACTTTGTGCTCTGGGAGCTTGGCAAGCACATAGGCCTTGGCGTCTTCCTTGAGCTGATTTAGTACGGGTTCGTCAAAAGCAAGCAGCGCTTCGAGCCAGTGCTGATAGTCTTTCCAAGCCTGCGTGGAGTGCGGGGCTGAGCTCGGGTAGTCGTACCGCTTTTGAGCATGAAACCAAGCTTGGATTCGGTCATACGCCTTGCGAATGCTGAGTTGTGCGCCCACCCCCATCGGACGATCCTTGTCACGCAGAACGGTTAGCGTGTTGACACCACTACCGCCACGCCCGGTCATGACAAGCGGATGCAGCTCATAGAAAGCACTGAGGCTCGCGTACTTACCGCCCGCAGCATCCAGCTCTTGAAAGAAGTCGATGAACGCAACGAGCAAGCCCGGCAAGAATTTCCGGCGTTGCCCTTTCTCGAAGTTTGCGTCAATCTCCGCAAGGATGTCTGCGGGTGTCACGCTGCAAGGGTCCTCAAAGTGGCTAAACGTGGAATGGCCTTCGTGGCCATGTCGAAATACAACGGGTCGCGCTCCGTACCGATGGCCTGGATACCATGGTGTGCTGCGGCTGCGAGCGTCGAGCCGCTGCCGGTGAATGGGTCGTACACGATGCCTCTGCCAAGAGGTAGCACGCCCCGCACGATGTAACGCATGAGTTTCTGCGGCTTAATGGACGGATGAGGTGCGAGTTCTCGCTCTTGGGTCCGGGCAGGGGCGCACTCGAAGATGTCGCGGAAGGGTTCGTCTTCGCTGATGCGACGGAAGCCACCTGTTCCCCAGCGGCGGAGGTTCTCAGCCACTGTGTTCTCAGAGATTGGCTTGCGGAAGAGTCCCCAAGGCTCCCAACTCGATCGAGGCATCACCGACACATCGCTGAACTCATCTTCCGCGTTCTTTGGTCGGTCGCCCCCGCGCAGCGTTTTCACGATGCGGATGAGCGAGCCGCGCTTCTCGAAGCCGGAAGTCTCGCATGCGGAAAACACAGTCGTGGACAGCAAAGGGTTCGCGGCGATGACCAAGTGACCGCCAGGCACTAACACGCGCTGAGCTTGGAACGCGAACGCTTTGAAGAATGTCGTCAGGCGCTCACGCTCTTTCGCGGTCAATACCGTGAAGCGCGGCAAGGGGCTGCGCTGAGACCCATCGAACGAAGGCGGGATGCGCCACACGCCACCTTGTCCCTTGCGCATCTTCTCAAGGTCGCGGTCTTCGTACTCGACCAGCGCATACGGCGGGTCAGTGACGATGGCATGAATGCTGTTCTCGTCACGCTGCGCCATCCAGTGAAGAGCGTCAGCGAGGATCACTTCAATGCCTTTGACGGGCTGCATTGACACGAAGGTGTTAGCCGTCGATGTGGCACCTACTTCGGTAGTTCGTGGGGCTTTTGTCGCGGTCTTCACCATAGAACTCCTTGTCAGATCACAAATATTAGCCATTCTATTCGACACTGTTTTTTTATCCAGCACACGGGCGATCATCACGCGCGTGTTGGCAAGTGTTTGGGTCAGGTCTTGACTTTTGTCGGCGCCTGCCGAGCGAGGTGACATGCAGATTCGTTCGGACAACGAATGACGAAGCCGAACGATGTGGCCGCTCAGGTTTGTAGCAGTGCTTGATGGTGATAGGTCATGGCCTCCCTTTTGGTCTGAAACATTAAGGGCTTTGCACGTTCACGCGATCACGCTGCAATGTCTCGCCACAAGTTTCCAAGGTATCGCTGTTAGTTTCGACATTGGGCGCCTGCTCAGCAACACTACAGCCCTATGCAGGACGACCTGTTCGGTGCCGCACCAGCACCTACTCGACCAAAACCACCCGTCGTCGCGCCCGATCCGGCGGACGATAACGACACCACGCCCTCCGCACCAAAGCGCCGTTCCACCGAAGTCCTCCCCCTGCCCCACGACGACGCAACCCGCGCCCTCGCCGCCGGCCTGAACCCGCGCATCCTCCTGGGCGCCTCGACCTGGAGCTACCCGGGCTGGGCCGGCATCGTCTGGGACGAGGGGTCGTACAGCGAATCCCTGCTGGCCAAGAACGGACTGGCGGCCTACGCGCAGCACCCGCTGCTGCGCTGCGTGGGCATCGACCGCTCGTTCTACCGCCCGCTGACCGAGGGGCAGTACGCGCGCTACGCGGGCGAGGTGCCGGACGACTTCCGCTTCGTGGTCAAAGCGCCGGCGCTGGTGACCGACGCGCTGGTGCGCGGCGAGCAGGGCCAGGGCCGCCAGCCCAACACGGCGTTTCTGGACCCCGCGCTGGCCGCGCAGGAGTTCATCACCCCCGCGCTGGCCGGGCTGGGCGACAAGGTGGGGAGGAGGTGTTGCAGCGCCTGCCGCTGTTACTGGAGCGGCTGCGCGCCCTGTGGCCGGTCCCCATGGTCTGCCGCTGGAACCTGAACCCGCTGCACGGCGCCTATGGCTACGAAAACGCGGAGCGCGAATACAGCCCCTTTGACCGCATCCACGACGTGGACGAAGACACCCGCGCGCTGCTGGTGCGCACCCTCGCTGGCGTGACCGGTGCTGGTCAGAACGCCTACGTGACCATCAGCAACAACGCCGAGGGCTGCGCACCGCTCTCGGCGCGGGCGCTGGCGGAGCGGCTGGTGCAGCGCTGAGCCCCTTTTGGCACGGTCCGCGACGCCAGAATGGCCAGCCAAGGGCACCGTGGCGCCGCCGTCCAGCGGCTCCACGGCGCATCCCACCCTCAGGCTTTTCGCGGCCGGGCATACCGGCTGTCGGGGGTGCCGTTCGGGCCTGCCGGACGCCGCTCGCCCACCGCCATCGTGACGCGCACCCGCGTCCCCCGCCCGGGCGCGCTCTCGATGTCGAACCGCCCGCCACAGGCCTCGGCCCGCCGGCGCATGCCCTCCAGGCCCTTGCCCCGGCCAGGCCCGCCGGCACACGGCTCGAACCCGACCCCGTCGTCGCGGACCTCCAGCGCCAGGGTCTGCTGATCGGCCAGGCAATGGCACGACAGCCAGACCGTGCTGGCCTTCGAGTGGCGCATCACGTTGGCGATCGACTCCTGCGCGATGCGCAGGATCTGCCGGCTGCGGTCGTCCCGCAGCGTTTGAAGCGGGCCATCCAACTCCACGTCCCAGACCATCTGGATGCCCAGCTTGTCCAGCGAATGCTGGACGCGGTAGCGCAGCCGGCCCAGCGCGTCGGTCACGCTCTCGCTGCTTTCGTCGATCGCATCGACGAGGATCTTCACATCGAGCAGGCATTGCTCCAGCGCGAACGACAGCGAACGTTGCTGCGGGATGCCGCGGTCCAGCGACGACAGGATGCTCACGAGCTGCGAGCCCACGCCGTCGTGCAGATCCTGCGCGATGCGGCGGCGCTCCTGGCTCACCGTCACCTCGGGTGTCGAGGGCACCGTCTCCGGCTCGTCGACGATCAGGTCCGTGTGCGCGAAGTCGTTCGCCAGCACGCTGTTTTCGGAGCGCACAGGGGCCATGGATGACAGGCTGTCGAGGTCCCCGATGCGGCCCGTGACCAGCAACCAGAGCACGGCCAGGTAGGCGGCATAGACGTGGTGGATGGTCGTGATGGGCACGTGCAGGCCGTCGGCCTGCACCATGTCGCGCAGCAGGATGCCCAGCCCGATCAGGCCCGCGCCCGACACCAGCCAGGAACGGCCGTGCGGACCCTGCCGCAGGGTCACGCCCAGCATCAGGAACACGGTCGTGACCCACAGCACATTGAGCACTTTCCAGGCGAGGTAGGCCAGTTCGGGGCCGCCCTGGAAATACCAGCCCAAGAGCCCCAGCGCCAGCACCGCCTGCAGCCCACTCAGCACAGCGCTGCCGACCGATACGGAGGACACGCACACCAGCAGCAGGAACACCACACCGGCCACCGCCAACTGGTAGACAGCATGCGCAGCAAGGCGCGCCACAGGATCATTGCCCGCCCACACAGCGCCCGAGCCCACCAGGAGCAACCAGCACAGCGCGGCCAGCAGGAATGCCTGGTCCACGGACGCACTGGATGGGCTTCGGCCGATCACACCCACCCACACCAGGACCGCGGCCACCACGATCACCGCCATGGCCCCAAACACGCCGGTGACCAGACGCAGGAGACGCCCGGAATCGTCCTCCCCGAACGGGAGTTCGGGCAGGGCGATCAGGAACAGTGCGGCCACGCCCAGAACAAGGCCCAGCGCGGTCCAGACCATTCTGCCGGGGTGTAGAAGACTCGACAGCATGGGGGGGCCAACGCGCAAGCGGGTGTCTATAAAAGGCCGCGATCCGTGGCGCAGCTGACCGCCTGCGCGCGGGTCCTGACGTTGAGCTTGCGGTAGATGTTGCGGATGTGCGTGTTCACCGTCTGACCGCTGATCGCCAGCCGCGCGCCGATCTCGCCACTGGTGTAGCCGGCCGCGACCATCTTCAACACCTCGCGCTCGCGCTCCGAGAGCCGGTCGCGGCTGCCGCGAATCATGGCGCCCGAGAGCTTGTTGGGCTCGAGCCGGTGCAGCAGGCGCCGGGCCAGATTCGGCGTGATGGACGCCCCGCCGTTGACCACCTGCAGCACCGCCTGCGGGAAGTTGCCGAACCAGGAGTTCTTGATCAGGTAGCCGTTGGCCCCCAACCCGAAGGCGTGCATCGCATGCTCGTCGTCTTCGCTGGCCGAGATCACCACCACCTCGGCCTGCGGCCGCACCGACTTGACCTGCTCGATCAGGTCGTAGCCATTGCCGTCGCCCAGATTGAGATCGACCACGAGCACGTCGAAGTCGTGCATCGCCACCTTGCGCCGGCCCTCCTTGAGGCCACCGGCCTGCGCCACCAGGTTGATGCGATCGTCGGCCAGCAGCTCCTGCGCGATCACGTGCCGGATGTGGGGGTCGTCGTCCACCAGCAGCACGCGCACGGGCTGCATGCTTTGCCCCACCATGAAGTCGGGCCACACAGAGGGCTGGTTGGTGTGCATCGCGAACTGACGGTTGAGCGTCGGCACCGCGGTCGAGGATGTGCTGACGAGCCCACCCATGTTCATCTGTTTTTCCATGAATCCTCCCTGAAGGAACGCATCAAGTACCCCAATCGTTTCGACTGTTGCGCAACATGTCGCTGTGTGACGAAAACTTTCCGATATCACAAATCGGCGATCCGAGCCCCTGTCAAAGCGTGCGAAAAGCCCGCTGACGCTGCAAATTTGATACAGAACTTGGACGGAATTTGACTACTTTGCATTCTGTTTGCCAATTAACAATTTGTAACTACCCATTTTTTACACCCAAAAGTACTCAAATTTCATAGCGCCAAACGGTTCGTTTCCCTCGGAAACAGCCATTGAAGTCACCCGATTTACCTCATTTGTGGTCGTCCATCTTCGGTACACAGTTCAGGTCATTGGCCGGTGTGCGTTCCCTCACGAAACTGGAGCCAGACAAAGCAGGACGTGAGGCAAAGCCCCAAAAGGGCGAGCCTCTGCACCAAGCGGCGTCGATCAGGCTGGTGATCCCGGAATCCTCCGGTTCACCGGGGAAATGTGAACCAACTTTTTGAGGAACCATCATGAAAAAGCTCGCCATCATCGCTTTCGCAGCATTCGCCACGTCGGCATTCGCCGATCCGGAAATCGTCATCGACGGCAACTCGGTCCAGGCCGTGGCCGCCACCTCGACGATCTTCTACAACTCCGCTTCGGGTGAAGACGCCTATGCGCAGCAGAACGTCTCGAGCAACTCGGGCAACGTCACGGTCGAGAGCGGCGCCAACTCCGTTCAGCTGACCGTCGCCTCGGGCTCCGTGGTGGCGAACTACGCCGCGGGCGAAGACGCCTACGCCAGCCAGAACGTGTCGTCCAACATCGGCGACGTCACCATCGCAGGCAACTCGCTGCAGATCACCGCCCTGCAGGGCTCGGGCGTGTACAACATCGCCGGGGAAGACACCCAGGCGGTGCAGAACCTCGCCAGCAACAACGGCTGCGTGGCTTGCGTGCCCAAGTCTGGCCACCACTGAGCGGCCCTGGCCCAGAACGCCCCCTGAACCCCATTCAGGGGGCGCTGTCTTCTGATCACATGACCTCAGGAGGTCCCCCATGAAGAGGTATCTGATACAGGCGCGGAAACTGGGCGTTGCCATGGCCGTGGTCCATCTGCTGTCCATCCAGCTGGCGCACGGCGCCCCGGGCGAGGACACCATCGAGCTCAAGGGGCCGGTGAAGTACCTGAGCATGCCGACCGCGCCGCCGCAACGATCGAGCGGCATGGACGGCCCCACCGACCTGCCCGCCTGGATGCGCGCGCGCGTCACCCGTTACGTGGCCAAGGCCTACGGTCTTTCGGGCGAGGACGGCACGATCTACACCGACGAAGACGTGGTCACGACCGTTCAGACCGATGGATTCCAGAAGACCTGCGTGCAGGAGGTGGGCAGCAACACCCAGGCGGCCGATGCGCTGGGTACCCGGTACGGACCCGACACGAGAGAACAGGTCGTGGTCCTGCGCGGCGACCTGGTCAACGTCTGCCGCTGAAACAACAAAGAAACAGGTGAGGGCATCATGAACATCCTGCGTCCAGGCATCAAAGCCACACGTCCACGTCGAGGCATTCTGGGGTGGACCTTGTTGGCCGCGTCCGTGCTTGCCGCAGGGTGCTCCACACCGATGGACGCCCGCAAGGACACGTCATTCCAGTCCTATGCGCACATGGCCGACCGGCCGACCCACCGCCCCATGCGATCGCTGTCGAGCTTTTCGGACTCCCTCGTGTGCATGGACCGCCTTTTCCGGGACGCGCAGATTCCCACCACGCTGATCACCAGCAAGCAGATCCCCGACTTTTCGGGCCGCATCCCCGTGGCGACCAAGGACATGATCGTCACCGCCATTTCCCAGATGTCCCGACTGAGCAACGCGTTCCGCTACGTCGATTTCGAAGTGGACATTGCCAGGCAGGACACCGTCCAGAACCTGACGACCCTGCTGCTCAACAGCAACCAGATCCAGCTGCAGCGCCCTGCGCTGTATGTCTCGGGCGCGGTCGCCTTCGTGGACCAGAACGTGATCAACAACCGGTTCGACGTGGGCACGTCGGCGTCCCGCCTGGAAACGGGCTACAGCCGGGACAAGAACGCGACCATCATCGGCATGGAACTCCATCTCGGCGACTTCCGCACCCGCACCCTGATTCCGGGCCTGGATTCGGCCAACGAAGTCATCATCGGCACCGGCGGCCAAGGCCTGGACCTGGCGGGCCGCATTTCCGACTACGGCTGGCAGTTCAACGTCGGGCGGAACTACACCCAGGGATCGGGCGCGGCCATGCGCACCCTCATCGAGCTGGCCATGATCGAGCTGGCCGGCAAGTGGGCCCGGGTTCCCTATTGGCAATGCCTGACGCTGGACCAGACCCACCCCGGCTTCCAGCGCCAGCTGCGCGACTGGTACGACGAAGGCGACGCCAACGTGCACCAGGCCCTGGTCAAGAAGTCCCTGACCGGCAGTGGCTACCTCACGGCCCAGACCGCGCAGCTGCCGATCAACCACCCCACGGTGCGCTCGGCCCTGGCCAGGTACCAGGTCGATCAGGGCATGGTGGCCTCGGGAGAACTGAACTTCGCCACCTACGAGCGCGCCCTGCGCAACTATGTGATGCTGGGCGAAAACGGGCAGTTCATCCGCGTGGGCTGGAGCCCCGATTCGTCGCGCCCCCCGGTGCCCACGGTCTTCGACGGGCAGGTCACCGCCGCCCCGATGGGCCCGCCCCTTGGCACCGAGACCGGCCCCCTTGAGCTGGACCTCCAGATCGAGAACCTGGCGGCGGACAAGACGGTGTTCGAGCAAGGGACGCAGATATTCCTCTCGGCCACCGTGTCCCGCAACGCCCACCTGTACTGCTACATGGAACAGGCGCAGGGTGCCGTGATGCGGCTGCTGCCCAACCCCACCAACAGCAGCTCGCAGGTGTCGGCCAACCAGGCGGTGCGCATCCCGGACTGGATGGTGCCCAACCCCGGCTTCGTGCTGGATGCGGGCGGACTGGGCGAAGAGTCGGTCATGTGCCTGACCTCCGACACCGATCTGCAGGCGAAGCTGCCGGCGGGTCTGCAGACTCCGGGCCTGCGCCCGATCACCGGGTTTGTCGGTCTGCAGAGCATCCGGGAGGCCTACCGCACGGCCGCGGGCAATCAGGGCGTCACCGAGCAGACGCTGAAGTGGCGGGTGGTGCCCAGGCGCGCGGCGGCGACGGCAGCGGCCCGCTGAGGCGGGTGGTGCCATGGCCCCGCCGCGCCCGGTCCGCACCGTCTGGATGCTGCTGGCGATGGCCGCCGGTGCGGCAGCTGCGGTCGAAATCCCGCCGACCCAGCCCATCCGAATCGCCCCCTCTGGCGAAGACGCCATTCAGACGCCGCCCCCACAGAACCCGGACATCCGCCTGCTGCCCCCCCTGGCCGTTCCGCCCGTTCGGAACGAGGCGCCCGCCCCCCTGCGCGTGTCTCCACTGAACGACCCCTGGGTCACCGCGGAGATCGAACGCCTGAAGACACAGGCCATGGGCGTGGATCTGGCCGCCCAGGGAAAGAGCACGGCCCGGCAACGGCGCAACGCGGCGCAGGCCGCCTGGCATCTGGGCCTGATCCACTTTCACGGTGCCGGGGTGCAGCAAAACCTGGCGCAGGCCCAACAATGGTTCACGAGAGCCCAGCATCTGGGCCATCCGCTGGCCAGCGCCGGTCTGGCCCTGTGCGAGATCGACGGCTGCACGGGGCCCGCGAATCCCCGCGCCGCCACGCCCTGGATACAGCAGCTGCGACGCACCGACGCGCCGCGTGCGCTGTTCCTGGAGTGGCTGGTGGCGTACCGGCTCTCTCCCATCACCTTCACCCCGGGCCAGGAACCGGGCACCAGCGCCACGGTCGCCTTGCCCGAGCAAGACCTTCTGACCCGGGCGGCCAATGCCGGAGATCCCCATGCGCGCATTGAAATGGCCATGGGGCTGGCGGCCGCCCGCCAGTGGGCGGCGGCGCTCGCGCTGCTGGAGCTGGCGGCGCCCCGCTCGGCGGCGGCCGCCGCCAATGTGACCGTGGTCCGCGACATACTCGCCCGGGAACAATCGCCCAACGCAGGCAGCGCTCAGCAGGCCCGACAGCTGCTGCTGGAGGCCAGAAGGCAACACCGGGGCGAAGGTGTGACCGCCAACTACAGCGAGGCGCTGCGCCTGTACCGCCAGGCCGAGGCGGCCGGCAGCGACGAGGCGGGCCGGATGCTGGCGCTGATCTCGTCCCGACCCGCGCCGGACGGCGGCGTCAACATCGAGTGGATGAGACAACTGGCCTACGTGGACCTTTCCCAGGTCATCCCCGCCCTGGGCAACGCCGCCGCGGGCTACCGGCTGCAGCGCGAGCCATCGCCGCTGTTCGACTGGATGCCCGAGAGCTGGCGCAGCCGCATCCGGTGAAAGCTCACAACGCCGGAGCGGGGTCGCGCGCAGCGCGGCGGTGGGTGTTTCCTCTCAGCTACGGGGTTTCAGCCCTGCCGTTGCCAGACGGTCGGGTTCGGGTTGGGCCCACCGCGCGATCGCCTTGCCCGCGCCGTCATGCCCGAGCACCAGGCGAACCTGCGTCCCGCCCCCCAGCGTGCCCACTTTCACGGCCAGCACCGGTGTGGGCAGCGAGGCCTGGAGCGCGTTCACCGCCATCTCCTGCCCGGCCAGGTACTGGAGCAGGGTCTGTGGCTGCTGGAAGGAACTGGCATTGGTCAGCCGGTTTGCCAGGATGCCCGCCGGTGCCAGCCTGTCCGCCGTGCGCCGGGCCAGGCGGGGCGCGCCTGTGCCGTTCGAGACCTCTATCCGCGCCGGGCGGGGTGACTCCGCCTGCACCACCGCCGGGGCGGCAGCCACTTCCCGGCTCGGGGCCAGGGGCTGCGGCGCCACCTCCGGGCCGTTCGCGGGCGGGTCCGCCGCCGGGGCTTGTGCCCTGGCCATCGCTTCGATGGCCTGTGGCCCGGCGGGGCGAAGTTCAAACACCTGGGGCGCCACGGCCACCAGTTGCGGCCCCGAGGATCGGTGGTCCACCTCCTGCACCACGTAGGCCCCTCCCGCCGGCGCCCCTTGCAGGGCCGGCCGGTTGCGCTCGTCGTGCTCGACCTGGGCTTTCGCCAGCAGATCGAGGTTCTCCCGAATCTGCCGACTGTCCGGGTCCAGTGCGCGGGCCGTGCGCAACCTGAGCTCGGCTTCCTGGAGCCGGTGGGCGTTCAGCAGTGCGAAGCCCATGTTGTTGTAGACATGGGCGGCCAGGGGTTCGAGCACGATCGCCCGGTCAAACAACGCCAGGGCCTCGGCGGTCCGGCCCGACTGCGCACGCAACACGCCCAGCGCATTCAGGGCGCCCACGTGGTCCGGCTTGAGGGCCAGCGTTCGTTCGTAATACGCCACCGCCCGGGCGAAGTGCCCCGCGCCATGCGCGGAACGCCCGGTCGCGTACAACACCTCGTGCTCGGCCATGGCCGTGCCGGGCGCGGGCAAGGGCGCCATCTTCACCGGGACCGCCGCACCACCACCGGCGCGCGGAATCTGGGTGCCGTGCAAGGCGCCCGGCATGAGGCTTGAACAGCCCATCAGGCTGCCCAGCACCGACAACGAGGCCAATGTCTTGAGTTTCATGGTCTTGATCTCCTGGTTGAACGGACTCAACGACCGCCTCCCAAGGTCGGCAGAAGCACACGGTAGATGCTGATCATGGCCGGCCCCATGAGCACCAGCATCAACGACGGGAAGATGAAGAAGATCAGCGGAAACAGCAGCTTGAGCGGGATCTTGGCCGCGCGCTCCTCGGCGCGCAGGCGCCGGTGCACCCGCATGGTCTCGCCCTGGATGCGCAGCGCCTCGGCCACGTTGGTGCCGAAACGGTCGGCCTGCACCAGCATCGCCACGAAAGAGGCCACCTCCTCCACCCCGGTGCGCAGCGCCAGGTTGCGCAAGGCGCTCTCGCGCTTCACGCCCATGCGCAGCTCCAGCGCCAGCAGGCCCAGCTCCTCTTCCAGTTCGGGGCTGCGCAGGCCGATCTCGCTGCCGGCGCGCGCCATCGCGGCGTCCAGGCCCAGGCCCGCCTCCACGCACACCGTCATCAGGTCCAGCGCGTCGGGCAAAGCGTTGCCCACCTGCTCCTTGCGGGACGCCACCATGCGCGCCAGGATCATGTTGGGCAGGTAGTACCCCAAGGCCGCCAGCAACAGGAGCCACAGGAGGTTGACATCGGCGCCCGCCTCCAGCTTCGTCAACCCACGGTAGAGCATGAACAGCATGGGCATGCCGAGCGCCAACAGGGTCTTGGCCGCGAAGAACACCACCGGCCAGCTCGCCTCGCGCAAGCCCGCCTGCATGAAACGCACCCGCAGGCTCGAATTTTCCCAGCCCTCCTTGGGCGCCGAGAGCTTGGCCACCGGCCCCACGGCCTTGACCACCTTGGCGTGCCACTGGGCATTGCCCTCCAGCCCTTCATCGGCGCGAGCGCCAGCGGCGTCGCCACCGATCTGCTCGACGCGCTGCTGCAGACCCTCCCGCCGGTTCAGCCAGAGCGCGACGCCCATCGTCATGCCCATCACCGCCAGGAACACGAGCACCAGAACAAGGGTTTGCTGATTCATGACACCACCTCAGACCTTGATATCAATGATTCGCCACATCACGAAAATGCCGAGCAGCATCAGGCCGATCGCGCCGTAGACCAGCATCAGCCCCACCGGGTCGGAAAACAGCACCGAGAGGTATTTGGGGTTGAGCAGCTGGATCACCGCCCCCACCACGATCGGCAGGCCCACGAGGATGTAGGCCGAGAGCTTGCCCTCGGCCGCCAGGGCCCGCACCTTGGCGAAGAGCTTGAAGCGCTCGCGCACCAGCTCCGACAGCTTGCCCAGCAGCTCGGACAGGTTGCCCCCGGTCTCGCGCTGGATCACCACCGCCATCACGAAATACCGCACGTCGGGGCTGGGCACGCGCGCGGCCAGGTTGCCCAGCGCGGCATCGGTGGCCACGCCATAGGCGATTTCGTCGGAGGCGATGCGGAACTCCGTCGCGATCGGATCGGGGGCCTCGCTGCCCACCATGGACAGGGCCGACGGAAAGGCATGGCCCGCACGCAGCGCGCGCGACATCAGGTCCATCGCGTCGGGCAATTGCCCTTCGATCTTCTGCAGGCGTTTGGTGCGCCGGCGCAGCAGCAGCGCAATGGGCAAGGCCGCCAGGATCGGGCACAGGACGATCAACGCGAACCAGGGCAGGCGCAGCACCAGGCCACCCAGCAGGCCCGCCACGGCCAGCAAGGCGCTGATGGACAGCAGGTGCGACACGGTGTTGTTGTCCCCGGCCTGCAGCATCAGCCGATCGAGGTGGTGCATCCGCGGCAGACTCTGCAGCAGGCGCTGCACGGCCGGGCTGTCGCTGAGCATGCGCTGCTTGAGCAGCTTGAGCGCGGTGTTGTCGACCTGACCGCCCGCCGATATGGCGCGCAGGCGCTGCTCCAGGCGGCGCACCTCGGGGCTCTTGGTGTCGCTCCAGTAGACGTACAGGCCCTCCAGCAGCAGCACCACCGCCAGAAACCCCATCACCACAAACAGAGTCAGGCCGATGTTCATACGCTACTCGTAGATCAGATTGGGGTCGAACGTGTCGTCGCTCACGGTTTGCCCGAAGGCCTTGAGGCGTTCCATGAACTTGGGCCGCACACCGGTGGCGCGGAAGTGGCCCACGACCTTGCCCTCGGCATCGATGCCGGTCTGGCGGAAGTGGAAGATCTCCTGCATGGTGATCACGCTGCCCTCCATGCCGGTGATCTCCATCAGGCTGATCAGCTTGCGCCGTCCGTCGTTGAGGCGCGAGAGCTGGATCACCGCGTTGATGGCGGAGCTGACCTGTTGGCGCATGGCGTCTTCCGAGATCACCGCGCCGCCGTAGCCGGCCATGTTCTCCAGCCGGGTCAGCGCGTCGCGCGGTGAGTTGGCGTGCACGGTCGCCATCGACCCCTCGTGGCCGGTGTTCATGGCCTGCAGCATGTCCAGCACCTCGGCGCCACGCACCTCGCCCAGGATCACGCGGTCGGGCCGCATGCGCAGGCTGTTGCGCACCAGCGCGCGCTGGCTCACCTCGCCCTTGCCCTCGATGTTGGGTGGCCGTGTCTCCAGCCGCACCACGTGCCGCTGCTGCAACTGCAGCTCGGCCGCGTCCTCGATGGTCACGATGCGCTCGCTGGCGGGGATCGCGGCCGAGAGCACGTTGAGCAAGGTGGTCTTGCCGGTGCCGGTGCCTCCCGAGATCAGGATGTTCATCTTGGCCTTGACCATGGCCTGCAGCAGCGCGGCCACCACAGGCGGCAGCGAGCGCCTGTCGATCAGGTCGTTGACGGTCAGTGGCACCACCGCGAACCGGCGGATCGAGAGCACCGGCCCGTCCAGGGCCAGCGGCGGGATGATGGCGTTCACCCGCGAGCCGTCGGGCAGGCGGGCGTCCACCATGGGGCTGGACTCGTCGACCCGACGCCCGATGCGCGAAACGATCTTGTCGATGATCTTCATCAGGTGATCGCTGTCGGAGAACGTCACCTCGGTGAGTTCGAGCCGACCGCGGCGCTCCACGAACACCTGGTCCGGGCCATTGACCAGGATGTCCGACACCGTGGGGTCCGCCAGCAGCGGCTCCAGGGGGCCCAGGCCCATGATCTCGTCCTGGATGTCCTGGATCATGCGTTTGCGTTCCTGCGCGTTGAGCGCGGCGCCCGACTCCACCAGCAGACGCTCGGTCAGGACGCCCAGCTCCTCGCGCAGGCGCTCGGGCTTCATGCTGCCCATCACCTCCAGGTCGATGCGCCCCAGCAACTGGGTGTGCAGCCGGTCCTTGAGGGCGTTGTGGAGCGGGATCGCGCCGCCGGGAAGGGATCGGTCTTCCTCCGAACCGTTCAGGCGGGTGGGACTGCGCAATTCGGGGGTGGTGACTCTCATGTTCATGGTGTTCGTGCTCGCTAAAAAATGGGGGGAGGATGGGGTGGAGCGACGCGGTTCACGTGCGTCCCGTGATCGTCGACAGCCAGCTGTGCTTGCCCGCGTTCACCGCGACCGGCGAAAGCTCATGTGCCCACTCCTGCAGCGCGCGCGCCACCGGATCGCGCGCCGCCAGCTTGGCCAGTGGAATGCCCTGGTTGATGGAGACCAGCACCGCTTCATCGCTGGCCGGCAGGACCCGGGCCACCTTGTGCCCCGTGGCCCGCTCCACTTCGCCCAGGGGGATCTGGCCGCCCTTGCTGTAGCGGTTGAGCACCAGCTGGATTTTTTCGCGGGGGTAGCTCAGGCCTTCGAACACGCCGATGATTCGCTGGGCATCCCGCAGGGCGGGCAAGGTCTGCCCGGCCACCACGTGGATGCGCTCGGCCAGATCCAGCGCCTTCACCGCCGCCGGGTCCATGACCCGTGCCATGTCGAGCAGCACGAAGTCGTATTCGGTGCGCGCCAGGCCCAGGATGGCCGCCACGGTCTCGGGCGTCACCGCTTCGAGCTGGTAGGGCAGCTCCGGCGCGCACAGCACGTGCAGGTTGTCCCGCACCTTGAGCACGCTCACCGCCAGCAGCGCGGCGTCGAGCCGGTGGCTCTGGCGCGCCATGTCGACCACGCTGGCCTCGGGCTTGCGGCTCGTGAGGTAGCTGACCGCGTCGCCGAAGTACAGGTTCAGGTCCACGATCAGCACCCGCTTGGATGCCTCGGCGAGCAGATAGGCCAGGTTGGTGACGAGAAAGGTGCAGCCACAGCCGCCCTTGGCCGGCATGAACGCGTACAGCGTTCCCTCGTTGTCCACGAACTGCGAGGTGATCGACTTGGATTCCTCGACGTAGGCCACGCCCGCCTTGACGGACGCGGCGCTCAGCGGCCCGGGCAACACATCGCGCACCCCGGCCCGCATGGCGCGCTTGAGTGTGGCCATGCCCGTTTCATAGCTCACCAGCAACAGCATCACCGTCGGGTGACGCAGGGTTGCCGCCTCGATCAGCTCGAAAGCCGCATCGTCAGGGCGCGACAGGGCCAGCAGCACCAGGTCGGGCTTGTCCTTGTGCATCACGGCCTGCAGGTTTCGGGGCCCTCCCACGTGGGCATTGACACTCACGTTGGTCAGGGGCTTGAACGTCCCGATGAGCTGGTCGCGCTCCTCGGTGGTTTCGAAAATGAGGGAAACGTTGTGGGACATGGTGTTTGGGTCTTATGGGCACACGGGATTGCCCGCGCTGGTCATGTACTCGCGCGGCAGGCTGGTGGGGAACTCGGGGATCGGAAAGGCACCGCCAAAGAAGGGGCTGACCGGGGTGAAGTTGGCCCCGACGATGCGCGCCGTCACGGTCTGGCAATTCGACGCGTCGCAGTTCACCGGAACGTAGTCGAGCACCATGTTGGCGGCCGGAATGCCGCCCCCGGTCATCGCGCTCATGCGCGCCTTGATGAGCGTGAGCTCCCCTGGCGCCTCCACGCTGCACACCACCCCCAGCCGGGCACCGAGGCGGGTGGCCTCGTTGGCCCCGTTGAGCAGGAAGAGCCAGCGACCGAACTCCATGATGCCCAGCAACAGGGTCAGGAAAAAGATCGCGATCAGCGCGAACTCGACAGCGGCCACACCGCGCTGGGCGCGGCGCCTGGCACGCTGGAAAAAGGGGTGGCGGGTGAGTTTCACGGCAGTGGCCTCAGTTCGTGCTCGACGCCATGGTGATGCTGATCGGGCCGAAGGTGATGTCCGGCACCACCCAGGGAACCACGGAGAGGAAGCCGTAACCGGCGTCCCCGGCGCCGACGGTCACCGTCACCAGGCTGGTGGTGCCCTCGCCGGTCAGCACATTGGCATGGGTGCCCGCGCAGGCCACGGGATCGCACACGGAAATCATGGCCAGCGTGAGGTTGGGCACCAGGGCGGGCAAGCCGTCGCAATCGAAGGCCCCGCACAGCGCCAGTGAACGGGCCTTGAGGCGGATGCCGTCCACCGTCTCCCCGGCCGGCGGACTGGCCAGACTCTGCTGCGACAGGTAACGCGCGGCACCGCGCGTGGCCTTCACCAGACCGTTGTACTGGTACAGCGCGCGCCCCAGCTCGGTGATGCCGAAACAGAGCACCAGCATCGGGATGAGGATGATCGCCATCTCCACGGCCGCGACGCCCCGTTGTGAATGGATTGGGCCGCGCATGGTCATTGCACCAGTTGGGGCACGAGCGGCCCGAAGATGCCGGGCTCGCCGTTGGTCGAGCAGGGGCTGCCAGCCGTGGTGCTCAGCCCCAGGAATTCGAGACCAGGGACATCCCCCACCGCCAGCATCGGGCTGAGCATCAGCACGCAGGCCCAGCCGTCCACCACCGGGTTCGCACCGCCGGTGTTCCATGTGGTGCAGTCCACGATGGGGGCCACCACCACCCGCCGGAAACGGCCCAGCTCGTTGTGCTGGGTAGAGGTCAACCGGTTGTAGGGGTTGGGCGGATCGACCTGGTAGGGCCGGTAGTTCGCGGCGGCGTTTCCGTAGTTGAACTGCCCCGCCACGGTCCCGGTGTAGGCGTTGGCGCCCAGTGTCCAGTTGGTGATGGTGTAGCCGTAACCCGTCACGTCCGGTGGCGCTGTACCCGTCTGGGGGTTCCCGGCGCCAGGCTTGTACAGGCCAAACCGGGAGTTCCAGGCGACGTCCAGCGAAGCGATCGAACCCGGCTCTCCCACCTCGGCACCGACGGTGATGCTGCACTGCCCCGGCCCCGTCAACAGATCCGCCAGCTCGGAGGCGCCCCCGCCAGGCGGGGTGAAGTCGATCCAGCCGAAGTTGCCGGTCCCGTAGGGCGAGCCGGCCCCCTCCGGCGGGCTCATCCATTGTCCGACCGTCAACCCGAAGTTGGACGATGCCGTGCTTCCGGGCTCCTTGCAAACGGCCACCGGTATCGCGCAGGCCGACGCCGAAGGCGCCAAGGTGGCCGCCGCCATGGCCGAGACGGTCTGGGTGCTCAACAAGGGGTTGAGCACCCGCATGAAAAGGATGGGCAGCCCGGCCAGGGGATAGGTGCACTTGGCAAAGGCGGCCGTGTTGTAGTTGGCCTCAGCGGCCACTTCGTACGGGCCTGCCAGGGTGTCCGAAAACGTGATCTGGCTGGCCGCGATGTCGATCACCAGGCTCTGGAAATTGGCCCGGTTCTTGATCGCATCGGTGTTGCCCTCCCCCGCCGGGGTGGCCGGATCGTCAACCCCCCCGGTGGAAAAGACGCGCCCGTAGGCAATGGCCTTGGTCAACGCGGTGGGGTTGTTTTGCCCGGGTCTCAGTTGCGAGGCAGCGGCCAGCGCGCAGGCGTCCATCCCGTTCTGCAACTCGGTTTTGATCGTGAAGAAGCGGCCCAGGTCGATGGCCAGCCCGGCAAACCCGATCAGTACAACGATGGTCAGGCCCAGGATGATCGCCACCGCACCGCGCTGGCGGCAAGGGTTTTCGCGGGGATGATGCGGGTGCATGCTTCTCTCCAGAAAACGGGACCGGGCCTGGGCCATCGAGGCTCAGTTGCCCGTGATGGTCCCGCCGATGTTGATGATCTCGAAGGTCTTGGGCGGCGCCTGGAACGACTCCTGGTAGCGCTGCTGCGCCGCAGCCCCGGCCTTGCCGTCGATGCCCAGCACCGGATCGGTGTTCTCCGAAGCCTTGGGGTTGAGGGTCTGGGCCGCGCGGGCCTCGCGCACCGCGTCGCCGAACGCGGCGTCGAGCTGCGGCGTGGTGCTGGCGCAGGCCGCCAGCAGGCTGGCGGTGGCCAACACAGAGGCCAGGCGAAGGGACAAGGTGGTGGTGGACATGTTGATGCTCCTTACTTCACTTCCATGCCGCCGCTGCCCGCGGCCGGAGCCGCTGGCATGGCGGCGGGTCGGTCGGCGGGCACGTCGACACGGCCCGAACCTTCGAGCTGGTTGCCGAGGTAGAACTCGGACCGGCTGGGCGGCTTGTAGCCGTCGGTGGGCAGGATGTAGCCCGGGTCGATCGGCTTGACCAGGCGCGGCGTGATCACGAACATGAGTTCGCTGCGATCGCCCTGGAACTCGTTGCTGCGGAACAGGGCGCCCAGCACCGGCACCTCACCCAGGCCGGGCAACGCGTCCATGGCCTGGCGCACGTTGTTCTTGATCAGGCCGGCAATCGCCAGGCTCTGACCGTCCATGAGCTGCACCGAGGTCTGTGCGCGGCGGGTGGTGAAGCTGGGCAGGATCGCCGTCTGGCCATTCACCGTGGTGAACGGCGTGCCGGTCTGCGACAGCTCGGACACTTCGGGCGCGACCTTCAGGTGGATGCGGCCGCCTTCGAGCACCGTGGGGGTGAATTTCACGCCCACGCCAAACTCCTTCTCTTCCAGCGTGATGGTGGTGCCACCGGTCGCGTCGTTGCTGCGCGCCACCGGGATGAAGATCTTGCCGCCCGCGAGAAAGCTGGCTTCCTGGCCGCTGATGGCCACCAGATTGGGCTCGGCCAGGATCTTCACCAGGCCGTTGCTCTTCTCGGCGTCGATATCGATGCCATTGCCGTTGCTCTTGAGGGCGCTGAGCAGGCCGCGGCCATCGCCGCCAAAAGCCGACGAGATGCCATACGTCCAGCTGCCGTTGGTGCGGGTGAAGAGCAGGTTGGCGCCCATCTTGTCCATGAGCGTCTTGGACACCTCGGCCACAGTCACTTCCAGCATCACCTGCTGGGCCTCGGCAATGCTCAGCAGGTTGACCACCTTGGCGCCCGCCGTGTTGGCCGCCGCCGCGCCGCCGCCGCCACCGCTGCTGACCGCCAGCTTGGTGCCCGACTCGGCCCGGTTGTCGCCCGCCACCACCGGCAGCACCAGGCTCTTGTTCACGTCGCGCACGAAGGCCGCGGCGATCTCCTCGGCCGCCTTGGCCTTGACGGCGCTCGACACCATGCCGGTGAGGATCACCGAGTCGGCCGCTGGGCGCACCTGGATGCCCTTTTCATTCGGCAGCAACTCGCGCAGCTTGGCCTCCATGCGCTGGTGGTCGATGTTCACGTTGACGTCGATGGCGGTCGGCCCGCTCCCCTTGCGCCAGACGATGAGGTTGGTCGAGCCGTAGGACTTGCCCAGCAGGTACAGCTCGGTCGCGCTGATCAGCGTCACGTCGGCCACGCTGGGGTTGCCGAGCGAAATCCGCGTCACGGCCGACGGCATGCGCAGCAGGGTCGACTTGCCGATGGTCAGGTTCAGCGATGGCCCGATGGCGGCCAGATCGGTGCCGACATCGACCGACATCGGCGCCGCGGCCACCTTGGTGGTGGTCACGCCCTTGGTCATGGGGGTTTGGGGGGTTTGCGCCCAGGTGGTCGCGGTGAGCAGGCCCGCTGCCCAGATGGAAGCGCTCAGTGCATGCAGAACGGGTGTTTTCATGATGCTTCCTCAGTAGGGGGACGAAGACTTCTGGATGCCGCGGATCAACTCCACCGTGTTGGTGGGCTCGGCCGGGGCGCTGGGTGCGGGCTTGCGCGGCGCGGTGGCGCGGCGCACCGGTGCGGCCTTCTTGACGACGGCCACGGCCGCCGGGGGGCTCACCACGGGCGGTTCATCGCCGAACAGGTCCTTGCGGGTGATGCCCTCGGTGGCACTGTCCTGCGTGTCCACCTGGTTGCGCAACATGAGCGACAAGGTGCCCACATTGCGGGCCAGGTCGATCTTTTCGGCCTGCTCGGGGGTCACCTCCAGGGTGACGGCGTTGACCACACGGGCCTTGGTTTCTTCCGGGCGCCGGGCCTCCTGGGCCACGGCCAGCACCATGATGCGTTCCAGCACCACCCGCGAGATGGTCGTTTCGCGGTCGTCCTTGATGTTCACCAGCAGGTCCACATGGCTGCCCGGTGCCAGAAAGCCGGCCACGCCCACCACCTCGTTGACCTTGACGGTGATGGCGCGGTGCCCCGGCTTGATGACCGAGTCCAGGCCGGCCTTGGTCCCTTCGGGGGCCAGTTTGGGCTCCAGCACCGGCTCGCCCTTGTAGATGCTGGTGCGCACCACCCGGCCTTCGAGCTTGGTGGCGTCGTTGAACGCCCCCTCCGGCTGCGCGCCGGCCGGCCAGGCAACAGGGCGCAGCATCTGGGCGGTGATCGCCTGACCGAGATCGAGATCGCTCGTGGCCACCAGCACGGTGGTCCGTTCGCCCGAAGCCTGTTGCCCCATCCAGCGGGCGGCCAGGATCACGGCGGCCACACCGGCCAGCACCGACAGGGCCAGCATCACGAAGGCGCGTTTGCTTTGCATTTTCATTCTCCTGAATGCGTGGGAATGGCGGCCATGCCGTGGTGATCCTCACGGCCGAAGTAGGTGTTCCAGGCCCACTCCAGCCGCTCGGGGGTCATGCGGGCGGGCTGCTCCAGGTAGCGGCCGAGGTCCGCGATCTTGCTGATCACGTCAAAGGGAATGCAGGGGTAATAGGGCCGCCCGTCGCGCGGGTGCAGCAAGTGGATGAGGTGGTCCACCCCGGCCGGGTCCTCGGGCACGCCGGTGCGCGCGCAGGCCTGCGTCACCACGCTGCGGTAGCGGGCGGCATCGAGCGCGTCGATCCGGATCTTGTAGCCCAGCCGGCGGGCAAAGGCCGGGTCCACCAGATCGTCGGGCGGCAGGTTGCTCGCGAAAATCACCCGCACGTCGAACGGCACGGCGAACTTGGTGCCGGTGTTGAGCGTCAGGTAGTCCACGTGGCGGTCCAGGGGCACGATCCAGCGGTTCATGAGCTCGCTCGGGCTCACGCGCTGGCGGCCCAGGTCGTCGATCACGAAGATGCCGTTGTTGGCCTTCAACTGGGGCGATGCCGTGTGCAGGCGGGTGTGGGTGTCGTATTCCAGGTCGAGCGTGTCCAGGGTGAGCTCGCCACCGGCGATCACCACCGGCCGCTCGCTGCGCACCCAGCGGCCGTCGGCCGACAGATCGCGGGCGAGCGTGCGATCGGGCACCGGCGCCAGGGTCACCCGCTTGTGCACGATGGGGTCGAACACCTGCACCACCTCGCCATCGACGTACAGCGCGTGGGGCACCCAGATGTGCCCCTCGAGGGTGCGCACCAGGTGCTCGGCCAGGTAGGTCTTGCCGGTGCCGCTGTCGCCGTGCAGGTAGATCGCCTTGCCCGAGTTGAGCGCGCTGCCCAGCGTGGGCAGCAGCTCGGGCGGCAGGACCATGTCCTTGAGCACCTGCTGCAGGCGCTCGGCGCGCACCGGGGCCTGGTGCTGGGCCTGTTCCCGGACCTGGGCCACGTAGTCGGCCAGCGGCACGGGCGCCGGGCCCACGTACTGGCACTTTTCAAACGCCATGCGCGCCATGCGCTGGCCAGCGTCGGTGAGCGCAAAACTGATGTCGCCCTCCAGCGTGCCGCGCCGCGGCACCTCCAGCAGGCCCAGGCCGCGCATCTGGGACATCAGGTTGTCCATCACCGGCACCGGCAGGCCCAGCTGCTGCGCCACGGCGAACAGCTTGAGCTCGCCCTTGCGCGCGAAATGCCGCAGGGCCAGGTCGATCACGAACGACGCGGGCAGGCCCTCCACATCCACCGCGTCGACGAAGGGCTCGGCCACGGCGGCCTTGAGCAGTGGGGAGGTGCTGGAAAGTGAAAGCTCTTGCATGGCTGGCTTTCAAAAGTTGAGGATGGGCTCGCGCCCGCTGAACAGCCAGGCGGCGTAGGCCACGACACCGAGCACGATGGCCACCGCGTACGGCATGCGCCAGGCGGTCTGGGTGCCGGCATCGAAAGAACCGACCGAGCCCGGCAGCATCTGGCCCAGTGCGGCCAGCGTGTTCCGCACCACCAGGCGGGCGTTGTGCGCCATGGCCATGCGGGCCAGCGCCAGCAGGCCACCGGCCAGCAGCACACACAGGGCGAGGTTCACGCTCGCGGCCGGGCCGGCGAAGGCGCCCACGGCGGCAAACAGCTTCACGTCACCGGCGCCCAGGGCGCGCAAGGCGTAAAAGGGAAGGAAGACCAACAGCGCCACCAGCGCGCCCAGCAGGCTGGCCCCCAGGCCGAGGGCACCGGGGTAAAGCGAGAACAGGCCGTCGTTGTCGCGAAAGGGTTGGGGGCCGAAGGTGTTCAACAACACGCCGACCAGCAGGGTCACCAGCACCAGCGTGTTCGGGATGCGGCGCCGACGCCCATCGGAGAGCGCGGCCAGCGCGAGACACAACGCCAGCAGGCCGAAGCCCCCTACCTGCCAATCGCCAGGTGCCATGCCGATGTTCATGTTCAACTCCCAGTTCGGGTTTTGCCAGCGGCAAAACCGGTAACGGTCGTCTCTATCGCTCTCTCGGCCACCCTCCGAGGGTTGGACCGATGGTTTTTCTCATTCGGGCGCGCAGACCTTGCCGTCTGCACCGCTCCCGGCCTGCAAGCAGGCCTGCCCGGTTCAGGGAGGTGAAATCACGGCGAGCACACGTGCCACCCACGCATCCCAGCCCGCTTCATTGGCATTCCCCAGCGCCGTCATGCCCACGATGGCCACCAAGGCGATCAGCGCGGCGAGCAAGCCATATTCGATGGCGCTCACGCCTTGCTGCCAGTGGCGAAACCCGAGGGATGGTCTTGGCATGGTGGAAACCTTGGATGTGTTCACCGGGTCGGCAGGGGAAAGAAGCACCTCCCGCCGCGGGTGGGCTGACCGCCCGCCCATCGCTGGGCCTCTCGGTCAGCCAACCCAGCACCGGTCAGCCGCAGATGGCTCCCGCCGGCGGCGATTGCAGGCAGCCCGAGATATCGGTAAAGAGGGTGTTGAGGTTGGTCCCCACCAGACCGGCCCCCACGATGATCACCACAGCGATCAACGCGGCGATCAGGCCGTACTCAATGGCGGTCACGCCTTCTTCGTCGCGAAGGAAACGGCGGGTTGCGATCAGCAGCTTTTCCATGATGACACTCCAAGCAAGGTTGAAACATCGGCCACCCCCCATGAGCGACCAATGACGGAGTGAGGTGCTCTTTGCGGTGCACTGCTTGCACCTCCCTTGCTTGCACTTACAAAGTTGCATCACACGAAAGCGATTGTGATCATTTGTACATCTTTCGCAATACTTATTAACGACTAAATGACTACTTTCTCACACATACACCCTGAATCGACACCAGACCAAGCGGCTGCGCCGTGCGCCGTCGGCGAACAGCGGTGCTGGCATGCGGTGGCGTGTGGTGATAGCCCGTGGGCTGGCCACCGACGGTGGCCGTGGCGCTTCTCCCCCTTCTTCAGGGGCAGACGGCTTCGACGTTGTTGCCGTCGGGATCGATCAGGAAGGCCGCGTAGTAGGTCGGGCTGTAGTCGGGGCGCGGGCCCGGGCCGCCATTGTCTTTGGCGCCCGCCTTCAGGCCCGCTTGGTAGAAGGCGTCCACTGCCTTGTGGTCGGCGGCGCGGAAAGCGATGTGCGTGCCCGGGCCTTTGGCGCCCTTCGTCGCATAGAGCCACAGCGCGGGCGCGCCTTTCGGGCCCAGACCGGCGCAAGTGTCGTCGTGGGAACCCAGCTCGTGGCCGAGTGGGGCGAGCGCGACTTCGTAGAAGCGGATGCTCGCGGCGAGGTCTTTGACTTTCAGTCCGAGGTGGTCGTACATGGCGATGGCTTCCTGCTTGATGGGTTGATCAGGCGGTCATCGTCGATCAGGGCGGCCACGCGGTCTTGGAGAATCTTGCGGTCCTTTTTCAGGCCGTTTCGGGCGGCCTGGCGAAAGCCGCGCGGCGATACGCCGGCCGCGCGGTGGAAGCTGCGCACGAAGTTGCTGAGATCGGCAAAACCCACCTCCAGGGCCACCTCGGTCACCGGTCGGTCGCTGTCGGCGAGCAGCCGCGCCGCGTGGCGCAGCCGCGAACGCACCAGGTACTGGTGCGGTGTGACGCCCAGCACGCGCGAGAACAGCCGCAGGAAATGAAACGGGCTCAAGGCCACTTCGCTGGCCGCCCTGTCCAGGTCGATGTCCTCGTGCGAATGGGCGGCGATCCACATCGCCGCTTCCACGGCGCGGCGACGGTCGCGCCCGGTCGCGGTCTGTGCCGCCCGCTGGCGGCCCGCCACGACGTCCACGAAGCGGGACGCGAACCACAGGCCCACTTCGTCCAGACCGGCATCGCTGCGGCCGCTGGCCACCACCTGCGCGAGCTCGCCCAGCACCATGAGTTCGGGCAGTGGCGGCAGACCGCCGGTGCGCCAGGTGGCCTGGTTGCCGCCGACCAGATCGACGAAGCCGGGCGAGAGGTGAAACGCCAGGCATTCGTCGCCGCAGACGTGGTGGTCGTGCGTGCACATGAACTCGTCGCCCGGGTGACCCACCAGCACCGAGCCGGCCACCAGCTCGTACGAGGCGCCACGCGCCCGGTAGCCGAAGGTCCCCTTGCGCACGTAGGAGACCGAGTGGCTTGTGTGCAGCTCGGTGAACGGTTGCTCGGCGGGGCCGGCGCTGCAGCGGTAATCCACCACCCGGATGGCGCCCGTCACCAACTCGGTGGCGGTGATCACGCGCCGTCTCCGTCGAACAGACCAGGCTCGCCACCGATCTGCGCGCCTTCGATCTGCAGCATGCGCAACTTGGTCGCCACGCCGCCGCGGGCCGAGAAGCCACCCGAGCGGGCGCCCGCCGCGAGCACGCGGTGGCAGGGCACGACCGGTGCAAACGGGTTGTGGCCCAGGGCCTGCCCCACGGCGCGCGCCAGGCCGGCATCGCCCAGGGCCTGGGCCATCTCGCCGTAGGTGCGGGTCTGCCCGGGCGGTATGGCGCGGGCCATTGCATAGACCTCGCGCTGGAACGGCGTGAGGCGGGTCATGTCCAGCGGCACTTCGAGCAGGTCCCGCGCCTCGCCCTTCAACAGCGCCTGGATGCCTTCGATGGCGGCCTGCACGGTCCCCGGCGGCCGGGTCACCTCGGGCAGCGGCGGCAAGCCCTTCAGAAGCCTCGCACGCGTGCGGGCCGCGTCGGCCTCGGGCAACTGCACCGCGACCACACCCTCCGGCCCCCAGGCGATGCCGCAGACACCGATGGTGGTGTCGAACAGGGTGTGACCGCCCTCAGCCATGGCCGCCTCGGTCTCACACGGCGCGCAGCGCCGCGCGCAAACCCACGCCGATCTCGGGCCGTTCGAGGAACGGATCGGCCGGGTTGGTCTGGTTGACGATGCCCTCCATGCGCGCGCGCACATTGCCCAGCGCCTTGGGGTGGCTGAAGATGTAAAACCGGTCGGCCGCGATGGCGTCGAACACCTTCTGCGCCACCTCGGCCGCCGTGACCTTGCCCGAGCTCACGGCCTTGTCGCTCATGGCCTGGCCGATCAGCTGGCTCTGCGTGGCTTTCTCGTCGACCAGTTCGGCGGGTTTGTTGCGGTGGCTCTGGCTGATGCCGGTGGGCACGAAGTACGGGCACAACACGCTGGCGCTGATCTGGTCGCTCACCAGCTTGAGGTCCTGGTAGAGCGTTTCGGTGAGACTCACCACCGCGTGTTTGCTCACGTTGTAGATGCCCATGTTGGGCGGCGTGAGCAGACCGGCCATGCTGGCGGTGTTGACGATGTGGCCCTGGTACGCGGGGTCGGCTTTCGCGGCCGCGAGCATCAGCGGTGTGAACAGGCGCACGCCGTGGATCACGCCCCAGAGGTTCACGCCCAGCACCCATTCCCAGTCTTTCACCGAGTTTTCCCAGACCAGGCCGCCCGAGCCCACGCCGGCGTTGTTGAATACGAAATGCGGCGCGCCGAAGCGCTGCACCACGTCGGCGGCGAGTGCTTCCATCTGCTCGGCGCTGGACACGTCCACGCGCCGGGCCAGCACCTGCGCACCGGCCGCCTTCATTTCCGCTTCGGCCTTGTCCAGCGCGTCCTGCTGCACATCGACCAACACAAGGTTCATGCCGAGCTGTGCGCCAATGCGCGCGCATTCGAGGCCGAAGCCCGAGCCGGCGCCGGTGAGCACGGCGGTCTTGCCTTTGAAATCTGAAATCATGGGTTTGTCTCCTGTGGTTTTGGGGTCCGTCGGGTGCGATTCAAAGTGATGTGTTCCGTGACTTCCTCCTTCCCCCTCTGGGGGAAGGCTGGAATGGGGGCATGCACGCAAACGTGTTTGCCAATAGCCCATCTTGCACAGCGGCAACGGCCCCCATCCCCACGTTCCCCCAGCGGGGGAAGGAGTCAAACCACATCACCTTGGATCGCACCCGGGTTCATCCGCGAAGCATCTCGATATGCGGGATGCCGTCTTCGACGTAGGGCTTGTCGTCGGACACGAAGCCGTGCGCGTTGTAGAAACGTTCCAGGTGCGCCTGCGCGCCGATGCGGATCGGCTGCACACCCCAGAGGCTGTGCAGCATGCGCACCGACTCGGCCATCAGCGCGTGACCCATGCCGCTGCCGCGCGTGACCGGTGCGGTGACCACGCGGCCGATGCTGGCCTCGTGGTACTTGAGACCGGCGGGGACGAGGCGGGTGTAGGCCAGCAGTTGCGGCTGTCCATTTGGATCAACAGCTTCGCCCAGCAGATGCATGCAGTCGGCATCGGCGCCGTCCAGGTCCTGGAACGCGCAGGCCTGCTCCACCACGAACACCGCGCTGCGCAGCTGGAGCAGCGCGTACAGCGTGCGCGGCAGCAGCGCGTCAAACGGCAGGCAGCGCCACGCCACCGGCATCAAAGCAGGCCGGCTCAAGCGCGCACTTCCCGCAGTACAAAGCCGATGCGCGGGAAATGCACATGCAGCCGGCCGGCGCGCTCGTCGCTGCGCTCCAGCGTGTAGTGCGTGCGCGAGGCCGCGCGCAGGATGCCTTCGGTCGGTTCCTGGCCGAAGCTCTCGGCCGCCACCGTGACACGGCTGCCCAACGGGATGCCGTGTTCGTCCTGGAAGGCTTCGTCGTGCAAGGGGGCCGGCTCGGCCGCCGCCGCGATGGCGATCGCCTCGGTGGACGAGAGCTTGGCCAGGTGGCCGTGGCCGAAGGTGGCCATGCGGTCCATCCAGTCCAGCACGTCGGGCGTCGCCTCCAGGATGCCGGCCATGCTCGGGTTGATCACGCGCGTGAACCACAGCGGGTGGTAGGCGGCGAAGTCGGCCACGCAGGGCGCCGCACCCAGCAGGAACGGCTGCTCGTGCAGCATGTTGGCCAGGCGGCGCAGGTAGCTCTTGTAGGCGGCGGTGGCATCGCCCGGGCGCAGGCTGGTCATGCCGCCGCGCATGGCGCCACGGTCGGCCGCGAAGGCCTGGCCCACTTCGGGCTGGTTGGCAAACAGGGCCGCTGCGCCCTTGGGGCTGAGGGTGTAAGCCATGGCGGCCCAGAACAGCGTGCTGTCGGCCCACTGGGCCAGCACGCGGGCGATGCCCTTGTTGTGCTCGGGGTAGAGCATGGGCGCGGGCTGGCGGTGTTCGAGCACGTCGCAGATCAGCGCGGTGTCGCAATAGATGTCGGCACCGATCTGCAGGAACGGCGTGCGACGGTAGCCACCGGTGAGCGCCACCACGTCGGGCTTGGGCATCACGCTGGGAATCAGCACGCTCTTCCAGGCCAGTTGCTTGTGGCCCAGGATCAGCCGCACCTTTTCCGAGAAGGGCGACATGGGGTAGTGGTGCAGGATCAGATCGGTCATGAGAGTCTCCGGACTTCAGCGGGGTTGAGCGCGGGCAATGATGGCATCGAAATCGACGCCCGCGCCCAGCGAGCCGAAGCTGTGGCCCCAGTGACCGGCCAGGCGCGAATCGCAGAAGGCGCCGAACACGGCGGCCGGCGCGGTCCGCGCCAGCAGCGCGGCCTGCACGGCCAGGGCCACGTCCTGCGCGAGGCGGCGCGCTTCCATTTCGGTGGCCATCTGCTCCACGCGGGTGGGCAGGCTCTGAGCCATATGGTCCAGCGCCGGGTGCATGCCTTTGGCCGGGGCCAGTTCCTGCGCGAGCGCGGCGGTGGCGTCGGCCTTGCGCAATGCACGCAGCAGGTCCAGCGCCATGATGTTGCCGGCGCCTTCCCAGATGCTGTTGACCGGCATCTCGCGGTAGATGCGCGCCATGATGCCCTCGCCGCCCTCTTCCACGTAGCCGTTGCCACCCAGGCACTCCATGGCCTCTTCGGCGAAATGGCTGCCGCGCTTGCAGATCCAGAACTTGGCCACGGGCGTGAGCAGGCGTTGCATGGCCTGCTCGTGTGCGTCGCCCGGGCGGTCGAAGCTGCGCGCCAGCCGCAGGGCCAGCGCCGTGGAAGCTTCGGACTCCAGCGCCAGATCGGCCAGCACGTTTTTCATCAGCGGCTGGTCGATCAGCTTCTTGCCAAAGGCCATGCGCTGCGAGGTGTGGTTCAGCGCGATCGACAAGGCTTGGCGCATCAGGCCGCTGGTGCCCAGCGCACAGTCCAGCCGCGTCATGGTGCCCATGGCCAGGATCTGTGGCACACCCCGGCCTTCCTCGCCCACCAGCCAGGCGGTGGCGCCCACGAACTCCACCTCGGAGCTGGCGTTGGCCTTGTTGCCCAGCTTGTCTTTCAGGCGCTGGATGAAGAGCCGATTGAGCGACCCGTCGGGCAGCACACGCGGCAGGAACAGGCAGGAGAGGCCGTTCGGCGTCTGCGCCAGGACCAGGAAGGCGTCGCACATGGGCGCCGAGAAGAACCACTTGTGGCCGGTGACGCAGAAACGCTGGCCCCAGTCATCGCTGCCAGCCGGCACCGCTTGCGTGGTGTTGGCCCGCACGTCCGAGCCGCCCTGCTTCTCCGTCATGCCCATGCCCATGGTCACACCGGCCTTGTCTTTCCAGCGCTTGAGCGCCGGGTCGTAGGCGCGGCTGGTGAGCTGCGGCGCCCAGTCGGCGTAGATGGCCGGGTTGTCGCGCAGCGCGGGCGTGACCGCGTAGGTCATGGAGATGGGGCAGAGCGTGGAGGGCTCCAGCTCGGTGAAGAGCATGAAGCCGGCGGCGCGGGAGAGGTGAGGGTTCGCTGCACCCTCACCCCAAGGCGTGCCATGCAACCCAGCCGCCGTGGCCGCCGTCATCAGCGCGTGGTAGCTCGGGTGAAACTCCACCTGATCAATGCGGTGGCCGAAACGGTCGTGGCTCTTGAGCTGCGGCGTGAACACGTTGGCCAGCCGCGCATGGGACTGCATCTCGGCGCTGCCCACCTGCTGGCCCAGCGCCTGCAATGGCGCCGTGTCCAGCGACGGCGCGTTGAAACGCAAGGCATCCTGCATGGCCCGGTTGCCATCGAACAGGTTCACATCCACCAGCGGCTCGGGCTGGTTGAGGACTTCGTGGGTGGCTTGCATGGTGGGTCTCCTGAACCGCCGGACCGAAACCTCACTTCACCGTGATCGTGATGCGCTCGCTCATGACCACCGGGTGGTGCGGGATGTGGTTCTGGTCGCCCAGCACCAGTTGCAGGGTGTGCTGACCGGGCTTGAGTTCGAGCGAGGTTTCGGTCTGGCCGGCGCCGAAATGCCGGAACTGCTCATTGGCCGGCAGCGGTGCATTGGCATCCCATTCGCTCACGTTCACCAGCAGGTGGTGGTGGCCCGTGCCCACCTTCTCGATGCCGGCCGGTGCCACGCCCATGCCGCTCAGGCCGAACACCACCTTCACCGGACTGCCCACGGTCATACCGTTGCGCAGATTCACGAAGTACAGCCTGGCCCCCGCAGGCGCCTCGACCTTTTTGTAGCCGGACGACAGGGTGGGCATGCTCGCCGTGACCTTGGCCTGTGCGGGAGGCGCGGTTTCGGGCGACATGGCGCCGTACCCCTTGCCGGTGTGGTGTTCACCGCGTTGCATGGGATGCCCGCAACCCGCGAGTGCGAGGGCAGCGGCGAGAACGGTGATGGCAAGGGGCGTGTGTGACATGGTGTGCTCCTGGAGGGTGTTCAAATCAGTTTCACCAGCTGTTTACCGAAATTCCGGCCCTTGAGCAAACCCATGAAAGCCTCGGGGGCTGACGCCAGGCCCTGCGCCACGGTTTCGCGCGGGCGCAGCTTGCCTTGGGCGACCAGCGTGCCCAGCTCGGTCAGCGCCTCGGGCCAGACTTCCATGTGTTCGCTGACGATGAAACCCTCGATCTTCAGGCGGTTGATGAGGATCAGCGCCGGGTTGGTCAGCGGCAGCGGCGCGCCGTCGTAGCCGGCGATCATGCCGCAGACCGCGATGCGGCCGAAGGCGTTCATGCGCAGCAGAACGGCGTCCAGAATCATGCCGCCCACGTTCTCAAAGTAGCCGTCGATGCCATCCGGGCAGGCTTCCTTGAGGGCCTTGGCCAGGGAGTACATGTCCTTGTGCTGCTTGTAGTCGATGCAGGCGTCAAAGCCCAGCTCTTCGACCGCGTACTGGCACTTGTCCGGCCCGCCCGCGATGCCCACCGCACGGCAGCCCCGCGCCTTGGCCAGCGCGCCAAACGCACTGCCCACGGCGCCGGTGGCCGCGCTCACCACCACGGTATCGCCGGCCTTGGGGTTGATGATCTTCACCAGGCCGTACCAGGCGGTCACGCCCGGCATGCCGACCGCGCCCAGGTAGTACGAGAGCGGCACGTGCGTGGTGTCCACCTTGCGCAGGGCGCCGGGATCGCCGGCGTTGACCACGCTGTACTCCTGCCAGCCGCCCATGCCCACGACCTTGTCGCCGGGCTGGAACTTGGGGTGCCTGGACTCGGCGATCTCGCCCACGGTGCCGCCGATCATGACCTCGCCCAACGGTTGGGAAGCCGCGTAGCTCTTGCTGTCGTTCATGCGCCCGCGCATGTACGGGTCCAGGCTCAGGAAGTGGTGGCGCACCAGCACCTGGCCCTCGGCGAGGGCCGGGGTGTCGGTGGTGACGAGCTTGAAGTTGTCGACCGTGGCTTCGCCCTGGGGGCGGTTGTCGAGCAGGATCTGTTGGTTGGCGGGCATGGGATGTCTCCGATGGTTTGAGGGGAATCGACGTTCAGTCGGTCTGGATGGTGTTCAAGGCCTGCGTGGTTTTCCCCACGGGCAGGCGCGGCACGAACTTGAAGGTGCCGGTGGCGTGGGCGCAGAGCTTGCCGCTGGCGTCGAAGATGCTGCCTTCGGTGAAGGCCATGGTGGCGGTGCGGTGCAGCAGCTTGCCTTTGGCGAGCAGCGGCCCTTTGGCCGCGCGCATGAAGCTGGTTTTCATCTCGATGGTGACGCAGCCCATGGCCGGCTCCACCGAACGCGCGGCGTGCGCCATGACCACGTCGAGCAGCGTCATGCTGGCGCCGCCGTGCACCACGTTGAAGGAGTTTTCATGCTCGGGCCGGGGCGCGAAAGCGATCTGCGCCTCGCCGCCCTCGAACGTCTGCAGTTCGAAGCCGAGCAGCTCGACAAAAGGGATATGGACCGAGAACTCCACTCAACCTCCGGTGATCACGGACACGCCACCATCGACGGCCAGCCACTGCCCCGTGATGTGTTTGCCCGCATCCGACGCGTACAGCACAGTCAGGCCCTTCAGGTCTTCGTCGTCGCCCAGGCGGCGCAGCGGGGCGTGGGAAGCCAGCTTTTCTTCGCCCATGGCCTTCAAGGTGCCCTGCGTCATCTTGCTCGGAAAGAAGCCCGGGCAGATGGCGTTGACGCGGATGCCGTGTTCGCCCCACTCGGCGGCCAGCGCGCGGGTGAAGTTGATCACGGCGCCCTTGGAGGTGTTGTAAGCAATGGTCTTCATGCCCGAGGGATTGCCGCCCAGGCCGGCGATGCTGGCGGTGTTGATGATGCTGCCCGCGCGGCGCGGAATCATGCTGGCCTTGGCGATCAGCTGGCTGAGCAGGAAGTAGCTGCGCACGTTGAGGTTCATCACCTTGTCCCAGGCTTCGAGCGGGTGGTCTTCGGCGGGCGCGCCCCAGGCCGCGCCGGCGTTGTTGACGAGGATGTCCACGTCGCCCACGCGCTGCAGGGTTTCGCTGGTGAGGCGGCGGATGTCTTCTTCGAGCGAGCAGTCGGCGGCGATCCAGCGCGCGTCGATGCCGGCGGCCTGCAGTTCGGCCGTGGCTTCTTCGAGGTCGCTGGCCTTGCGCGAGCTGATCACCACGCGGGCACCGGCTTCGCCGAGCGCGTGGGCCATCTGCAGGCCCAGGCCACGCGAGCCGCCGGTGACGAGGGCCGTCTTGCCCTTGAGGTCAAAGAGTTGCTGGATGTTTCGGGTCATGTGGTGTCTCCTGTGGATGGGTGTTCAGAAAGCGGCTTCGGGCAGGCTGGCGCAGGTCTGGTCACGCGCGCTCACCACCTGCAGCCAGGCGCCGATTTTCGGCAGTTCGTAGTGGAAAAAATACCGCATGGCGCCCAGGCGCCCGGTGCGCGCGGGCGCTTCGGCCGAGGCCTGCGCCGCGAGCGCCACGTCGAGCCAGATCCAGGCCAGCACCGTGTGGCCAAAGGCCTGCAGGTAGGGCACGGCGTTGGCCAACGCATCACCCGGTTTCCCGGTGGCCCAGGCAGCTTTCGTGGCCGCACCGACCTGCGCCAGTGCCTGGCCCAGCGCATTGGCGTGCGCCGCGAGTTCGGGCGCCTGGATCGCGCGTTCAATGGTGGCGTTGATGCGACCGGCCAGCAGCTGCAGGCCCTTGCCGTTTTCCATCAGCACCTTGCGGCCCAGCAGGTCCATGCCCTGGATGCCGTGCGTGCCTTCGTGGATCATGTTGAGGCGGTTGTCGCGCCAGTATTGTTCCACCGGGAAGTCGCGCGTGTAGCCGTAACCGCCGTGGATCTGGATCGCCAGCGAATTGGCTTCCAGGCACCATTCGCTGGGCCAGCTCTTGGCGATGGGCGTGAGCACTTCGAGCAGCAGGCGTGCGTCGTCGGCGGCCTCGGGCGCCCCGGTGTGCTGCTCGTCCACGAGGCGGGCGCAATACAGCTCCAGGGCCAGCGCGCCTTCGCAGTAGCTCTTCTGCGCCAGCAACATGCGTTTCACATCGGCGTGTTCGATGATGCGCACCTGGGGTGCGGCCGCGTCTTTTCCCCCAGCTGAAACTGGGCGTCCTTGCGGCCGGTTCTTCGCATAGTCGAGACTCGCGTGGTAACCGGCCATGCCCAGCATGGTGGCCGCCATGCCGACACCGATGCGGGCCTCGTTCATCATGTGGAACATGCACTGCAGGCCCTTGCCGGGCTGGCCGACCAGATAGCCCACCGCGCCGGCTTCACCCCGCACCGGGTACTTGCCTTCGCCGAAGTTCAGCAAGGTGTTGGTCGTGCCGCGCCAGCCGCACTTGTGGTTCAGGCCGGCCAGCGCCACGTCGTTGCGCTCGCCGGTGAGTTGGCCTTCGGTGTCCACCAGTTTCTTGGGCGCGATGAAGAGCGAGATGCCTTTCACGCCAGGGATGAGCTTGCCGTGTTCGTCGGGGATCTTGGCCAGCACTAGGTGGATGATGTTCTCGGTCAGCTCGTGTTCGCCGGCCGAGATCCACATCTTGTTGCCCTTGAGCCGGTAGCGCGGGCCCAGCGGGTCGGCTCCGCTGCCCTCGCCGTCCGGCACGGCCCGCGTCGTCACGTCGCTGAGCGACGAGCCGGCCTGCGGTTCACTCAGGCACATGGTGCCGGAGAAGCGGCCACTGAACTCGTTGAGCGCGAACACGCGCTTCTGAGCCTCGGTGCCGTGCTTCATCAACAGGTTGGCGTTGCCCGTGGTGAGCATGCCGCTGCCGATGCTCACCGAGGCCATGGCGAAGAAGGCGTTGGCCGCCGCCTCCACGGTGTAGGGCAGCTGCATGCCGCCAATCTCGTAGTCCTGCGCGGCGCTGAGCATGCCGCTCTCGGCATAGGCCTTCTGCGCGTCGTGCGTGGCCTGCGGCAGGATCACCTTTTCGCCATCGAAATGCGGCTCCTGCGTGTCCACCAGCCGGTTGAAGGGCGCGTACTTCTCGCGCGCGATGCGCTCGCAGGTGTCGAGCACGGCGTCGAAGGTTTCGCGGCTGTGGTCTTTGAAGCGCTCGCGCTCGCTGAGCGATTCGGCGCCCAGCCAGTCGTGCAGCAGAAAGTCGATGGTGGGACGAAGACTCATGGCTCTACCGGCTCTTATTGCGGTTCGATCTTCGCGTCCTTGATGGCCTTGGCCCACTTGGCGGTTTCGGTCACGCTGCGCTTGGCCAGGTCTTCGGGGGTGCCGGGTTCGACCGCGAAGCCGATGCCGGCGAAGCGGTCCTGGATCTCCTTGCTGCTGGCTGCGGCGTTCACCGCCTTGTTGAGCTTGGCCACGACATCGGGCGGCGTTCCTGCGGGCGCGAACACCGCGAAATAGGCGATCAACTCGTAGTCCTTCAGGCCCAGGGCCTCGTTCACGGTGGGCAGCTCGGGCACGGCCGGCGAGCGCTTGCTTGAGGTGACCGCCAGGCCGCGCACCTTGCCGGCCTTGACCTGCGGCAGCATCACCGCGAAGTCGGCGCTGAACATCTGCACCACGCCACCGATCAGGTCGGTCATGGCGGCGGGGCCGCTCTTGTACGACACGTTGGTGAGCTGGATGCCGGCCATGCCAGCCATCATCTCGGTGGACACGAGTTGCGAGGTGCTGGCGCTGGCGAAGTTGATGCTGCCGGGCTTGGCCTTGGCCATGTCCACCAGCTCTTTCAGCGTCTTGGCCGGCACGTCGTTGTTGACCGCCATGATCAGCGGCACCGAGCCCATGTAGGCCACGGGCGCGAACGCGGTGTCCTGGTCGTAGGGCAGCTTCTTCATCAGGCTCTTGAGCGCGGCGTTGGTGCTGTTGGTGCCGATCAGGATGGTGTAGCCGTCGGGTGCGGCCTTGGCCACCGCGTCGGCCCCCAGCAGGCCGCTGGCGCCGGGCTTGTTGTCCACCACGATGGTCTGCCCCAGCACCTCCTGCATCTTCAGCGCGAAGGCGCGGCCGATGGTGTCGGTGGCGCTGCCCGCGGCAAAGGGCACGACCGCCTTGATGGGGCGCTCGGGCCAGGCCTGGGCGAAGGCGGTGGATGACAACGCGAGCACGGCCACGGTGGCGGCGATCAATCGGACAACAGGCTTCATCGGAGTCTCCTTCTGGTGGGTTGTGAAAACAGGTTCGGTCTCAAGTCTCTCAAAGCGGCAAGTCCAGCACGGCCGCGCTCAGGGTCTTGCCGTGGGCGTCGAGCGCCAGCGAGCGCGTGACGCCGCCACCCAGGGCATCGAACATCACGAAATGCACGGCGCCCAGGTGCGGCAGGGTGTAGCGCTGCACGGCGCCCTGCACCACGCCCGCGAAGTGCGCGCGCACCCGCTCGGCGGTGAGCAGGCGCTCCAGCTCAGGGTAGTCTGCCGGGTTCAGCGCGATCACGCTCAGCGTGGCGCGGTTGCCCTTGTCGCCCGAGCGGGCCAGGGCGATGTCGTGCAGGGTGCGGCGAGATGTTGCCCCCACGCTTGTCACTTCGTGTACTGCGCTGCCCCCCGAGGGGGCGCGAGCTTGCTTGGGGCGGCCCGGCGCGGCGCTCGTGCTCATGGCGTCCACTCCAGAATGTCGCAGCGGGCATGGACGGCCGAACGCGGCACCAGGGCCGAGGCCGCGGCGATCACCTCGCGCACCGACTGCGTCACACCGCCGCCGCCCGCCGGGCCGTTGAGGTAGAGCGCCTCCACCTCCTGCCCCACCGCTTCGGCCTGCGCACGCGTCGCGCAGCGCACCGCCAGGCGCACGCGCACCTCATACGGCTCGCGGTCCGCGCCCAGCAACGGCCCGTGCATGGCGTTCACGCCGATCAGCTCGGCGCGGTGTTCCAGCCCGCGGAGACCGTGGGACAGCGTGGCGTCGTCCAGCCGCTGGCGCAGGATGGACAGCGCCAGTTCGCCACGCGCCCGGGCGCCCGGGCCGGCGTAGGAGATCTGGCCCTCGCCGATGAAACCGTCGCGGTAGCCCAGCGTGGCTTTCAGCTGCTCGGGCCGGGCGTGGCCGCTGGCGCCCTGCGCCTGCACGCGGTCGGGCGCTAACTCGCTGAAACGCACCTGCGAAAAGTCCCCCACCACATCGGCCTGCAGGTAATGCGCGGGGTCTTCCACTTCGTAGAGCAGTTGCGCGGTACAGCTGAGCCGGCCCACCCGCCCGCCGGTGCCCGGCAGTTTGGTGATGACCGCGCTGCCGTCGGCGGACACCTCGGCCAGCGGGAAACCCACGCGGTGCAGGTCGGGCACGTCCACATGGCCGGGGTCGGCCAGATAGCCGCCGCTGACCTGGGCCGCGCATTCGAGCAGATGCCCCACCAGCAGGCCCTGGCCCAGGCGGTGCCAGTCGTCCGGAGCCCAGCCGAAATGCGCCATCAGCGGCGCAACGAACAGCGAAGGGTCGGCCACGCGGCCGGTGATGATCACGTTCACATCGGCCTGCAGCGCGGGCAACAAGGCATCGGCGCCGAGGTAGGCGTTGGCGGAGATCAGGCGACCGTCCAGGCATCGCACCGTGTCGGGCGAATCCATCAGCGGCGCGTCGTTCGCCAGCATCCAGGGCAACACGTCGTCGCCCGTCACCACCGCCACCCGCAGGCGCGGCAGGCCCAGTTCGCGCGCCACGTCCAGCACCGCCTGCCCGGCCGCCATCGGGTTGGCGGCGCCCATGTTGGTGATCACCGTCACCCCGTTGCGCACGCAAGCCGGCAGCACCGCGTGCATGCGCGCCTGGAGCATGGGGTCGTACCCGGCCTGCGGGTCGCTGGCACGGCGCAGTTGGGCCAGGGCGATGGTGCGCTCGGCCAGGCACTCGAACACCAGGGCATCGAGCTCGCCGCGCTCGGCCAGGTCCAGCGCGGGGTCGATGCGGTCACCGGCGTAGCCGGCACCGGAGCCGATGCGGTAGGGGGTCATCAAGGCAGTGTGTCTCGGTTTGCGAGCGCGAGCCATGGGGTGAACCCCGGCGCCACCGCTCGCTCAGGCCGTGGCCGCAGGCAACGCGGCGATGGTGCCCTGCGCCACGGCACAGAGCTTTTCTTCCCCGTCTTTCACCACGAACACATCGCAACGGCAGACCGCCTGCGACTTGCCCGTGTGCACCGCGTGGGCGCGCGCGATCAGGCGATCGCCGATGGCCGGGCGCAGGTAGTTGATCTTGAACTCGGACGTGACCACCGGCACGCGCAGCGCCGTGCCGCCGGCGTAGGTGAGCGCGTTGTCGGCCGCGTAGCTCACCACACCACCGTGCACGAAGCCGTGCTGCTGCTTGATCGCCTCCGTGATCGGGACATGCAGTTCGCAATGCCCCGGCGAGAGCGCCGCCAGTTCGGCCCCGATGAGTTTCGAGAAGGGCTGCGAGGCCAGGACCTCGCGCCCCATCGCCAGAAACACCTCGGGGCTGACGGTGACGTCGCTCACCAGAAGCCCTTACAGAACTTCAAAGATGCCCGCCGCACCCATGCCACCGCCGATGCACATGGTCACGCACACCCGCTTGGCGCCGCGGCGCTTGCCCTCGATCAGCGCGTGGCCGGTCAGGCGCTGGCCCGACACGCCGTAGGGGTGGCCCACGGCGATGGCGCCGCCGTTGACGTTCAGGCGGTCACCCGGGATGCCCAGCTTGTCGCGGCAGTAGATCACCTGCACGGCAAAGGCTTCGTTGAGCTCCCACAGGTCGATATCGCTCACCTTCAGGCCCAGGCGCGCGAGCACCTTGGGGATGGCGAACACCGGGCCGATGCCCATTTCGTCGGGTTCACAACCCGCGACCGCAAAACCCAGGAAGCGGCCCAGCGGCTGCAGGCCCTTCTTCTGCGCCAGGGTTTCGTCCATCACCACGCAGGCACCCGCGCCGTCGCTGAACTGGCTGGCGTTGCCCGCCGACACCAGGCCACCCGGCAAGGCCGAGCGCAGGCCGTGGATGCCTTCGAACGTGGTGCCGGCGCGGATGCCTTCGTCGTTCTCGACCGTGACCTGTTTGGTCATCAGGCCCATGACTTTGTCAGCCACACCGGCGGTCACGGTGATGGGGGCGATCTCGGCCTTGAACAGGCCGGCTTCCAGCGCGGCCGTGGCCTTCTGCTGGCTGGCGGCGCCGTACTCGTCCATGGCGTCGCGGCCGATGCCGTAACGCTTGGCCACCTGCTCGGCGGTCTGCAGCATGTTCCAGTAGATCTCTGGCTTCTGCTTTTCCAGCGCCAGGTCCTTGAGCATGTGCTGGTTCATCTCCTGCTGGACACAGGAAATGCTCTCCACACCACCGGCCACATACACCGAGCCTTCGCCGGCGATGATGCGTTGCGCGGCCAGGGCGATGGTCTGCAGTCCGGATGAGCAGAAACGGTTGACGGTCATGCCCGATACCGTGATCGGCAGGCCGGCCTTGAGCGCGATCTGGCGCGCGATGTTGGCGCCGGTGGCGCCCTCGGGGTTGGCGCAACCCATGATCACGTCTTCGACTTCGGCGGCTTCGATGCCGGCGCGCTGCACGGCGTGCTGCACCGCGTGGCCGCCGAGCGTGGCGCCATGGGTCATGTTGAAGGCACCCTTCCAGCTCTTGGCCAGGGGCGTGCGGGCGGTGGAGACGATGACGGCGTTGGTCATGATGGAGTCCTCAATTCAATGTTCGTGCGGTCATCAAAAGGTTTGGCCTTCGGCGGCGAGGCGGGCCAGCAGCGGTGCGGGCTGCCAGAACTTCGCGTCGTCCAGCGGGTTCTTGGCAAAGCGCTTCATGGCCTGGACCACGTTGAACAGACCGACCTCGTTGGCGTAGTTCAGCGGGCCGCCGCGGTACACCGGGAAGCCGTAGCCGAAGATGTAGACCACGTCGATGTCGCTGGCCTTGTTGGCGATGCCCTCTTCCAGGATGTGCGCGGCCTCGTTCACCAGCGAGAACACCAGGCGCTGCACGATCTCTTCGTCGGAGATCTTGCGTGGCGTGATGCCCAACGCCTTGCGGTGGTCTTCGATCATGGCCACCACCTCGGCGTTCGGAACTGCGTCGCGCTTGCCTTCGACGTAGTCGTACCAGCCCTTGCCCACCTTCTGGCCAAAGCGGCCTTTTTCGCACAGCAGGTCGGCGGTCTTGCTGTACTTCATGTCCGGCTTTTCCTGGTAGCGGCGCTTGCGGATCGCCCAGCCGATGTCGTTGCCGGCCAGGTCGCCCATGCGGAACGGGCCCATGGCCATGCCGAACTTCTCCATCGCCTTGTCCACCTGCTCGGGCGTGCAGCCTTCGTCGAGCAAAAAGCCGCCCTGGCGGCCGTACTGCTCGATCATGCGGTTGCCGATGAAGCCGTCGCAGACGCCGGAGACCACCGCCGTCTTCTTGATCTTCTTGGCCACCGCCATCACCGTGGCCAGCACGTCCTTGGCGGTGGCTTCACCGCGCACCACTTCCAGCAGCTTCATCACGTTGGCCGGGCTGAAGAAGTGCAGGCCCACCACGTCCTGCGGGCGCTTCGTGAAATGGGCGATCTTGTTGACGTCCAGCGTGGAGGTGTTGGAGGCCAGGATCGCGCCGGGCTTCATCACTCGGTCGAGCTCCTTGAACACCGCTTCCTTGACGCCGATTTCCTCGAACACGGCCTCGATCACCAGGTCGGCCGAGCCGATCTCGTCGTAGCTCAGCGTGGTGGAGAGCAGGCTCATGCGCTGCTCGTACTTGTCGGCTTTCAGCTTGCCCTTCTTCACCTGGGCTTCGTAGTTCTTGCGGATGGTTCCGATGCCACGGTCCAGCGCGTCCTGCTTCATTTCCAGGATCTTCACCGGGATGCCGGCGTTGAGGAAGTTCATGGTGATGCCGCCACCCATGGTGCCGGCGCCGATGACGGCGACGGACGCGATCTCGCGCTTGGGCGTGTCTTCCGGCACGTCGGGGATCTTGCTCGCGGCGCGCTCGGCCGTGAACAAATGGCGCAGCGACTTGCACTCGGGCGTCCACATCAGGTTGATGAAGGTCTCGCGCTCGAAGGCCATGCCGTCGGCGAACTTCTTCTTGGTCGCGGCTTCCACCGCGTCCACACACTTGGCGGGCGCCGGGAAGTTCTTCGCCATGCCCTTGACCATGTTGCGCGCGAACTGGAAGTAGGCGTCGCCGTCCTTGTGTTTGCAAGGCAGGTTGCGCACCAGCGGCAAGGCCGAGCCGTCGGCGTGCTTGGCGGCCACTTCACGGGCCAAGGCCAGCGCCTCTTCGGCCAGCGACTCGGGCGAGGCGGCCAGCTTGTCGAACAGCTTCTGGCCGGGCAGTTGCGCCAGCATCTCGCTCTTGACCGGCTCGCCGCTGATGATCATGTTCAGCGCGGCTTCCACGCCCAGCACACGCGGCAGGCGCTGCGTGCCACCGGCGCCAGGGATCAGGCCCAGCTTCACCTCGGGCAGGGCCACGTTGCAGCCGGGGGCCGCGATGCGGTAATGCGCGCCCAGCGCCAGTTCGAGGCCACCGCCCATGCACACGCTGTGCACCGCCGCGACCACCGGCTTGCGGGTGTTTTCCACCGCCAGGATCACGCTCAGCAGATTGGGCTCCTGGATCGCCTTGGGCGAGCCGAATTCGCGGATGTCCGCGCCGCCCGAAAACGCCTTGCCGGCGCCGGTGAGCACGATGGCCTTGACGGCGGCATCGTTCTCGGCCTTCTCCAGCCCGGCGGTGATGGCCTGCCGGGTCGACAGCCCCAGGCCGTTGACCGGCGGGTTGTTCAGCGTGATGACGGCCACATCGCCGTGGACCTGGTACTCAGCGGTCATGGAATCTCCTCTGTTGGATACGGGGAAAACGGTTCAAAAACGAACGGTCGTGCGATTTTAGGGAATTTGTGCGGTGCGGCAAGTGCCACCTGTCGCAAGCGGGTCAGACCTCCAGCCACTCTTTTCTGGTGTACGGGTCGGCTCTGAGCGTTTCCGGCGTGCCGTGGAACACGATGCTGCCGTGGCCCATGACGAAGGCGCGGTCGGAGATGGCCATGGCGATGGTGAGCTTCTGTTCGATCAGCAACACCGACACGCCCCGGGCCTTGAGCTTCTGCAGGTATTCGCCCACCAGCTCCACGATCTTGGGCGCCAGGCCCTCGGTGGGCTCGTCGATGATGATCAGGTCCGGGTCGCCCATGAGCGTGCGGCACAGCGTGAGCATCTGCTGCTCGCCGCCCGAGAGCACGCCGGCCTCGGTGTGCTGGCGCTCCTTCAGGCGCGGGAACATGGCGTACATGTCGTCGAAGCTCCAGCGGGCATCCTTGCCCTTGCCCTTCTGGCCCAGCAGCAGGTTCTGCTGCACGGTGAGCTTGGGGAAGATGTCGCGGTTCTCGGGCACGTAGCCGAGGCCCAGATGCGCGATCTCGAAGGACTTGCGGCCCCGGATCTCCTGCCCCTTCCACCGGATGGAACCCTCGCACTCCACCAGCCCCATGATGGCCTTGGCCGTGGTGGAGCGGCCCGAGCCGTTGCGTCCGAGCAGGGCCACGATCTCGCCCTGGCCCACGTCGAACGAAGCGCCGTGCAGCACGTGGCTCTTGCCGTAGTAGGCGTGGAGGTTTTCGATTTTCAGCATGGTGAGTCCCTTCTCAGTGGCCGGCGGAGGCTGCCTGCTCGTCGGCGAGCACCGAGCCCAGGTACGCCTCCTGCACCTTCGGGTTCGCGCGCACCGCCTCGGGCGTGTCGAAGGCGATCACCTCGCCGTACACCACCACCGCGATCTTGTCGGCCAGGCCGAACACCACGCCCATGTCGTGCTCCACCGTCAGCAGGGTCTTGCCCACGGTCACCTCGCGGATCAGATCGATGAAGCGGCTGGTCTCGCTCTTGCTCATGCCGGCCGTGGGTTCGTCGAGCAGGATCACGTTGGCGCCGCCCGCGATGGTGATGCCGATCTCCAGCGCGCGCTGTTCGGCGTAGGTCAGGTTCATGGCCAGGGTGTCGTGCTTCTTGTCGAGCCGGATCATCTTCATCAGCTCGTCGGCGCGCTGATTCGCGTCGTCCATGCCGGCCAGGAAGCGGAACAGCGTGTACTTGTAGCCCAGGCTCCAGAGCACGCCGCAGCGCAGGTTCTCGAACACGCTGAGCTTGGGGAAGATGTTGGTGATCTGGAAGCTGCGCGAAAGACCCAGGCGGTTGATCTCGAACGGCCGCTTGCCGTCGATGCGGTGGCCGTTGAGCAGCACCTCGCCGCTGCTGGGCTCGAAGCGGCCCGAGATCAGGTTGAACAGCGTGGACTTGCCCGCGCCGTTGGGGCCGATGATGGCCACGCGCTCGCCGGGGCGCACCGCGAGGTCCACCCCGCGGATGATCTCGGTCTTGCCGAAGCGCTTGCGCAGGTCGCGCAGTTCCAAAGCGTAACCGCCGGCGTGCACATGGCTCATGGACTTGTCGTGCGGCTGCATGGGGTTCGCGGTCGCTGTGCTCATAGTTGTTCCTCCGCCCTGCGGGCTGCGGTGCGAGCTTGCTTGGGAACGGCCCGGCGCTGCGCTCATTGCGTCTCCCGGCGCTTGATTTCTTTTTCAATCTCGGTCTGGATCTCGGCCCACTGGGCGCTGAACTGGCGCCGCGTCAGCTCGAAGATGCCCAGGCCGGTCAGCGTGACGAAGGCCGCGCCGAACCAGCTGCCCGCGTCTTTCGGGTGCAGCGACATGCCGAGGTACTTCACCACGTCGCCCATGGCCGCGTCGAGCTGCAGGTGGTAGATCATTTCCACCATGGCTCCGCCGCCCAGCAAGACCACCAGCGCCGTCACGCCCAGCGCCAGGTAGGCCACCCAGACCTCGCGCAGCTTGCCGAACGAGGCCACGCGCAGGTTCATCATGATCAGGCTGGCGATGCCGCCCGGCGCGTACATCACCATGAACAGGAAGATCAGGCCCAGGTAGAGCAGCCAGGCCTTGGTCAGTTCCGAGAGCAGCACCGCGGCCAGCACCATCAGGATGCCGCCGATGATGGGGCCGAAGAAGAAGGTGGCGCCGCCCAGGAAGGTGAACAGCAAATAGCCGCCCGAGCGCGCCGCGCCCACCACCTCGGCGGTGACGATCTCGAAGTTCAGCGCGCCCAGGCCGCCCGCGATGCCGGCGAAGAAGCCCGCGATCATGAACGCCAGGTAGCGCACCTTCTGCGTGTTGTAGCCGATGAACTCCACGCGCTCGGGGTTGTCGCGCACGGCGTTGAGGATGCGGCCCAGCGGCGTGCGCGTGAAGGCGAACATGAGGCCCACGCAGACGAAGGTGTAGGCCGCGATCAGGTAATAGACCTGGCGCGGCGGGCCAAACGTGATGCCCATGAAGGCCTCGCCCACCACCCGGTTGCCCGACACGCCGGCCTCGCCGCCGAAGAACTCGGAGAACATCAGCGACATGGCGAACACCAGCTCGGCCATGCCCAGCGTGATCATGGCGAACGGCGTGCCGGCCTTCTTGGTCGTCACATAGCCGAACAGGATGGCGAAAAACAGCCCGGCCACACCGCCCACCAGCGGGATCAGGCTCACCGGGATCGGCCATTGCCCGTCGGCCGCCGCGTTGAGCGCGTGCATCGCCATGTACGCACCCAGGCCGGTGTAGACCGCGTGGCCGAAGCTCAGCATGCCGCCCTGGCCGAGCAGGATGTTGTAGGACAGGCAGGCGATGATGGCGATGCCCATCTGCGAGAGCATGGTGATGGACAGGTTGCCGCTGAACAGCAGCGGCGCGCCCAGCAGCACCAGCGCGAACAGCGACCACACGATCCAGCGGCCGACGTTGTAGGGTTTGAATTCGTAATACGGTTTTGACATGGTCGGTCAACCTTCCCTTGTGCCCAACAGACCTTTGGGCCGGAAGATCAGGATCAGCACCAGGAACAGGTAGGGCAGGATGGGCGCGACCTGCGACAGCGTGAGCTTGAGCACCGAGTTCTCGCGCATCGCGTCGCTCACCTCCATGCCGAACTGCTGCGCCACGCTGACGAACGAATGGTCGAGCCCGACGGCGAAGGTCTGGATCACGCCGATCAGCAGCGAGGCCAGGAAGGCGCCCGAGAGCGAGCCCATGCCGCCCACCACCACCACGACGAAGATCACCGAGCCCACCGTGGCCGCCATGTTGGGCTCGGTCACGAAGGTGCTGCCGCCGATCACGCCGGCCAGCCCGGCCAGACCGGTGCCGGCGCCGAACACCAGCATCAGCACGCGCGGCACGTTGTGGCCCAGGCTCTCCACCATCTCGGGGTGGGTCAGCGCGGCCTGGATGATCAGGCCGATGCGCGTGCGCGTGAGCAGCAGCCACAGCGAGACCAGCATCAGCAGCGCCACCAGCATCATGAAACCGCGCGTGGCCGGAAACGGCGAGCAGATCACGCCCTGGCCCGCGCAGACCGCGCCGTCCACCGAGCCCCAGAACCATTCCAGCGTGTCGTTGGCGTGGTGCACCAGGGTGAAGGCCGGGCCGCGCAGCAGCTCGGGCGGCGCGAACTCCACCGCCGTGCGGCCCCAGATCAGCTGCACCAGCTCCAGCACGATGTACGACAGGCCGAAGGTCACCAGCAGCTCGGGCACGTGGCCGAACTTGTGTACCCGGCGCAGCGTCAGCCGTTCGAACAGCGCGCCCAGAGCACCCACCACCAGCGGCGCCACGATCAACCCGGGCCAGAAACCCACCAGCTGCGCCACCGAATAACCGATGTAGGCACCCAGCATGTAGAAGCTGGCGTGCGCAAAATTCAGCACCCCCATCATGCTGAAGATGAGGGTCAGTCCCGAGCTCAACAGGAACAGCAGCAAGCCGTAACTCACGCCGTTGAGCATGGAGATGATGAAGAACTCCATGAAGCAGGCCTTTCGAGGGCGAAGCGGTTGGGAGAAGAAGAATGAGCGGAAGCGGACCGAGTATGGCCCGCTCAAGCGACCGGCATCACATCATGAAGACATAGCGAACAGCCGGCGCGAAATGCCCAAGCCCAGAGCGCGGCGGAACCGGCTCCGCCGGGCCGCTCGCGCTGCCCCCTTGAGGGGGTCGCGCGCAGCGCGGCGGGGGTGACTCCTTATCCAGGCCGCTTCATCTCACAGCTGGTCGGCGTGCTCGACACATAGGACGGGAATTCCTTCACCGGCGCCAGCGTCATGCCGGTGTTTTCCGGGCTGTAGGGGTACTTCTTGTCGGCCTTCTGCCAGACCGTGAGGTACAGCGGCTGCTGCAGCTGGTGGTCGTTCTTGCGCATCTCCACTTCGCCGTTGAAGTTGTTGACCTTGATGCCTTCCATGGCCGCGGCCACCTTCACCGGGTCGGTGGACTTGGCCTTGGCCATGGCCGCGCTCAGCACGTTGAACGCCGTGGGGATGGCGCCGGTGTACATGTCGTCCTTCACCCTGGCCTTGAACTCGTCGGCCCACTTGCCCATCTGGCCACCCATGTTGTAGTGCTGGTAGGCCACCTGGAACACGCGGCCTTCACCACCGGTGCCCAGCGCGGTCGGGGTGCCGGTGACGCCGGTGTAGTAGGTGTAGAACTTGCCGGTGTAGCCGCCTTCGTTGGCCGCCTTGATCAGCAGCGCCAGGTCGGAGCCCCAGTTGCCGGTGATCACGGTGTCGGCGCCCGAGGCCTTGATCTTGGCGATGTAGGGTGCGAAATCGCGCACCTGGGCCAGCGGGTGCAGGTCTTCACCCACCACCTTCACATCGGGGCGCTTGCGGGCCAGGTTTTCCTTGGCGAACTTGGCGACCTGCTGGCCGTGCGAGTAGTTCTGGTTGAGCAGATAGACCGCCTTGACGTCCTTCTGGTCCTTCATGAAGGTGGTCATGGCCTCCATCTTCATCGAGGTGTCGGCGTCGAAGCGGAAGTGCCAGTAGCTGCACTTGCTGTTGGTGAAATCGGGGTCCACCGCGGCGTAGTTCAGGAAGATCACTTCCTTGCCGGGGTTGCGCTCGTTGTGCTTGTTGACCGCGTCGATCAGCGCGCCGGCCACCGAGGAGCCGTTGCCCTGGGTGATGTAGCGCACGCCCTGGTCCAGCGCGGCCTTGAAGGCGTTGAGGCTTTCGGCCGGGCTGAGCTTGTTGTCGAACGCCACCATCTCGAACTTCACACCCGCGGGGTTGCTGGCGCTGAATTTCTCGGCAAAGAACTGCCAGCTGCGCATCTGGTTCATGCCCACCGGACCCATCAGGCCGGTCTGCGGATCGATCAGCGCGATCTTGACCGTCTCGCCCTTCTGGGCGAAGGCACTCGCCAGGGTCAGCGACAGGGCGGCAACGGCGACGGATTTGAGAACGAATTTCACAGGTGGTCTCCTTGGGTAGGGGGAAAACGCCAGCGTAAGCCTTTGCCCCCTCCCGACCCTCAGGGATTGCCCCTAGCACCTATCGCGCAGGTGACTGTGCGCTCGCACATGCGTAGCGGTACGAGCTTCTGCCAACACCTCAAGGCCGCAGCATCTGGCAGCGCGACGGGCCGGCCAGCCCGGGCCCTTCGAAGTACTGCACCGGGGCGAAGGTGTAACCGGTGTCTTCGGCGCTGCGTGGGTGGCGCGGGTCCACCTTCTGCCAGCGCGAGATGTAAATGCCTTTTTGCAGCTGGTGGTCGTCCGCGCGCAGTTGCACCGGGCCGCTGAAGCCGCGAAAGATCATGCCGCTGAGCCGGGCGGCCACGCGGGCGGGCTCGGTCGAGCGCACGTGGGCCATGGCGTGCGCCAGCATCTCGATGCCGTCGTAGGCGGCGTACACCGTCAGGTCCTCCCCGTAGCGCTGGCGAAAGGCCGTGGCCAGCTCGCCGATGGGGCCTTCCTGGTTGGAGTGGTTGTAGGCCACCTGGTAGACCGGCAGGCGCACACCACTCTCGGCCAGCGCGGTGGGCGTGCCCACGAGCCCGGGGTAGTAGGCGTAGAGGGGAATGGTCAGGCCCTGCCGCTGCATCGCCTGGATCATGTCGCGCAGGTCGGCGCCCCAGTTGCCGGTGACCAGCGCCTGCGCGCCCGAGTCGCGGATGCGCTGCACGAAGGGGGTGAAGTCGATCCCCAGGAACGGCGGGTGCAGTTCATCGCCCACCACCTGCACGTCCGGGCGCTGCTGCGCCATGGCCTCACGGAAATAGCGCGACACCTGCTGACCATGGGCGTAGTTCTGGTTCAGCAGAAAGACCTTTTGCAGCGCGGGCTGCACGGCCATGAACCGCGTGAGCGCCTGCATCTTCATGCCGGTATCGGCGTCGATACGGAAGTGCCAGTAGCTGCACTTTTCGTTGGTCAGCGCCGGGTCCATGGCCGCGTAGTTGATGTAGAGCACGGGGTGCTCCGGGTCGCGCGCGTTGTGCCGCGTCACCGCGTCCGAAATGGCCGCCGCCGCGCCCGAGCCGTTGCCCTGCACGATGTAGCGAAAGCCCTGGTCGATGGCGGCCTTGAGCGCGTTGAGGCTTTCCTGCGGCGAGCCCTTGTTGTCAAAGCCGGCCACCACGAAGCGCACGCCGGCCGGGTTGGCCGCGCCGTTCTTGCGCTCGGCCATGAACTGCCAGCTCTTGAGGCTGTTGCGCCCGATGTCGCCGGACGGCCCCGAGAGCGGGTCGATGAAGGCGATGCGCACGGTCTGGCCCTGCTGGGCCCACAGCGCCAGCGGCCACATCAGCGCGGCCACCAGAGCGAAGCGGCGCAGGGGGTGCTTCACTTCAGCACGTAGTCCTTGAGCTGCTGGCGCAGCGTCATCTTCTGCATCTTGCCGGTGGCGCCGAGGGGAATCGCATCCACGAAGACCACGTCGTCCGGGATCTGCCACTTGGCGGTCTTGCCTTCGTAGAACGCCAGCAGCTCTTCACGCGTGAGCTCGGCGCCCGGCTTCTTCACCACCACCACGATGGGGCGTTCGTCCCACTTCGGGTGCTTCATGCCGATGCAGGCGGCCATGGCCACAGCCGGGTGGGCCATGGCGATGTTTTCCACGTCGATGGAGCTGATCCACTCGCCGCCGGACTTGATCACGTCCTTGCTGCGGTCGGTGATCTGCATGAAGCCGTCGGCGTCGATGGTGGCCACATCGCCGGTGGGAAACCAGCCCTTGCCCGCCGCGTCGTAGCGCAGCGGGTCGCCGCCCTCGCCCTTGAAGTAGCTGGCGATGATCCACGGGCCGCGCACCAGCAGGTCGCCAAAGGCCTTGCCGTCCCAGGGCAGCTCGTTGCCCGACTCGTCCACGATCTTCATGTCCACGCCGTAGACCGCGCGGCCCTGCTTGAGGCGCACCTTGGTCTGCTCTTCGGGCGGCAGCGCGAGCTGTGCGTTCTTCAGCGTGCAGACCGTGCCCAGGGGCGACATTTCGGTCATGCCCCAGGCATGCAGCACTTCCACGCCGTAGGTGTCGTTGAAGGCGTTGATCATGGCCGGCGGGCAGGCCGAGCCGCCGATCACCGTGCGCTTGAGGGTGCTGAACTTCAGACCACCGGCCTGCAGGTGGCCCAGCAGCATCTGCCACACCGTGGGCACGCCCGCGGCCATCGTCACCTTCTCGGATTCGATCAGTTCGTAGACCGACTTGCCGTCCATCGCCGGGCCGGGGAACACCAGCTTGCAGCCCACGGCCGCGGCCGAGTACGGCAGACCCCAGGCGTTGACGTGGAACATCGGCACCACCGGCAGGATGGAATCGCGCGCCGAGCAGCCCAGCGCGTCGGGCAGCGCCGCGCCATACGCGTGCAGCAACGTGGAGCGGTGCGAATACAGCGCGGCCTTGGGGTTGCCCGTCGTGCCGCTGGTGTAGCACATGCTCGAAGCGCTGTTTTCGTCCAGATCGGGCCAGAGGTATTTTTCCGATTGCGCGCCCATCCAGGCCTCGTAGCTCAGCAGGCCGGGCACGCCACTGTCGGCCGGCAGCTTGTCGGCGTCGCACAGCGCCACCCAGTGTTTCACGCCCGGGCACTTGCCCGCCACCGCCTGCACCAGCGGCAGGAAGCTCATGTCGAAACAGACCGCGCGGTCGTCGGCGTGGTTCACGATCCAGGCCAGCTGTTCGGGGTGCAGGCGCGGGTTCAGCGTGTGCAGCACGCGGCCGGTGCCGCTGACGCCGAAATACAGCTCCAGGTGGCGGTAGCCGTTCCAGGCCAGCGTGGCCACGCGGTCGCCCGCGGCCAGGTGCAGGCCGTCCAGGGCGTTGGCCACCTGGCGCGCGCGGCGGGCGATCTGGCCCCAGTTGCTGCGGTGGATGTCGCCCTCGACCCGGCGCGAGACGATCTCGGTGCTGGCGTGGTGGCGCTCGGCGTGGGTGATCAGCGACGAGATCAGCAGCGGTTGGCTTTGCATTTGTCCCAGCATGGGAAGTCTCCTTGGTGTAGTGGCACTTGCACTGAAATAGAACAGCCGTTCGCATCATGCCGCAGTCGCTGGCGCGATTCACAGCGGGTTGCCCCGGATAGCCCGCCCGGGCGTGGGTGCAAGTCATCCCGGTGACAATGCGGCGCATGACCCCTCCCCACTCCGCGCCCGCGGGCGCCGACACCGTGGCCGGCCTGGCGCCCGGCCGCTGGAGCCACCGCTTCGCCAGCCTCGGCCCTGCGTTTTACACCGAACTGCGCCCCACGCCGCTGCCGGCCCCCTACCTCGTGGGCAGCAGCCCGGCGCTGGCGCGCGAGCTCGGCCTGGACGAGGCCTGGGCGGCATCCGACGACGCCCTGCAGGCCTTCACCGGCAATCGCCTGCTGCCCGGCATGCGGCCCCTGGCCAGTGTGTACAGCGGCCACCAGTTTGGCCAGTGGGCCGGGCAACTGGGCGACGGGCGGGCCATCCTGCTGGGCGAGTTGCCCAGCGAGCAGGGGCCGCAGGAGATCCAGCTCAAGGGCGCCGGGCTCACGCCGTATTCGCGCATGGGCGACGGCCGCGCCGTGCTGCGCAGCTCCATCCGCGAGTTTCTTTGCAGCGAAGCCATGCACGCCCTGGGCATCCCCACCAGCCGGGCGCTGTGCGTCACCGGGTCCGACGCGCCGGTGCGCCGCGAAGAGATCGAGACCGCCGCGGTGGTCACCCGCGTGGCGCCCAGCTTCATCCGCTTCGGACATTTCGAGCACTTCTCGCACAGCGGGCAGCACGCCGCGCTCAAGCAGCTGGCCGACTTCGTGATCGACCAGTTCTACCCCGGCTGCCGCATCGCCGACGGCAACCCCTACGCCAACCTGCTCGAAGCCGTGAGCGCGCGCACCGCGGCCATGGTGGCGCAGTGGCAGGCGGTGGGCTTCTGCCACGGCGTCATGAACACCGACAACATGAGCATCCTGGGCCTGACCATCGACTACGGCCCGTTCCAGTTTCTCGACGCCTTCAACCCCGCCCACATCTGCAACCACAGCGACACCGGCGGGCGCTACGCCTACCACCGCCAGCCCAACATCGCGCACTGGAACCTGTTCTGCCTGGGCCAGGCCCTGCTGCCGCTGATGGACGACCAGCAGCAGGCGCTGGACGCGCTGGAGCCCTACAAGGCCGTCTTCCCCGCCGCGCTGCAGCAGCGCATGGGCGCCAAGCTCGGCCTGGCCACCGTGCAGGACGGCGACCCGGAGCTGGTCGACCAGCTGATGCAGCTCATGGCCCGCGACGCGGTGGACTTCACCATCTTCTGGCGCCGCCTCTCGCACGCCGTGGCCGGCTTTGCGGAACCCCTGGCCGACCAGACCGCCGCGCGCCAGGCCATCGAGCCGGTGCGCGACCTGTTCCTGCAGCGCGAAGCCTTCGACGCCTGGGCCCTGCACTGGCGCGGCCGCCTGCAGAGCCAGCCCGACTTCGACCCCGCCGCAACGCAGGCGCGCATGCTGGCCACCAACCCCCAGACCGTGCTGCGCAACCACCTGGGCGAGATCGCGATCCAGCACGCCCGCCAGGGCGACTTCTCGGCCTTGCGGCGGCTGCAGACCGCGCTCGAAACCCCGTACACCGCCCTGCCCGGCCACGAAGACCTGGCCGGCTTCCCGCCCGACTGGGCGGCCCACATCGAAATCAGCTGCTCGTCCTGAAGGAGTTCCCCCCATGACCTTCCCCGTCCAGAAGACCGAAGCCGAATGGCGCGCCCTGCTCGCCGAGAAAGGCGCCGAGCGCGGCGCCTTTGACGTGACCCGCCACGCCCACACCGAGCGCCCGTTCACCGGCAAATACGAGCAGGTCTGGGCCGACGGCAGCTACCACTGCATCTGCTGCGGCAACACCCTGTTCGACGCCAGCACCAAGTTCGACGCCGGCTGCGGCTGGCCCAGCTTTTCGCAGGCCGTGCCCGGCGCCATCACCGAGATCACCGACCGCAGCCACGGCATGGTGCGCGTGGAAACCGTGTGCAGCCAGTGCGGCGCGCACCTGGGCCACGTGTTCGACGACGGCCCCTCGCCCACCGGCCTGCGCTACTGCATGAACTCCGCCTCGCTCGAACATCGGCCGGAGTGAGGGATTGGGGTTGTTTCATGCGCTGCGGATCACGCGCCGGCGTGGTGTCCAATAGCCCCATGAGCACCGCTTCGACCCCACCCTCAGCCCCCGCCGCCGTGCACCTGGAAGACCGCCTCACCGAACTAGAGATCAAGGCCAGCTACGCCGACGACCTGCTCGACACGCTGAATGCGGTGGTTGCCCGCCAACAGGAACAGATCGACCTGCTGCTGCGCGAAGTGAGCCAGTTGCGCCGCCAGGGCGCTGCCGACGGCGGCTCACCCGGGTTTCGCAACCCACGCGACGAACTGCCACCGCATTACTGAACCGGGCGCGCGCTCTCAGACCGGCTCAAACACACCCACAGCAGGCGCGGCGCTCACCGGCTCGATCGCCGCGTAATCGCCCAGGCCATCGGGCCAGGGCGTGAGGATCTCGAAACCGGTGTCCGTCACCGCCACCATGTGTTCCCACTGCGCCGAAAGCGAACGGTCGCGCGTGACCACCGTCCAGCCGTCCGACAGCTCCTTGGTCTCGCGCTTGCCCGCGTTGATCATGGGCTCCACCGTGAACACCATGCCCGGCGCCAGCTTCAGGCCCGCGCCGCGCTGGCCGTAGTGCAACACCTGCGGCTCGTCGTGGTAGATCTGCCCGATGCCATGGCCGCAGTACTCACGCACCACGCTGAACCCCGCCGCGTGCGCCACCGACTGGATCGCGTGGCCCACATCGCCCAGCGTCGCGCCCGGGCGCACCTGCTGGATGCCCGCGCGCATCGCCTCGTAGGTCGTGCGCACCAGGCGCTTGGCCAGAATGCCCGGCTCGCCCACGCAATACATGCGGCTCGTGTCGCCGAACCAGCCGTCCTTGATCAGCGCCACGTCGATGTTGACGATGTCGCCGTCCTTCAGCTTCTTGTCCGACGGGATGCCGTGGCAGATCACGTGGTTCACCGAAGCACAGATCGTCTTCGGGTAGCCGTGGTAACCGATGTTGGCCGGAATCGCCTTCAGCTCGTTCACGATGTGGTCGTGGCAGAGCCGGTCCAGCTCGTCCGTGGTCACACCCGGCTTCACGTGTTCGCCGATCATGCGCAACACGTCCGCCGCCAGATTCCCAGCGCGCCGGGCCATGTCGATCTCGGCCGCCGTCTTGATGGTCACCCCCCGCTTGCCGCCCGTCATGCTGCCTTCTCCAGGCCGGCGGACGGCACGCTTCGAAGGCTCGCCGGCGGCGGCGCCTGCCGCTCCGATTCGATCAGCAACTGGCAGATCTCGCCGTGGCACAGCGTCGGGTTCAGCTCCGACAACATGCCCACGCGCAGCCAATGTTCGGCCTGCGCGTTCATGGAGCGGCTCAGCGCCCCACTGGTCAGACGCAGGTTTTCATGCATCTGCTCTGAAATCTTGATGATGCCCATGTGAGCCTCCTTGTATACGGTTTGTAGCTGGTTCGTATATTACCAAGGGAACGGGCGGCGGGGGCATGGGGCGGGGGAACGGCCCTTGAGCGCCCGGGTTTTTTTTCTTGAGATGGTTTGCTTGTTGGTGGCTGAAGGAGGCTGGATGCATGGGGCCGGTGCCGGCCTATTCTGTTGAAAAACTCTTCTCGCTCAACTCCGCACGCGCCACCGGAAAAATCGACCTCTCAGATCGATCGAGGATCGACGATCACAGTCCTGCCAAGGGTTCAAGCACTCCCAAAAAAGAGGTCTTCATCACTGTCGACGAGTTTTTCAACAGAATAGGCCAGGAGCAGTCGGAGCGCGAAAGGAAAGCAGTCGTTCAACCGCGGAGTTCCGTGGCGCCTGCAGGGCGCCCGCTGGAACGCAGGGTTAGCGATCACCGCACAATGGACCCTGGCAATTGAGTGTATTAAAGTCATAAACTGCCGAGTGCCCGGGATTGCCGTCTGGCCGCGGTATGCCCTTAGGGATTATGAAAGTGGCCGAGTTGCCACCGTATAGCCCAGAGGGATACGTGAACGATTTCAGGACAACGTATGCGTTATAAAAAGATGGCTTTGGCGGTTTTGGAATGCCCTTACCTGCCACGGGAGGAATATCTCGTTGCGGAGAATTCTGGATAACTGCATCTGCCCAAGCGTCGGCATCAGTTGCTGTGGCCTTTCTCAGTAAACCTTTACGAACGGCATCTTCTAGCCCCGCAGGACCAGCGATAGGAGCATTTTTATCGTAGAACGATGCTGGCGTGGTTTCAGGGGACGTGACCAGTTTGGTTTCTACTTGTAATGGCACCCCTATGACTACCCGGCCTTTCTCAGCAGGAAAAACCATTTCGACAGGCCGCCCGAAAACGCGCTTTGCCATTGGGTTTAGTGCGGAAAGGGTGTTGTTGGTTACGTAGAAATAGCCACATGGACCGTGATTGTCATAAGAACTATTTAACTGTGGGACATTCTTCTCTAAGCCAGCGACAGCTTGCCGGTGGTACCCACTCACAAGAACCGCCAAAATCCTTGTCCCCGTTGACCATCCAATATTCCAAATGGTTGGTTCGTACGCACCCAGCATCAGCACTACAGGCTTATTGGGGCTATTCACTGCGACATCTATTTGAGTGCCTTCGTGACCGCTCTGGTCAACTTGGAAGGAAATTTTGCGCCCTGAATATGCGCCTGCAGCGAAAACTGCAAAGTCGGAGGGTAGCTTCAGGTCGGAGAAGCCACACGCTGGTTTTTGCGTGACACGATCCGGCTGCTTTGCTTCGGGTTGAAACTCAAAAGGCTTCAGCTCAGCAGCAGCAGTACATGCGGTAAAGATGACTAGCGCGGCAAGAAGAGAAGGGCGTGATCGCATGGTGGGAATTTCCTGATTGCTAACGTTCGACATGAGCGGCAGGCGCCGGCTTGCCGGCGCCTGTCCGCTCGATTGATTGGCGCGACGGTCCTGCAGATTCCATGCTGGGGCGATTCCCCAACAGCCAAAACATCCATCAGTTTCTTGCCCTTGTGGGGGAGTCCATATAAGGGGTTAGGCGCTCGAACCGCGGAGGACTTCTATTGCTATGCGACCGAAAGATTTACCTCTGCCGCGGAGCGCCTGATTGACCGAAACCGTGTTTGTCGTGTTCTCGAAGCGCTCCGTGCTTAGCAACTCGCCGCTTTCGCGGGAAACGACTACTTCGAACTCCCAGAACTCTTCGGCTTGACTTAGCCAGACACCGCTGAACAGATTGCCTTCTTGTGCTGGAACCTCAGAAAGTCTTGCCAGGATGCCTGAGTTTGGAACGAGACCGTGTGAGAGAAGTATTGCGTTTAGCCAGGCAAGGCGGGTAGGGTGTGAGGCAAACATTTCGGCAGCCTGTCGTACCTTTGCTTCTGTTTCTGCATTCTGCTGCGCGACGTTTCGCTGTAGTGGCATTTCGAGCGCCTAACGAATGAAAGGGACTTCCCCGTCCCGGGTGATCCGCACGTTTGCGGGGTACGGCATCAAAGTGCCACGATGGGAAGTGCGAACTCTCATCAACTCACTCGTTTGTTGGAAGGGGAAGTCCATGGCAATCGTATCCGTTGGCATTGATCTGGCAAAGAACGTTTTTGCCGTCCACGGCGTGGATGAGTCAGGCAAACCCACACTGGTACGCCCCAGTGTGCCTCGCGCCAAACTGATGGAACTCATCGCCTCGCTGCCGCCGTGCCTGATCGGCATGGAAGCGTGCTCCGGTGCCCACCACTAGGCTCGTGAGTTCCAGAAGTTCGGTCACACCGTGCGCCTGATGGCCACCCAAGTTCGTCATCCCCTACCGCCTCTCGGGCAAGCGCGGCAAGAACGATGCGGCCGATGCCGCCGCCATCTGTGAAGCCGTCACCAGGCCCAACATGCGCTTCGTGCCCATCAAAAGCATCGAGCAGCAAGGCCAGTTGCTCGTGCATCGCGCCCGCCAGGGCTTTGTCGAACAACGCACCGCCACGCTCAACCGCATCCGGGGCCTGCTCTCTGAGCTGGGCATCGTGCTGCCACTCAAGGCCGCCGTCGTGCGCCGCGAGGCCATGATTCGCCTGGAAGATCTTCCAGGCTGGGCCAACACCGTGATCGGTGATTTGCTCAGTGAGGTCGCCAGGCTTGATGGGCGCATCGCGCAGTACGACCTCCACATCCGCGCGATGGCGCGCCAGAGCACCGAAGCCCAGCGGCTGATGCAGCTCTCGGGCATTGGTGAGACCACCGCCACGGCGCTGCTGAGCACCATCGGCAATGGGCGTGACTTCAAATGCGGGCGCCAGTTGTGCGCCTGGCTCGGTCTGGTGCCCGGGCAGTACAGCTCGGGCGGTAGGCGGCGCCTGGGGCGCATCACCAAGGCCGGTGACCCGTACCTGCGCGGCCTGCTGGTGCTGGGTGCGCGAGCGGTACTGGCCGCCGCCAAGAACAAGACCGACCCGATCAGCCGCTGGGCGGTGGCGCTGGCGCAGCGCCGGGGCTACTGGAAAGCGGTGGTGGCCATCGCGGCCAAGAACGCCCGAATGTGCTGGGCCGTGCTCAGTCGGGGTGAGGCGTTCAGGCTACCGGCCTGAGCGCCGAGGCAGACCATCACAAGACAACTGAACGTGAGCCACAGAGATTGATTTCCACCACCGCGTGCAGCCAACGTGTTTGATGAGTCAAGGTTGGACCTGCGCGGGGCGTGACCGTTTAACTCAAGGAGTCCAGGGCCGATGGAAACACCGGTCATCCTCGGCTAACGAATGGGTCCCCCGCGCGCGTCTTTCATCAGGGTCCGCTGCCATTGAGCAGCATTCATGACCGTTTGTAGTTTCGCTGTCCGCATCCCTTGCTCGCTGAGCAACGCAGACTTGGCGCAGAAGGTGGAAAGCCGTCAATTCAACGTCTGTTCCGTGATGCATCGCTTTGCGATGCATCACGGCTGGATCGGTGTTTGACTTTTGGGGGGAAGCCCTTGTAGTTCGAGCTGAGCGGCTGGCCGCTGCAGGACGGCTTGCCCGCGCCGTGCATCATGCCCGCGGCGCATGGCGCGGGCAAGACGGCCTGCCGTGGACAGTCCGCTCTCGAGCGAGGGGTTAGGCCTCGCCCGCCGCAGCGATGATTTCCAATGCATGCTTGATGCCGTAGGCCACCATGAAACCGGTGTTGTACTCGACTGACAATCCAGTCCTTCCACCGTTCTGGTCAATAACGGGTTCGTGCTCCGTTCGGTACTTGGACACGATTCCGGCTATACAGACCTCTTTCATGTTGCCGTTCTTGAAAAAGTAGAGCGGCCCCCCAGAGAAGCCTTCATTGTTTATCGCATCGACATAGAGCGTTTGCGGACTCTCCATTGTGACGGCTGAAAGGGCGCCCTTCTTCAAGTAAGGGCCTGGCAAGCCGCCAAGTAGATCGCCGTAGTCAGTCCAAAGTTTGTACGGGAATCCGAGGAAGAACACATCCTGACCCAGAACGATTTCGCCCATAGACAATGTCACCTCGAACTCTTTCGCGGTCAGTCGCTTGGGTGCTTGAAGGACAGCTATGTCGAGGTCGCCTTTGCCTCGACCAACAACGCGGACGCGGCCTTTATGCCACTGTCGGCTGTGAAGGATCTGAAGTTCAATCTGGTCTCCGGTAGAAGAGATCAAGTGCCGGGCGGTGACGAGGAACTGTTTGTCTCCCACGTCTATCGTGAACGCAGTCCCGTACTGCTCAGCGCGGATAAAGAATGTCCGGTAGACAAGATTTGACGGCAACACGGTGTGATCGCGAGGCCTAACTTTGATGTAGTCGCCGAATCACCGGATATGCCCGGCAACCGTCGGATAACATGAGAACGTAAAACCTGAAAAACCTTTTGAAATCATGTGATTGTCCTCGTGTACTGGATGCATGAACAGGCATGGAAAATCTGACAAAGTCGCCGTCACTGGTGTCCAAGCGCTTACTGGACCAAGTTCACGAACTGCTCCCTTGCAAGCACTATAGCCTCAAGATCAATACCGTTTAATTGCCCTGAACGCACCATGTTCGTGCGAGATGTCACAGCCGTAGCCGTTTGACCGACAACTCTTGGTCGATCTTCCGTATGCCTGCTCCGGGTCGCGATGTTGAGTTCGTCGCCTCGAAGACCAGCCGTTCAGTCCGCGTCGCGCTGAACGGCTGGTGCCGGCGTTGACCGCGAGCAGGAAATTCCGGCCAGGAGCGGCCGTTGCTATGTCGGCGAAGCAGTCGTTCAACGCCCGCGCTCACCGGCGAGCCGAGCAACGCGAGGCCGTCCGAGTGCAGCGCGTTGTCAGGCGACATGACCCATCTCCGGGTCAGCACGCGCGCCGGTAGTGCATGGCGACCGCGCCGCAGCGCAATGGCTTGGCCGAGATCAACTCAAGCCGTCGCGTGCTGGGCAGCCCGCTCTCGTACAGGGTCGGGCCGTGGCCAGCGATCCTGGGGTGGACGAGCAATTTGTACTCGTCGATCAGATCCAGCCGGTCCAGCTCGGTCGCGAGCTTGCCGCTACCGAGGAGCACGCCGTCCGGGGTCGCGTCCTTGAGTTTCTGTACGCCCGTGCGCAGGTCGCCGGCGATGTGGTGGCTGTTGGTCCATGGGAAGTCCTTTCGCGTCGATGACACCACGTACTTCGGCTTGGCCTCCAGCTTGACTGCCCACTCGCGCATCGCTGGCGGCGCCTCTTCGTCGCCGCGGGCGACCGCTGGCCAGTAGCTCTCCATCATCTCGTAGGTGACGCGGCCCCACAGCATCGCCCCGCCCTCGTCCATGAGGCGGGTGAAAAAGGCGTGTGTCTCGTCGTCGGCGATTCCTTCCTGGTGGTCGACGCAGCCGTCCAGGGTGACGTTCATACTGAAGGTCAAGAGTCCCATGGTGTCCTCCGTTCGAGATACGCAACGGGCCGCCCGGCCCGGTTCAACACCAGCTCAGGAAGGAGTCCATGGGAATCAACTCGATGCCCCATCCGCCAGCCTCGCCCAACGAGGCGGCGGGGTGCATGGCCGCGAGGCGCGTTGCCTCGTCACGGCTTTCAGCCTCGATGATGAACAGACCACCCACCATTTCCTTGGCCTCGGTATAGGGTCCGTCGCTGATCCGTGGCTTGCCCCCTTGCGGGCGCAGCGTGATCCAGTCCTTGGGCTCGGAAAGCGACGCGGAAACCAGCACCTTTCCGGTGGCTCGCATCTTTCCATCCATCGGCGGGCATTGGCTCACCAATGCCTGCACGTCGTCTGGCGCCATCGCGGCGAATTTTTCAGGGTTGTAGTAGGCAAGGCCGAGGTACTTCATGACTCACTCCTTTTTGGTGGATGCTGTCTTTACGACGAAGCAACCACCCGGCCATCGACAAGATTCGAAAGAATTTGCTGGCCCCCGTCACTTCCCCGATTCCGCCTGCTCCAGCTGTTTGGCCCGCTCGGCGGCCAGATCGTTGACGTAGCCCTCGACCTGCTTTTCGAACTGGGGCAAGTCCTGGGGCTTGGTGGGAACAGTGGGCATGCCGGGAACCGCCACATCCGAAATGGCCTCCGGCTTTTGAACCTGGGCCGGCGCGCCGCCGCCCAGTTGACGGGCCACGAGAAGCCCCACCACCAGAAGAGCCAACAACACAGCCACCAGTCTCATGAGCATTCACCTTCTTCGACGTCGTCGCGTTTTCAAACCGGGCACACCCCGGTCTGCCTGACCCGGGCCATTCTGCCGGTTTCTGTGGCCCGCCGCGACGCGCTGGTGCTCGGGGGCGATGTGATGGTTCAGATTTTGGGGTTCTTCGGTGTGTCCGTGGTGGGCTTGCCGTCGGCATCCAGATTCGTGTTCGGCTTGATGGCCGGCGAACCAGCGCCTGGAGCGTCATCGACGTTGGCCTCCACCATCTCCAGAAATTCATCAACTTCGTCGGTTGAGTGCTTGGATGGCTCAATGTGGGCCGTTTTCTCGCGAGTCATGGTGTTTCCTTTCGGTTGGGGGGCGGAACGTTTGGCTGCCGATCGCAGAGCCCTCATGGGGTCATGTTTGAGGCGGTCTGTCTGTTCGCCAGCGAACGATTAAGCCCAGCCAGCCCACCTGCGTGAGAAAGGAAACCTCATGAACGTTCATTCGTTCCCTCCGCGCGCTGGCGTGCGCAACCGCACAGACCGGGGACAACAGCGAGTGAATGATCACTTTTCCAGCGTCGGACACCACCCTCCAGGCGCCCTCATTCCCCCCTCAGCGCCGACACGCGCCTTTCACCCCCAGCGCGTCACTGACGCAAAGGAGCCATCATGAATCCATCTACTTTTCCCCAGGCGAAGTCGGCACCGGTTGACGGCGACCTCGCCGAGCAAGCCCGTCCTGGCCACGGCATTCCGTCGCAGGACCCGAACCCCGCAGCCCAGTCGTTGCTGGAACCCAAGGAGGCCGAGCGCGAGGCCAACTCGGTGCTGACCGGAGGCGGCGTTGTGGTCGGTGTGGCAGCAGGTGCCGCCATCGGCAGCGTGGTGGGTGGCCCCGTGGGTGCGGTGGTGGGTGGCACGGTGGGTGCCGTTGCCGGCGCACTGGGCGGCGGAGCGGCAGGCGCCATGGCGAGCCCGGAGGATTCGGGCCAGCCCGCGAACCCTGTGGCCACACGCACGACAAACCCTGACCAGGAGACGAACATGCAACGACTCAAAGACGTGATGAGCCCCGACGTGCAAGTGATCAGCCCCGACGCGACGCTCCGGGACGCCGCCGCCCGCATGCGGGACGAAGGCTTCGGAATGCTGCCCGTGGGCGAGAACGACCGGATGATCGGCGCGGTGACCGACCGCGACATCGCCGTGCGTGCCGTCGCCGAAGGCAAGGGCGGCGACACGCTGGTGCGCGACGTGATGTCGGAAGATGTGATCTGGTGCTATGAGGACGACACCGTGGAGGCGGGTGCCGACAAGATGAGCCGGTACCAGGTCAGGCGCCTGCCGGTCGTGAACCGCGAGAAGCGCCTGGTGGGCATTGTTTCGCTCGGCGACTTCGCCGTCGAAGCCGACGACATCCAGCCCACCGCTGACGCCCTGGTCGGCATCTCGCAACCGTAGGCCTGGACCGCGCGCTCGGTCGATTGTCCAGACGCTGGAGCCGAGATCTCAACGTTGGGCGCCTGTGACAAGACACCGGTGGACCCCACCGCGCCAGAGGTCAACCAGCCGGCGCCGAACGAATACGGCGCCACACAGGGACCGGCCAAATGAACCAGCCCACCCACCGCCCAGGAGAAGCCAGATGTACGGATTCAATGCCACCCTCGAACTGTCGTTCGACGACGCCCTGGAGCGCGTCATGGCTGCGCTCAAGCAGGAGGGCTTCGGTGTCCTGAGCGATATCGACGTGCAGAGCGCGATGAAGGAAAAGCTCGGCGTCGACATGCCGCCCTACCGCATTCTGGGTGCTTGCAACCCGCCGCTGGCGCACAAGGCCTTGCAGGCCGAGCCCGACATCGGCCTGCTGCTGCCGTGCAACGTGGTCGTCCGCCAGGAAGCCGAGGGCCGCGTCACGGTGGCGTTTATCGATCCGCTGGTGATGATGGAGATGGTCAACAAGCCCGAGGTGCAAGCTGTCGCACAGGACGCGGAGCAGCGCCTGCGGCGGGCCTGCAAGAACCTGATGCCGTGAGGTCGGCGGCCCTGAAGGCTGGTAAATACCAGTTCTGGGCATGGCTTGATCCCGGTCGCGGACCTGGGATCTCCAGACGGTGGCCGTGCCCATTCAGAGCACAGAGCAGAGCGACGAGCGGATGCGGTGCAAGATCCATCGAGAGAGATGTCCAATGGCAATCGCCCTTGGTTACCCATCACGTCAAACACTGGATGACATGAAACTCACTTCATCGCGGCGATTTCGATTTGTTGTATTTGTTTTTGGAATTGCATTCTTTGCCGTGCTGGCAGGAGCAGTCTATCAATCCAAAAGAACCGCAACAGATTTGGCTGAATTTCCACCCCCAGGGCGCATGATCTCAATGAATGGCGTCAATTTTCACCTGAATTGCATGGGATCTGGTTCTCCAACGCTCATTCTTGAGGCGGGACTTGGGGAAAACTCTTTGAGTTGGCATCCGGTTCAATCCAGGCTCGCGCAGAACATGCGCGTTTGCTCCTACGACCGTCCTGGGCTTGGCTGGAGCGATCTGATAGACACCCCTATCCAGCCCGAACATGTCACCAAAAACCTGCGTGCATTGTTGAATAAGGCAGACATTCCTTCACCTTATGTATTGGTCGGTCATTCCCGTGGCGGAATATATGTTCGCGCTTTCTATCATCAGTTTCCGGAAGAGACGCAGGGCATCGTTCTTGTCGATTCGGCTCATGAACAAGGTCCCATGCATCAGTATCACCATGCTGCTTGGGACTATCAGAAACAGGCCGTGCTCATTGCAGTTGCCGAGCCATTGGCACGGGTCGGTCTCGTTCGATTGATGGGGATTGCCAATGCCGATCGCCAACCTTCGCCCCTACCAGCGGAAGTTGTGATGGCGAAAACGGCTGTCCAGAACCGCACCGATACCGCTCGTGCGGTTGTCAATGAAATTACTGTCATGCGCCGAGGGCTTGATCCATCTACACCTCCACCTGGCAGTTTGGGAGCGCTTCCCTTATTGACCTTGACCGCCGGTAATCTTATAGATCTGAAACTGGTGGAGCGAGAAGCGGAGAGATTGGGGAAGAATATTGAAGCAGAAAAGGCGCTTGCCCGAATCAAACAGGCAGAGCAGAATGATCTGGCCCGTCTATCCAGCAATTCACGTCATATCATTGTCAGAGACAGTGGGCACTTCATCATGCATGACCAAGTTGATGAATTTGTCAGTGCTGTGAGCGAATTTGTGAAACCCCTTGCTCTGAAGCAATAGTCGTTCCGAAAAACCTTCAGCGCCCGCATGAATACACCGTGTTTCTGGGGTGATTCCGGATGGTTCAAAACCGCGCCTGGCCCGACTCTTCCAGCCGCACGGCCGGCTCGGTCTGCGCCAGCGTCATCCACACATGAAACGGCAGGCGCTCGATGCCGCGGCGCGGCGCTTCGCGGGCGATGCTGAGCTCGCCGTCGCGGGCGTACATGACGCCGCACTCGGGCGGCACCTCTTCGGGTTGGGCGATGGGCCGGCCCTTGGCGTCGTGGCCGAGCACGTACCAGCAGGCGCTGGCCATCTCCAGGTAGGCGGCGCGCTTGGCGGGTTTTTTCAGGTCGCCCAGCAGGTCGGCGCGGCTGACCTTGATCTCGTGCACCACCGGTTCCAGGTAGGCCTCGACCGAGCTGCGGCGGATGGAAAACACGTCCGGGCAGGCCATGCACCAGGCGTGTTGGGGCTCAGCGGGGTTGGTGGTCACTTCGGATTCAAAGGCCGCCATCTGCGCCGCCCAGCCGGGCGCGGGCTCCGCCGCCACCGGCGCTGCGGCCTCGCCCAACAGCAAGGCCCGGGGCAGCGGCACGCGCAGCATCAGACCACGCCAGGCCAGGCGGCCGGCACGCGTCATGGCCACCGCGACCTGCTCCACCAGCGCCTCGTGCGGCGTGCGCGCGGCCTTGTTGCTGGCGAACACGCGCGCCAGCGTCTGGATGCCGGCGTCGGTCACGCGCAGGGTTTCATGGCCGTCGGCGGACACCCGGCGCTCCAGCAAGCCGGCCGCCAGCAGCTCGACCTCGATCATGTCGGCGCAGGGCCAGCCGGCCGAGCGGTAGATGTCGCGCAGGCGCCGGTGGTGCTGGCGGTTGAGCGGGGGCGGTTCGGGGGACAGGGCGGGCTCCATGAACTGACTATATATCCCCATGTTTTACTTCGCGTACCCAAAATCCTGAGAGAGATGTAAGATGACCAGCCGCAAACGTCTTTTCTCGGAGTTGGACATGCTCAAGGTCAATGCCGCTGCTTTCAGCGCGGCAACAGGAAGTCTTGGACTGCTCAAGGGCTTGGAGCTTGGAACAAGAGCACCTGGCGTCATGAATGACGTTTTGGATGTTCAGGTTCAAGCTGACTTTGTGGATAGCCTAAAGGTGTCCGTTGACCTTTTGACTGCTTCCCTCGTCGCTCTGGAACTGCCAGTAGCTCTCGCCGAGGCTAACCGCCTGAAGGCAAAGATACATGGAGGCGTGATCGGGCATCGGGAGTTGTTCCAGCTTGGAGAGTCGATCCAGATGCGCCTTCAGGACGAACTTGGAACCAGATTCCTGCTTTCCCTGAACAAAACCGAAGCCGCCGAATTCGCCGCTGACAATTTCGGCGACGAGGTGCATGCAAAGTTTCCATCAATAGTTTTTGAGCTTGACGAGGCATCGAAATGCATGGCGCTTGGACGGTACACCGCAGCGGTGTTTCACTGGATGAGGTCGGTTGAGTCGGCGCTTCGGGCGGTCAGGCTTTGCTTGGGCGCGACCGATCCGCTGGTGGCTCAGGGTAGGAATTGGGGAAGCATCCTCAAAGAGCTGCGAGAAATGCGGACTGGCGCTTCGCCAAAATGGCCTGAAAACGACTACTTCTCAGGCATCTACGCCTCGATAGAAGCGGTGATGCACGCATGGCGGAACAGCACCATGCACATCGAAAACAAGTACACCCGCGAAGAAGCTGAATCGATCCGGGATTGCGTCAAGGCCCTTTTGCAAAGGGTCGCGGGCCGGATGGATGAGCAGGGGATGCCTCTCGCATAGGGTAGCAACCCTGCATAGGGTTCGCGCTGGCTGGTGCTTAGGGGGATCATGGGTGGATGAAACATCATCCGGTCTTGACCGACAACCCCACTCCCCTAGAAATTGCGGCGGATGAACTTGGTCGCTCAGTGGCCAAGACCCTCAGCGGCCTTTCTCATCAGGCACCGATAGAGTCACCGCGAGCACGACTCATCAATCGGCGCTTGGCGGAGGCTGAAGCAGCCTTGTCAGAAGTTCGAAGACTGGTTGCTGTGTCCGACTATGCAAAAGAATCAATTCGTCCGACGCTGGCGAAAAAACTGTGTGCCCTTCTACACTGGCGACGAACGCTTTGAAGCCTGCCAGCACAGCGCCTGGATGCGGACTGACTGCAGCCAAACTAAGCGCAAGCATTTTTGCGGTTGTTGCTTCAGCATTCGCTTCTGCAATGGTTTTCGATAAGGCAGAAACTTTTGCCTCCAATGTCTTAATTCGTTCTTCAGCGTCCATCGTGTCTCCTAGTTGATTGGCTGCTCAGTGTATGAGTGATGTGTGCCTATCACCTCCCTCAACTTGACGACGGTGGTTTCTTTGTCGGCACGATGGTCTGAATCACCTTCTCAAACTGCTCCCCGTTCCTTTCAGCCTCAAGCTCCCGCGCCTTTTCCTCAAAGCGCTTTGACTGTTCAGGATCGTCGGGGATGTTTAGGTGGCTTCGGTCGCCAGTGCCATGCGTCGGTTTCTTTTTCATTGCGCAATCGTTTCATAGGTCAGCCGCTTGCCCACCACACCTTTAAGCAGGAGGTCGGCACGCTGGGCGTCATCAATGCCCTGCGACTTGCGGTTAGTGAATCGGAAGTCGAACTCATCGACATAGCGCTGAAGGTGTTCCTCGCTGACGTGGTGATAGACGCCAGTGATGCCGCGCTTGAGGATGCCGAAGTAGGACTCGACGGTGTTGCTGTGGGCGCGAACGCCTGCCACCTTGGAATCCTTCGCGTATTCCTTCTGGGTGTGGTTGGTGGACTCGTGAAGATCGAACTCCTTGCCGATCTTCTTGTAGTGCCCGGCGCCATCGGTCATAAGGTGGGAGTCTTTGGCGATGTTGGCCATCAGGATCGGCTTGAGGTTGTCCTTGTCCACGTTGGCAACGTGAAACGAACGGGTCTTGCCTTCGCGGGAAACCAAAGACACGACCTTGCTGCGGTGAGCGCCGCCCTGAACAGCCTTGGTGCCACGCTTGGCACCCATGAAGGTTTCATCGGCTTCAACGATGGCCCCGCCACCACCCAGCAGATCGGTGCTGCTGTCGCGCATGGCCTCACGGATGCGGTGGCCCATGAACCACGCACTTTTCAGGGTGATACCCAGAGTGCGGTGAAGCTGGTTGGCGCTGATGCCCTTCTTGCTGGCCGCAACGAGGTAGATGCCCTGGAGCCACAGGCGCAAAGGGATGTGGCTCGACTCGAAGATGGTGCCCACCTTGACGGTGAACGGCTTGCGGCAGTCATAGCACTTGTAGGTGCCGATGCGGGTGGAGGCGCCACCCATCAGTTTGTTGCGCTCCACGCCGCCACAGTGCGGGCAGACCGGACCGTTCGGCCACACGCGGGCCTCGACAAAAGCGTATGCGGCTTCTTCGTTGTGAAAGTGGGGCTGAGAGAGGTAAGACATGGCGTTTCCTGAGTGGGTGCGCAAAGTGTGCGCCTTTTGAGTGGGTACGTCAAGTAAAACATGGGGCTATATATCCAGTACGATGCCCCTCACAACCCGAGCCCACCCTTGAACACCGCCACACCCCGACTGGTTGACGAAGCCGCCGCCGACGCCCCGCTGGGCGCCGTGGCGGTGCGCACGCTGTGCGATTTCGCGGCGCGCCGCGGCGACCTCGATCTGCGCTTCACGCCCTCGCCCAGCGGCAGCGAAGGCGTGGCCGGCCATGGCGAGGTGACGTCGCGGCGCGGCGCGGGCTACCAGCGCGAGGTGCCGCTGTCCAGCCAGTGGCGCGGCCTGCGCGTGCAGGGCCGGGCCGACGGCTGGGACGCCGCCGCGCAGCGCCTGGAAGAGATCAAGACCCACCGGGGCGACGCCGCGCTGATAGCAGACAACGCGCGCGCCCTGCACTGGGCGCAGGCGCGGGTCTACGGCTGGATGCTGTGCGAACAGCTCGGGCTGGAGCGCATCGAGCTGGTGCTGGTCTACTTCAACATCGACACCGGCCACGAGACACCGCTGACGGAAACCCACAGCGCCAGCGCCCTGCGCGCGCACTTTGAAGACCTGTGCGAACGCTACAGCGGCTGGGCCCGGCAGGAGCGCGCCCACCGCAACGCGCGCGACGCCGCGCTGCGCGCCCTGGCCTTCCCCTTCCCCGAATTCCGCGCCGGCCAGCGGGCGCTGGCCGAGTCGGTCTACCGCGCCCACGCCGCCGGCCGCGTGCTCATGGCGCAGGCGCCCACCGGCATCGGCAAGACGGCGGCCACGCTGTTCGCCGCGCTCAAGGCCGCGCCCGCGCAGGGGCTGGACAAGCTCTTCTACCTGACCGCGCGCACCACCGGCCGCCAGCTCGCGCTGGACGCGCTGGCCCGCCTCGGCGCCGCCGGCCAAGCGCCGGCGCGCCCGGTGCTGCCGCTGCGCGTGCTCGAACGCGTGGCGCGCGACAAGGCTTGCGAACACCCGGACAAGGCCTGCCACGGCGAGTCCTGCCCGCTCGCACGCGGTTTCTACGACCGCCTGCCCGCGGCCCGCGCCGCCGCGGCGCAGGCCGGCTGGCTGGACAAGGGCGCGCTGCGTGAACTGGCGCTGGAACACAGCGTGTGCCTCTACTACCTGGGGCAGGAGATGCTGCGCTGGAGCGATGTGGCGGTGGGCGACGTGAACCACTTCTTCGACCTCGGCGCCCACTGGCACGGCCTCACGCTCGAACACGGCTGGCAGAGCGCACTGCTGGTGGACGAGGCGCACAACCTGATCGAACGCGCCCGCGCCATGTACAGCGCCCGGCTCGACCCGTCGGCCTACCAGGCGCTGCGCCGCAGCGCGCCGGCCGCGCTGAAAAAAGGCCTCGACCGGTTGCACCGCCAGTGGAACGCGCTGGCGCGGGAACAGGCGGGGGACTACACCGTGCTGCCCGAGCCCCCGGGCGCCTTCACCGCCGCGCTGCAGCAGCTCTGCGGCGAGATCGGCGACCATCTGGCCCAGCACCCGCAAGACGCCGCCAGCGGCCCGCTGCAGGCCTGGTTCTTCGAGGCGCTGCATTTCCAGCGCGTGGCCGAGCTGCACGGTGACCACAGCCTCTGCGACCTCACGCGCACGCCCCACCCCGCCCCGGGCACGCGCGTGGCACAACCGCTGATCAGCCTGCGCAACCTCGTGCCCGGCCCGCTGCTGCAGGACCGCTGGAGCGCCGTGCGGTGCGCCACGCTGTTCTCGGCCACGCTCGCGCCCATGGACTACGTGGCCGACCTGCTGGGCCTGCCGGCCGACGCGCTGCGCGTGGACGTGCCCTCGCCGTTTTCCGGCGAACAGCTCGCGGTGCGCGTGGCGCCACACATCTCCACCCGCTGGACCGACCGGCTGGCGTCGCTCACGCCCATGGCCGACACCCTGGCGGCGCAGTTCGCGGCCGAGCCCGGCAACTACCTCGCGTTTTTCAGCAGCTTCGACTACCTGGCGCAGGCGCTCGACCGGCTGCAGCAGCGCCACCCGGATATACCGGTCTGGGCGCAGTCGCGCGGCATGGGCGAGCCCGAGCGCGAGGCCTTCATCGCCCGCTTCACCGAGGGTGGCCAGGGCATCGGCTTTGCCGTGCTCGGCGGCGCGTTTGGCGAGGGCATCGACCTGCCCGGTCGCCGCCTCATCGGCGCCTTCATCGCCACGCTGGGCCTGCCGCAGGTGAACCCCGTGAACGAACAGCTCAAGGCCCGGCTGCAGGCGAAGTTCGGCCGCGGCTACGACTACACCTACCTGTTCCCCGGCGTGCAAAAGGTGGTGCAGGCCGCGGGCCGCGTGATCCGCAGCGAGCAGGACCACGGCACCGTCTGGCTGCTCGACGACCGCTACGCTCGCGCCGAGGTGCGACGGCTGCTGCCGGCGTGGTGGCACGTGCGCAGTGGCGAGCCGCAGCCCTGGTGAAAAAGCGTTCGTGCTCACTTGGCTGGTGATTCGTTTAAACTGGTCAGCCAACTGGTTTGTTCAAGGGGAATGACATGCACACATGGCCGGTACAAGACGCCAAGGCGCGGTTCAGCGAGTTTCTGGACGCCTGCCTCACCGAGGGCCCGCAACTCGTGACCAAGCGGGGCGCGGAAGCGGCGGTGCTGGTGCCCATCCAAGAATGGCGGCGCCTGCAATCGGCCGCCCGCCCCTCGCTCAAGGAACTGCTGTTGTCCGACACGGGGCGGGCCACATTGGCGATTCCACCCCGAGGCCGGGCCAGGCGCCGCCCCGTGGCGCCCTTGAGCTGAGGCCGACGGCATGTACCTGCTCGATACCAACGTGGTGTCGGAACTGCGCAAACCCCGGCCCCACGGTGCCGTGGTCGCCTGGCTGCAGTCCGTTGAAGACGCCCATCTCTTCCTCTCCGCCGTGACGCTCGGTGAAATCCAGGCCGGCATCGAACTGACCCGCGAACAAGACGCCGCCAAAGCCGAAGAAATCGAAATCTGGCTGGAACTCGTGGCCAGCGCCTACAACGTGCTGCCCATGGACGCCAACGCCTTCCGGCGCTGGGCGCGGCTCATGCACCGCCAGTCCGACACACTCTACGAGGACGCCATGATCGCCGCCACCGCCCAAGCCCACGGCCTGACCGTGGTGACCCGCAACGTGGCGGATTTCAAGGCGCTGGGGGTGGCGGTGTTCAACCCGTTTGGGGTGGCGCGGGGTTGAGCGTCGTCCGATGGACTCAGACTTTTTCGACAGGGCGTTTGCACATGGAATCCAACGTTTCAATTTTTCTGAATCACTTTGTTTGGGCACCATACTTCGAAGAGGGTGGGCGCCAACTGGGCCTGGGTCTTGAGGAGATTGGCGATGAGCTGATGTTGATGGAGGCGTTTCCGAGGCCAAGCTTCGCCGAGAGCAGCCTTGCATGGCGCGGCAGGTTGATCCACCGCTTGATGCAGCAACTGCCCTGGCAAACCCATGGCAGTGCTTTGTGGGTGGACGGCGACCCCGTGCTGCGCCATCGCCAGTGGGGTGGCCCAGGCTTCGAGCTGCGGGTTCCCGCCAACCGGCTGGACGAGGTGATGCGTGTGCTGATGCCCCTGGTGCGGCAGCTTCGCGCACAGGTGATGGTGCCATCGCGTCGGTTCTGGTTCACGTATTGGAACAATGTCAGTCCGGGCGCAGAACCCCAGCTTCAGGACTGGGATCCCGCTTGGCAGACCCCCCCCATGAAGGACAAAGCGCGGCGCTCCCTTGTGATCGCGGGCCTGAAGTCCCGGCTGGAGCCGTTGGGCTTTGCGTTTGAAGAAGGGCCAGAGGCGTCATTTTGGTTCACGAGACCGCTGAGGCCTGGTGGGGGTTACCAGATAGTTCGTGCCGATGTTGGCTTTCGGTTGCAACTGAAAGTCACCAGCGCACGTTACCTCCGGGTTCAACAGCAACGCGGGGGGGGGCTGGAGAATCCCACATTGAATGGGCGCAGCCCGGTGGGTGTGGTGGTATTGCAGGACATGGAGCGGGTCAGCACGTATCCGTTTGACACCATTGCCTACGAAGAGGACGCCGCCTGGTACTTTGAGGAGTTTGAGCGCCTGTTCTTGCCCGCCCTGGAGCACCTGCACACCGCCCGGGATTTGTACGACTGGTACTGGGACGAGCGCTGGAAGCCATACAACAGCGAGCAGGGGGGCATGTACAGCCTCTATGCCGCCCGGTACCTGCCGGACGCAGGGTTTCTGCCCATCGTTGACCAGTTTTTGGTGGACGTGCCCAAGGGTCCCATGAATGAGTTTGCGCAGTTCATGCGCACCCAGCCTATGTTCTCGGACGAATTGCTATGAACAGGCCGCAGTCCGTCGGCACGGCGACGTATCGGGTGTTGTGAAACTTGGCAGCGTAGGCGCGGCTACCGCGTCAACGACATGAACAACTGCGGCAGCCGCTCGGGCAGGCGCTGCACGTTTTCGATCACGGTGTGGCGTCCGCCGAAGATGTCGCCCACGTAGGCATCGGCCTTCGGGTCAAGGCTGATGCAGTGGGTGTAGATGCCGTCCTGGCCGAGTTCGCGCACGGCTTCGCGCGCGTCTTCGATCAGCGTGCGCTCGTCGGGCGTGTCGATGTCGCTGGGCTGGCCGTCGGTGAGGATGAGCAGCAGCTTCTTGTCGGTCTGGCGCGCGCCCAGGTAGTGGCCGGCGTGGCGCAGGGCCGCACCCATGCGGGTGGACCAGCCCGCTTCGATGCCCGCCAGGCGGCCCTTCACGTCCTCATCAAAACCTTCGTCGAAGCCCTTGATGTGCTGGTAGCGCACGTCGTGCCGGGTGTTGGAGTGAAAGCCAGCGATGGCGAAGGGATCTCCGAGTTGTTCGATGGCCCAGGCCAGCAGGGTGACGGCTTCGCGGCTGAGGTCGAGCACGGTCTGCCGGCTCCCACCCGAAGGCCCCGATGACACCGGCTCGTTGAGTGACTGCGACAGGTCGAGCAGCAGCAGCACGGCGATGTCGCGCCCGTCGGTGCGGTGGCTCATGTTGATGCGCGGGTCGGGCGCGGCGCCGCTCTGGAAGTCGACCCAGGAACGGATCGCCACGTCCAGGTCGAGCTCGCTGCCCTCTTCCTGAAAGCGGATGCGCTGCTTGTCCTGCGGTTTGAGCAGATCGAGCAGGCGCTTGAGCTGCTTGGCCAGCCCGGCGTGGCGCGCGAGGATGGCGTGGATCTGTGCCGGGTTGCCGCTCGGTTGCAGGCGCTCGTACAGGCTTACCCAGTCGGGCCGCCAGGTCTGGCTCTGGTGGTCCCACTCGGGGTAGTGGCGCGGCGGCAGGCCGGCCACGTCGGGCGGCGTGTCGCTCTGGCGCGGTGGCTCGAAGCTCTCTTCTTCGTCACCGGCCTCGATGTAGATCCAGAGGTGGCGGTTGTCGTCGCGGTAGTCCACCTCGGTGTCGGTGAAAAGCACGTTGGGCTGCTGGTCGCTCTGGCGGCGGATGCGTGCCACGCACGAGAGCGCGAGGCTGGCCATCTCTTGTGTGCTCGATGGGCCGGTGGCCAGCGCCTGGTGGAAGCGCTGGCGGAAATGAAGCAGGTCCGGGTCGGTGTAGCCGTGTTGCGGGTCGAGCAGGGCGCGCGAGAGCATGGCCAGGCGGTGGCGCAGGCACGAGTGCGTGGCCGGGTCGCAGGCGCCCTCCGTCGGGCGCGGGTGCAGGCGCAGCAGCGTGCCGCGCAGGCCGGGGTATTCGCGCAGCAGCAGGGTGTCGATGCGCGCGTCTTCAAACGTCTCCACCGCCAGGCGCTGGAACGGGCTCCAGTTGTCGGCCACTTGCGGCTGACTCCAGCGCCGGTGACCGGCCATGTGGGCGAGCGCGGCGCGGTAGCGGTCGATGCCACGCACGCCGGCGCGGTCGTCGTACACGTCGGGCAGGCGCATGCCCAGGTGGTCGACATACGGGCGCAGTTGCGCCGAGGCATCCGGCACGCTGTCGCCGCCCAGCTGGGCGGTCGCGTAGGGCACGAGCAGCGCCTGCTGTTGCCACAGCGCCTGCAGGTACAGATCAAGCGCGCGGCTGTGGTCGGCCAGCAGGGTGCCGCGGCGCTCGCGCTGCAGCACGGCCTTGGCGTCGGCGCTGCGCAGGCCGAAGTAGTCGCGCTGATGGTCGGGGTGGTGCTGATGGTTGCGGATGCCGTACTCCACCCAGCGCTGCAGCCCGCCCACGCTGAGCAAGCCCAGCAGTTGGGGCGCGCGCTCGAAGAACAGCGGCAGGCCCGGGCTGGCAAAGGTCTTGTGGTGGCCGTGGATGGAGCCGGTGGTGCGCTCCATGAAGTCGAGCGAGAGGCTGAGGTAACGCTGGAACGGCTCGCGCGAGGACAGCGCCCCCCACCCCGGCTGCGCCAGCTCCCCAGGGGGCGCGCCGTCGTTCTTGGGGCGGCCCGGCGAGCGGCTCAGACGCCGCGCCACCGCAGCCAGGCTCTGCAGGAACGGCGTGATGGCTTTGCCGTTGGGCGATTTGTAGAGGGTGTGGATGGCGGCGGCGATGGCGGGCAAGGCGTCTTCCCCCAGCGAGCGCGCGACCTGCGGCCACTCGGCCAGAAAGATCAACATGGGCTCCACGCCACGGCCCAGCTTGCCGAGCGTTCGCGCGTAGTCGATGTAGGCGTCCAGCCCCTCGGGGCTGAGCACGCGCACCGCATCGACCAGGCAGGCCTCGAACACCGGGTCCACCTCGGGGAAACGCGTGTCGAGCCGGGCGCGCCACGCGGGCAGGCGCTCCAGGAAGCTCGCGGTTTCGGTGGCGGTCATCGCGTCGGGTGGGGTGGGCGCCGTGTCGTGGCGGGCTCAGACCGGCACGGTCTCGAACACGGCGTCGATCGCGTGGTCCAGCGTCTCGCGGATGTCGGCGTCGTCGGTGATCGGCCGCACCAGCGCCATGCGGCAGGCGTCGCGCGGCGCCACGCCGCCCTGCATGAGCGTGGCGGCGTAGACCATGAGGCGGGTGGAGATGCCTTCGACCAGGCCGTGGCCCTTGAGGTTGCGCGCGGCGACGGCGATCTTCACCAGCCGTTCGGCCAGCGCCACGTCGATGCCGGTTTCGCTGGCGACGATGCGCGCTTCCTGCCCGGGCGGCGGGTAGTCAAAATCGAAGGCGGCGAAGCGCTGCTTGGTGGAGGGCTTCAGGTCCTTCATGAGGTTCTGGTAGCCGGGGTTGTAGGAGATGACGAGCTGGAAGTCGGGGTGGGCGCGCACCTGCTCGCCTTTTTTGTCCAGCGGCAGGGTGCGGCGGTGGTCGGTCAGCGGGTGGATCACGACGGTGGTGTCCTGGCGCGCCTCGACGATTTCGTCGAGGTAGCAGATGGCGCCGATGCGCGCGGCGTGGGTGAGCGGGCCGTCGAGCCAGCGTGTGCCGCCGGCTTCGAGCAGGTAGCGGCCGACGAGGTCGGACGCGGTCATGTCTTCGTTGCAGGCGACGGTGATGAGCGGGCGGTCGAGTTTCCAGGCCATGTATTCGACGAAGCGCGATTTGCCGCAGCCGGTGGGGCCTTTGAGCATGACCGGCAGGCGCGCGTCGTAGGCGGCTTCGTACAGTGCAACCTCGTTGCTCTGCGGCTGGTAGTAGGGTTCTTGGTCGATGCGGTAGTCGGTGGTCATCTCTTGTCTCCGATTGACTGGGGCCTTGCTGGGCTCCGTGATGAAGGCACTTCGCTCCGCGTTTGGAGCACTGGGCATCCAACTACGCTCATGTCCCCCGGTCCGGGCTGCGCCCGGCCCTCCTCCTTTACTTCGCTGCGTCGGACACCCAGCGCTCCAAACGCATGCACCCGGGCTCCAATCTGTCCTTTGCACGCCCATGCTGCTTCGGGATTGGGGCCGATGGGTGTACTGCAAAGCGAGGTAAAGGAGGAGGCGGCGGAACGCCGCCGGGGGACACGAGCGTCGCAGTGCGCCCAGCGGCCCCAATCCCGAAGCAGCCACCGCCCGAAGGCAGCGAAGGCAACGAAAGCAGCAGGTATTACCTGTGAGTCCCCAGCTTCTCGCGCCAGCCGGGATAGAGCTTGTCCGCATCCCCCGGAAACGATGCAAAGGCCCGGGCGAATTCCTGGTGGTCCTTGGCGAACTCGATCGGGTCTGCGCCCGATTTCCAGCACTCGTAGGACTGGCGCAGCGAGATCGCGCCGGCGGCCGGCGAATCGATGTGGCCGTAGGAGCCGCCGCCCGAGGTGTTGATCACGTTGCCGTGGCCCAGGTTCTGGAAGAAACCCGGCAGACGCAGCGCGTTCATGCCGCCCGAAATGATCGGCGTCGTGGGCTTCATGCCGTACCACTTCTGGAAGTAGATCGGCCCCTGGCACTCGTCGCGCTCGATCATGTAGGCGATCAGGCGGTCGTCGTTCTCGCCTTCCATCTTGCCGTAGCCCATGGTGCCCACGTGGATGCCCGAGGCGCCCTGCAAGCGGGAAATCTTCGCCAGCACGAAGGCCGTGTAACCGCGCTTGGCGCTCGGGCTGGTGATCATGCCGTGGCCCGCGCGGTGGTAGTGCAGGTATTGGCCGGGGTACTGGCGGCGCGCCGTGGTGATCATGCCCGGGCCGCCCACGAAACCGTCCACCAGGAAAGCCACCTTGTCGGCGTCGGCGCCGAAGGTCTCCAGGATGAAGTCGGCGCGGGCGCACATCTCGTAATGGTCGTCGGCCGTGATGTTGGCCGAGAACAGTTTGGCCTGGCCGGTTTCGTCCTGGGCGCGCTTCATCGCGTCGGCCACCAGCGGAATCGTCTTCTTCATCGGCGAAAACACCTGGTTGCCCTGGGGTTCGTCGTTCTTGATGAAGTCGCCACCGAGCCAGAACTGGTAGGCCGCCGCCGCGAAGGGCTCGGGGCGCAGGCCCAGCTTGGGTTTGATGATGGTGCCGGCGATGTAGCCGCCGTCTTTCACCGGGCGGCCCAGGATGCGCCACAGGTCGGAGATGTCCTTGCTCGGGCCGTCGAACAGCTGGATCGCACGCTCGGGCATGTAGAAGTCGTGGATCTTGGCGTGCTGGATGTCGCCCATGCCCTGGTTGTTGCCGATCACCAGCGTGAGGAACGAGACGATCATCATGCGGCCGTCGGTCACGTTGCGGTCGAACAGATCCATCGGGTAGGCGATGCGCATGTCCTCCGTGGCCTCGTCGATGTAATACACCAGCGCGTCCAGGCCCTTGGTGAAATCGTCGGTGGTGCTCACTTCGACGTTGGTGCCGGTGGACGATTCGGCGGCAAAGTGGGCCGCGGCCTCCAGGTAGCCGTGGCCGGCCTTGGGCTTCATCTTGTAGGCCACGAGGATGTGTTGTCCGCCGGCGATCAGGTCGGCTTCTCTGAGGCTCAGGTCGGCGTAGCGGTTGCTCTGGTCCATGGGACTCTCCATAAGGGGCTGTTGATGGAGGTGATTGTTGGCCCGCAGACGAATAAGTAAAAGTAAAATGTTTAGACTGTTACGGTAGAGTTTTATCAATCAACAGATGAGGCACACCATGCAACTGCGCCACGCCACCCTGCACCAGCTGCGCATCTTTCACGCGGTGGCGCGCCACGGCAGTTTCGCGCGCGCCGCCGAGGCGCTGCACCTGTCGCCGCCCACACTGTCGTTGCAGGTCAAGCAGTTGTCGGAAACCGTGGGCCAGCCGCTGTTCGAGCAGTTGGGCAAGAAGATCTTTCTCACCGCCGCCGGCCAGACCCTGGCCGACGCCTGCCACGACATCGAGACCCGCATGGAGCGCCTGTCGGAAGACCTGGCCGCGCTGCAGGGCGTGGAGCGCGGCAGCCTGAAGCTGGCGATCCTCACGACCGTGAAATACACCGTGCCCAAGCTGCTGGGCGGCTTCTGCGCGGCGCACCCCGGCATCGAAGTGGCGATGCTGGTGGGCAACCGCGAAAACCTGCTGCAGCGCCTGGCCGCCAACCAGGACGACCTCTACATCATGGGCCAGCCGCCCGAGAGCATGGACGTGGTGAGCGAGAACTTCGCCGACAACCCGCTGGTGCTGGTGGCGCCGCCCGACCACCCGCTGGTGGGCCAGAAGAAGATCGCGCCCAAGCGGCTCGCCAGCGAGCCCTTCATCCTGCGCGAGCCGGGTTCGGGCACGCGGCTGACCGCCGAAAAGTTCTTCGCCAGCCAGGGTGTGACGCTGAAGAACCGGCTCGAAGTGGGCAGCAACGAAGCCATCAAGCAGACCGTGGCCGGCGGCCTGGGCCTGGCGGTGCTCTCCAGCACCACGGTGGTGTCCGAACTCGCGCTGGGCGAGCTGGTGATGCTGGACGTGGTGGGCTTCCCGCTGATCCGCCGCTGGCACGTGGTCTACCCGCGTGGCAAGCGGCTGTCGGCCGCGGCGCTGGCGTTCAAGGACTGGCTGTTCGAGCACCGGCCCGTGGGCCCCGCCCAGCCCACCGCCTGAGCCGGCCCGGGCGCCCGCTCAGCGGGCCTCTTCGGCCAGCGTTTCCTCGTCTTCGGGCAGGCGCGAGATCAGCACCTGGTCGATGCGCCGGCCGTCGAGCACCAGCACCTCGAAACGCCAGCCCACGCAGTCCACGTGCTGGTGCTGCTCCAGCAGATCGCCTTGCACGGTCTGCATCAGGCCGGCCACGGTGTTGTAGCGGCCCTTGTCCTCGTCGGGCAGTTCCCCGATGTCCAGCCGCGCCTTGAGCTCGGCCACCGGCATGGCGCCATCGACCAGCCAGGCGCCGTCTTCGCGCTGCGTGGCCCAGGCGTTCGTGGCCGCGTGGGGCGAGAGTTCGCCGGTGATCGCTTCGAGCATGTCCAGCGGGGTCAGCAGGCCCTGCACCACGCCGTATTCGTCCACCACGAACACCATGCGCGTGGAGCGTTCGCGGAACTGCTCCAGCAGCTCCATGCCGCTGAGCGTTTCGGGCACGAACACGGCCGGCTGCACGTGGCGCATCAGCACCTCGTTGTGGCCTTCGGCCTGCAGCGCCAGCATGCGCGGCAGGTGAATCACCCCCACCACGTCCTCCAGCCCGCCGCGGCACACCGGGTACCAGGAATGGCCGGTGATCCAGGCCTTCTGCACCGCCTCGTTGATCGTGTCCTGGGCGTTGAGCCACTGGATCTCGGAGTGCGGCACCATGATCGAGGTGAGCTGGCGGTCGTCGAGCTGGAACACGTTGCGCACCATCTGGTGCTCGTGCTCTTCGATGATGCCGGCGTCCACGCCCTCTTCCAGGCTGGCGTTGATTTCTTCCTCGGTCACGTGCTGGACCGCGTTGGTGTCGATGCGCAGCAGCTTCAAGGTGCCCTGCGTGGTCACCGACAGCAGCAGCACGAACGGACGCGCGATGCGCGCCACCCAGGCCATGGGCCGCGAGACCCAGCGCGAAACGGTTTCGGGGTAGAGCTGGCCGATGCGCTTGGGCACCAGTTCACCGAACACGATGGTGATGAAGGTGATGACCACCACCACCACGGCGGTGGCGGTGATGCTGGCCGTGGTGCTGGCCATGCCCAGGCCGGTCAGCCCCTCGGCCAGGCCATCGCTGAAGGCCGCCTCGCCCACGATGCCGTTGAGCATGCCGATGGAGGTGATGCCGACCTGCACCGACGACAGGAACCGGGTCGGGTCCTCCAGCAGCTTCAAGGCGGTCTGCGCGCCCTTGTCACCGGACTCCGCCATCGCCGCCAGACGCGCCTTTTTGCTGGAAGCCAGCGCCAGCTCGGACATGGCGAAAGCGCCATTGAGCAGCGTGAGGAAAACAATGATGAGGATGTCCATAATCGGCGAATGGCACTTTACATGATCGGTGACGTGCAGGGCTGTGACGACGCCCTGGGCCGTCTGCTCGACGAAATCGGTTTTTCACCCAGCCGCGACACGCTGTACCTGCTGGGGGACCTGGTCAACCGCGGGCCCGGGTCGCTGGCCGTGGTGCGCCGGCTGATGGCGCTCGAAGGCTCGGCGCATTGCCTGCTGGGCAACCACGACCTGCACCTGCTCGCGGTCGCGCACGGCGTGCGCAAACCCCACCGCAGCGACACCGTGGGCGACGTGCTGCACGCGCCCGACCGCGACGCCCTGCTCGACTGGCTGCGGGCGCGGCCCATGGCGCTGTTCGAACACGGCTGGCTGATGGTGCACGCCGGTGTGCTGCCCCAGTGGGACATGGCGCAGACGCTGGCGCTGGCGCAGGAACTGCAGTCGGTGCTGCGCAGCCCGGACTGGGCGGTGTTTCTCAAGGACATGTATGGCAACCGGCCCGACCGCTGGAGCGACGCGCTGCAGGGCCCCGAGCGCCTGCGTGTGATCGTCAACGCGCTCACGCGCCTGCGCTTCTGCACGGCGCAGGGGGCGATGGAGTTCGACACCAAGGACAGCGCGGACAGCGCCCCCGCGGGCTTCATGCCCTGGTTCGACGTGCCCGGACGGCGCACGGCCGGCGTGCCGATGGCGTTCGGCCACTGGTCCACGCTGGGCACGGTGCGGCGCGACGATCTGCTGCCACTGGACACGGGCTGTGTGTGGGGCGGTTGTCTCACGGCCGCGCGCATGCTCGATGCAGCGGGCCGCGTCGAGCGCATCGCCGTGCGCTGCGCCCAGGCGCGCAAACCCGGCAAAGATTGAAACACCGACGCGAGAGACAGCCTCTCAGTTGTCCGGCGTGGGGGCCGGGGCGCTCTTGAACAGCGCCGGCACTTTCTTGCGGGTCTTGATGTTGGGCGAACCGCTGCGCACCGCGGGCCGTTGCGACACTTCCCACGACGGCGGGGCGTCGCTGGGCGCGCTGGGCTCGTAGGGCTTGTCGAACAACGGATCGGCCGGGGCGCGTGGAGCGCGCACGGGGCGGCCGGCCGAGGCCGAGCGGCCGTCCGCTTCGTAGCGGCTGCCAGACCGGGGTTCGCGCGGCGGGCGGCTGCCGCGGCGCGCTTCCTCGCCTTCGGGCTGCTGCCAGGCGCGCTGGCCGTCGTTGAAGCGGCCGGCCGGGCGGCGGTCGGCTTCGAGTTCCAGCGCTTCGAGCTCCAGCTTCTTGCCCAGCAGCTTTTCCAGATCGCCCATCAGGCGCGCGTCGCGCCCGCTGACGAAGGACACCGCCAGACCCGAGGCGCCGGCGCGGCCGGTGCGGCCGATGCGGTGCACATAGTCTTCGGCGTTGAACGGGATGTCGAAGTTGAACACCGCCGGCACGTCCTTGATGTCCAGGCCGCGCGCGGCCACATCGGTGCACACCAGCAGATCGACCACGCCGCTCTTGAAGGCTTCGAGCGCCTTCAGGCGTTCGTCCTGGCTCTTGTCGCCGTGCAGGGCCGTGGTGTTCAGGCCCTCGCGCTCCAGCGAACGCGCCAGACGCGCACAGCCGAGCTTGCTGTTGACGAACACAAAGGCCTGCTTGAGGCCACGTTCGCGCAGGATCTGCTTGAGCATGCCGCGCTTGTCGTCGTCGTCGACCCGGTAAAAGTGTTGCTCGACGGTGGAGGCGGTGGCGTTGGAGCGCGCCACTTCGATCGTCACCGGGTCCTGCAGGTAGCTGTTGGCCAGCCGCTTGATCTCGGTCGAGAAGGTGGCCGAGAACAGCAGCGTGGTGCGCTGCTTGGGCAAATACGAAAGGATGCGCTGCAGATCGGGCAGGAAGCCGATGTCGAGCATGCGGTCGGCCTCGTCGAGCACCACGTACTCGACCTGGTTCAACACGCAGTTCTTGGCCTCGATGTGGTCCAGCAGACGCCCCGGCGTGGCCACCAGCACCTCGACACCTTTTTTCAGCTCGGCGGTCTGCGGCTTCATGTCCATGCCGCCGAACACCACGGTGCTGCGCAGGTTGGTGTACTTGGCGTAGAGCTTGACCTGCTCGGCCACCTGGTCGGCCAGCTCGCGCGTGGGCAGCAGCACCAGCGCGCGCACCGGGTGGCGCGCGGGCGAGGTGGAGGTGTTGTCGTGCTTCATCATGCGCTGCAGCAGCGGCAGGGTGAAAGCGGCCGTCTTGCCGGTGCCGGTCTGGGCCGCGCCCATCACGTCACGTCCCTGCAGCACCACGGGAATGGCCTGCGCCTGGATCGGCGTCATGTTCTCGTAGCCCATTTCGGCCACGGCTCGCTCCAGCGAGGGTGAGAGGGAGAGTTGGGAAAAGGATTGCGTCATTGCGGTACAGGTAAGGGCCCCCGACCCTGGCGGAGCCAGGCCCCCAAGGGGTGCCGTCGTTCTTGGGGCGGCCCGGCGGACGGCTCGATAGCCGGGTATTGTCTCACTTTGACCGCTTTTCACCCAAGCGCCGCGCCGCGGTGGCGCGCGGGGGCCTCAGATCTGGCGCGCGCTGAAGGTATCGCAGTCCTTGACGCGGCCGCTCTCCAGCCCCTTGTGGAACCAGCGCTGGCGCTGTTCGCTGGTGCCGTGGGTGAAGCTGTCGGGCACGACCTGCCCCTGGCTGCGGCGCTGCAGGGCGTCGTCGCCGATCGCGGCGGCCGCGTTCAGCGCCTCCTCCACGTCGCCCGGTTCCAGAATGGCCTTGCTCCGGTGGTTGTGGTTGGCCCAGATGCCGGCAAAACAGTCGGCCTGCAATTCCAGCCGCACGGACAGCGCGTTGTATTCGCGCTGGCTGACGCGCCCGCGCGCCTGCTCCATCTTGTCGGTGGTGCCGAGCAGGTTCTGCACGTGGTGGCCGACCTCGTGGGCGATCACATAGGCCTGGGCAAAGTCACCGGGCGCGCCGAGCTGGCTGCGCAGCGTGTCGTAGAAGCCCAGATCGATGTAGACCTTCTGATCGCCCGGGCAATAGAACGGCCCCATGGCCGACTGCCCGGTGCCGCAGGCCGTGGCCATCGAGCCCTGAAACAGCACGAGCGTGGGTTTGTGGTATTCGGCGCCGCCCTGGCGGAACACTTCGCCCCACGCGTCTTCCGTGCCGCCCAGCACGCCCCTCACGAACCGGCCCATGTCGTCGGTGGGCAGACTCGCCGGCGTGGAGGCCGGCTCCACCTGCGCACTGGGGGCCAGTTCACCGGTACCGCCCAGGAAGCCGAGGATGGTCATCGGGTTGATGCCGAAGATCCAGCCGGCGATCAGCGCCACCACGATGGTGCCCAGGCCGATGTTCCGTCCGCCGGTGCGGCGGCCGCCACCACCACCGAACATGCCGCCCCCCGATGAGGAGCGGCGGTCTTCCACCTGGTCCGACTGGCGGTTGTTTTCCCATTTCATGGCGGATTCTCCTCGGGCCTGGCGACACAGCCAGACCCATTATGCAAAGCCCCCAACAAAAAACGCTGCCGTGGGGCAGCGCTTGTGTGGCGAGCGGTGCGAAGGTTTCAGGTCTTGGGCAGCGTCACGCCAACCTGGCCCTGGTACTTGCCGCCGCGGTCCTTGTAGCTGGTCTCGCAGACGTCGTCCTTGTCGCTCTCGAAGAACAACACCTGGGCGCAGCCCTCGCCCGCATAGATCTTGGCCGGCAGCGGTGTGGTGTTGCTGAACTCCAGCGTCACATAACCTTCCCACTCGGGCTCGAAGGGCGTCACGTTGACGATGATGCCGCAGCGCGCGTAGGTGCTCTTGCCCAGGCAGATGGTGAGCACGTTGCGCGGGATGCGGAAGTACTCGATGGTGCGCGCCAGCGCGAAGCTGTTGGGCGGGATGATGCAGACGTCCTTGTTGATGTCCACAAAGCTGTTTTCGTCGAAGTTCTTCGGGTCCACCACGGTGCTGTGGATGTTGGTGAAGACCTTGAATTCGGGCGCGCAGCGGATGTCGTAGCCGTAGCTGCTGGTGCCGTAGCTCACGATCTTGTGGCCGGCGGCGTCCTGGCGGATCTGGCCCGGCTCGAAGGGATCGATCATGCCGTGCTGTTCGGCCATGCGGCGGATCCATTTGTCGCTTTTGATGCTCATGCGTGCGTGCTCCGGGCGGTGTTGTTGCGTCCGATTGTAGGCACCCGCCCATACCGCACCGGGCGCGCCGCCCCACCGCGGCCGCCCATTGACCCTGTTGCCATTCATGTAATTTCAGAACTTCCTGAAAATTCAGACACAGCCACCTAGACTCCGGGCCATGCCGCTGCAAGACCACCTTCCCCCGCTGAACCGCGAATTCGTTGCCCACTTTGGCGAGATGGGCAGCAAATGGGGCATCAACCGCACCGTGGGCCAGATCTACGCGCTGATCTTCATCTCGCCCCGGGCGCTCAACGCCGACGAGATCGCCGAGCAGTTGGAGTTCTCGCGCTCCAACGTCAGCATGGGCCTGAAAGAGCTCCAGTCCTGGCGCCTGGTGCGGCTGCGCCACCAGCCCGGTGACCGGCGCGAGTATTTCGAAGCACCCGCCGATGTGTGGGAGATCTTCCGCGTGCTGGCCGAAGAGCGGCGCCGCCGCGAAATCGAGCCGACGCTGTCGATGCTGCGCACGGCCCTGCTGGAGACGCCCTCGACCGACGCGGAGCGCCACGCCCAGGCCCGCATGCGCGACATGCACGACCTGATCGACCGGCTCATGACCTGGTTTGACGACGTGCAGAAGCTCGCCCCCGAGACCGCCCTGCAGCTCATGGGCATGGGCGCCACCGTGACCCGCGTGCTCGAACTCAAGGACCGGTTCACCGGCAAGGGCGCCACCCGATCGGCCCGCCCCGACAAGCTGTCCGACGCCGCCTGACAGCCCGTTTCCCCACGCCCCCACCCACCTGGAAGCCCCATGGACGCCTTGATCCTGTCGCGCATGCAGTTCGCGGCCAACATCAGTTTCCACATCCTGTTCCCCACCATCACCATCGCGTTGTGCTGGTTCCTGCTGTTTTTCCGGCTGCGCTTCATCCAGACCCGCGACCCGGCCTGGGAGGAGGCGTATTACTTCTGGACCAAGGTGTTCGCGCTCAGCTTCGCGCTGGGCGTGGTCTCGGGCATCGTGATGAGCTTCCAGTTCGGCACCAACTGGCCGGGCTTCATGGAGAAGACCGGCAATATCTCGGGCCCGCTGCTGGGCTACGAGGTGCTGACCGCGTTTTTCCTGGAGGCCAGCTTCCTGGGCATCATGCTGTTTGGCCGGGGCCGGGTGTCCGAGCGCGTGCACCTGGCCGCCACCGCCTTGGTGGCGCTGGGCACCACGCTGTCGGCGTTCTGGATCCTCAGCCTCAACTCCTGGCTGCAGACGCCCGCGGGCTTCGAGATCGTCAACGGCCAGTTCATCCCTACCGACTGGTGGGCGGTGGTGTTCAACCCCTCGTTCCCCTACCGCTTCGCGCACAAGCTGCTGGCCTCGGCGCTGACCGCCTCGTTCCTGATCGCGGGCCTGTGCGCCTGGCAACTGCTCAAGGGCAGCGCCACGGCCGGCACCCACAAGGCCATGCGCACGGCCATCGTGGCGGCCGCGGTGGCCATGCCGCTGCAGTTCCTGGCCGGCGACCTGCACGGACTCAACACCCTGGAGCACCAGCCGGCCAAGATCGCCGCCATGGAAGGCATTTGGGACACTGAGAAGGGCGCGCCGCTCACGCTCTTCGGCATCCCCGACGAAGCCGCGGGCACCACCCGCCACGCGCTCAAGATCCCCCGGCTGGCCAGCCTGGTGCTCAGGCACGACCTCGATGGCGAGGTCCAGGGCATCCACGACTTCAAGGATGCGCACCCACCGGTGGCGCCGGTGTTCTGGGGCTTTCGCGTGATGGTGGGTGTGGGCAGCCTGATGCTGGTGGTGGCCTGGTTCAGCGCCTGGCGGCTCTGGCGCCAGCGCCGCCAGGGCGCGGCAGAAGACCACCACCCGTGGCCCCGGCCCTGGCTCTGGGTGCTCGCGGGCATGACGTTTTCGGGCTGGCTGGCCACGCTCTCGGGCTGGTACGTGACCGAGATCGGCCGCCAGCCCTTCATGGTCTACGGCCTGCTGCGCACCAGCGAGCTGGCCACCCACACGGCGCCGCCCATGATCGCGCTCACCCTCACCGCCTACCTGGTGGTCTACGGCCTGCTGCTGGTCACCTACGTGGGCGTGCTCAAGTACATGGCGGAGCACCCCGTCCAGCACGCGCCCTCCCCCACCCACGGCGCCGAACTCGGCAAGGCCGGCGTCTGACACCCCTTCGGAGAATCCCATGGACACAAGCTGGGCCCACCTGCTGCCGCTGATCTTTCTGGCCGTGATGGGCCTGGCCCTGCTGGCCTACGTGGTGCTCGACGGCTACGACCTCGGCGTGGGCCTGCTGCTGCCGCTGGCCGACGACGCGCAGAAGGACATCATGATCGCCAGCATCGGCCCGTTCTGGGACGCCAACGAGACCTGGCTGGTGCTGGGCGTGGGCGTGTTGCTGGTGGCGTTCCCGTTCGCCCATGGCCTGGTGCTGCAGGCGCTGTACCTGCCAGTGGCCCTGATGCTGATCGGGCTGATCCTGCGCGGTGTGGCGTTCGACTTCCGCGTGAAGGCGCCGCTGGTCTGGAAGCCGTTCTGGAACCGGGCCTTCTTCGGCGGCTCGCTGCTGGCCAGCGCGGCCCAGGGCTGGATGCTGGGCAGCTACATCACCGGTTTCGACAACGGGCCGCTCGGGCTGGGTTTCAGCCTGGGCATCGCGCTCACGCTGCCCGCCGCCTACGTGCTGCTGGGCGCGGGCTGGCTGATCATGAAGACCGAAGGCGCCTTGCAGGAGCGTGCAGTGCACTGGGCACGGCGCGTGCTGTGGCCCGTGGGCGCGGCCCTGGTGGCCATCTCGGCCGCCACGCCGCTGGTGAACCCGGCGGTGGTGGACAAGTGGTTCGGCGTGCCCGAGGTGTTCGCGCTGATGCCGATCCCACTGAGCTGTGCCGTGGCCTTTTTTGCGGTGCGCTGGGTGGTGACACACCCGGGCATGGTGAAAGCGGGCCATGGCTGGGTGGTGTTCGTGGCCACGGTGCTGATCTTCGTGCTGGCCTTCTTCGGGCTGGCCTACAGCATCTTTCCGGACATCGTGATCGGCCGCATGACGGTGTGGGAAGCGGCGATCGGCACCGGGTCGCTCACGGTGGTGTTCATCGGGGTGGCGATCACGCTGCCGGTGATCGTGGTCTACACCGCTTTCATGTACCGCGTGTTCTGGGGCAAGGCGCGGGCGCTCACGTACAACTGACGTTTTGGCGCACACCGCTGAAAGCGAAAAGACCGGCAACCAGGAGAAATCTGCTCTAATAATTTTGAAAAGAATTCCGTCGACTCCCCGGAGGACCCGCGATGAAGATTCCGCAAAACCGTCGCATCCTGCTGGTTGACGACATGCCCGCCATCCATGAGGATTTTCGAAAAATCCTCATGCCCCAAGCGCTGGAACATGGGGAACTCAGCGCTGTGGAGGCGGCCCTGTTTGGCGATGATGCCCAAGCGCCCGACCTGACCGCCTTTGAACTCGATTCGGCCTACCAGGGGCAGGAAGGGCTGTCAAAAATAGAGGCGTCCCTCCAGGAAAACCGGCCGTACGCCATGGCCTTCGTGGACATGCGCATGCCGCCGGGGTGGGATGGCGTGCAAACCATTGAACATCTGTGGCGCAGCGACCCGCGCTTGCAGGTGGTCATTTGCACGGCCTATGCCGACAGTTCGTGGGACGACATCTTGGCGCGACTGGAGGTGCGCGACCGGCTGCTCATCCTGAAAAAGCCCTTTGATGCGATTGAGGTCTTCCAACTGGCCACGGCGCTCACCACCAAATGGCAAATGACACACGATGCCGCGGCGCAACGCACGCGTTTGGAGGACGCGGTACAGGAACGCACCCGTGAGCTGCGCACCGTCAATGAAGCTTTGCAAAACGAGATCGGCGAGCGCAAGCACCTGGAAGGGCAACTGGTCCAGTCGGAGAAACTGGCCTCCATCGGCCAACTGGCCGCCGGTGTTGCGCATGAGATCAACAACCCGATTGGCTATATCTTTTCAAACTTCGGCACGTTGGAAGGCTATATCGAGCAATTGTTTGAGTTGCTCACAGCCTACGAAGATGCCGAGTGCAGCATTCCCACACCCGACGTGGCCGAGCACCTGCGGGCCCTGCGCGAACGCGTGGAACTGGATTTCCTGAAAGAAGACATTCCCGTGCTCATGCGGGAATCCAAGCAAGGCATCGTGCGGGTGCGTCAGATCGTTCAGGATCTGAAGGATTTTTCCCGCGTGGACTCCAAGCAGGAATGGGAATGGGCCGATTTGCACAAGGGCATCGACTCGACGCTGAACATCGTGGCCAGCGAAATCAAGTACAAGGCCGATCTGGTGAAGGAGTACGGCGCCATTCCCAGCATCGAATGCCTGGCGTCCCAGATCAACCAGGTGGTCATGAACCTGGTGGTCAACGCGGCCCATGCCATGGGCGATACGCGTGGATGCATCACCATTCGCACGGGAACCGAAGGGGAACACGTGTGGCTGGAGGTGGCCGACACCGGCTCAGGCATACCGCCCGAAACGCTCAAACGCATTTTCGAGCCCTTCTTCACCACCAAACCCATTGGCAAAGGCACGGGGCTGGGGCTGTCGCTGTCTTACGGCATCGTGCAAAAACACAATGGACGGATTGACGTGGACAGTGTGGTCGATCAAGGCACCACATTCCGCGTCACGCTGCCCATTCGACAGGCCCCCACGTAAGCCGGGGCCATGGTCCGATCTGTGTAGGCCGTTTCATGCAAGGCGCCCCCATGAAGACACGATCCATTGAAGACAACGACCATGTTCCAGAGACGGAGGCTCTGGCGGACACGCCTCGGATCAACGAGCAGGATCTGTTGAGCACGTTGATGGAAAACTCGCCGGACTCCATCTTCTTCAAGGATCTGGAATCGCGCCTGGTCAAGGCCAGCCGTTCGGAAATTCAGAACCTCCGGCGGCTGGCGATCAGCCGCTACCGTGCCGCGCATCCGGCCATCGGTGAAGAGGCCCTCCCGCCCCATCTGGCCAGCGAGGACGCTTTTGAAACATATGTGATCGGTAAAACCGATGCGGATATCTATGGCGAAGACCGGGCGGGTGAATTCAGCAACGATGAAAAAGAGATCATCCGGACCGGGAAACCCATTGTCGAGAAGAGCGAAAAAACCGTTCACCCGGACGGGCGTGTCGTCTGGTACCTCACCACCAAAGGCCCCTGGAGAGACCGGAACGGCAACCTGATCGGGACCTTTGGAACCTCGAAAAACATTTCCGAACTGAAGGAAGCGGAGCGACGAATCGAGGAGGTTCGGGCCCAGCTGCTCACCACGGCGCGCCTGGCGGGCATGGCCGAGATCGCCACCAACGTGTTGCACAACGTGGGCAACGTGCTCAACAGCGTCAACGTGTCGGCCGACCTGATGGCCGCCCAGTTGCGGGCATCCAAACTCAAGGGGCTCACGCGCGCCGTCGGCTTGATGGATGCACATGCCGAGGATCTGGGTGGGTTCCTGACGCAGGACCCCAAAGGCAAGCTGCTGCCCACCTATCTGCGCGAACTGGCCCGGGCGCTGGAGGTCGAGCACGAAGCCATGGCGACGGAACTCGGTGCACTGTGCAGCAGTGTCGACCACATCAAACAGGTCATCGCCACCCAGCAGTCCTACGCGGGCGCACCGCGTATGGTCGAGTCCGCCCATGTGGACGAGCTGCTGGACGACGCGCTGCGCATGCACGCGGATGCGCTGACACGCCACAAAGTGGACGTTGACAAAGGCCACGTGACTTTGCCCGCTCTCCTGCTGGATCGGCATCGTGTGTTGCAGGTGCTGGTGAACCTGATCAGCAACGCCAAGCAGGCCTTGCACGGCGTCTCAGACAGGCGGCCGCTCATCACACTGAGTGCTGTTTTGCTGGAAGGTGTGGAAGGGGCCGTGCTGCGCATCACCGTGACGGACAACGGAGAAGGCATCGCGCCGGAGAATCTGACGCGCGTTTTCTCCCACGGTTTCACCACACGCAAGAACGGGCATGGCTTTGGTCTGCACAGTTGCGTGCTGGCCGCCCAGGAAATGGGGGGCAGCCTGCACGTCCACAGCGACGGCCCCGGACAAGGGGCATCGTTCATCCTGGAGATTCCCGTCGCGCCCGCGCACGCTCATTGAACGCGAACGGGTCTGCCAAAGACAGGCCCTGGCGGCATGCCGCCATCAGTGCGGGGCCCGCGCTCTACAGGGCCTGGGAAATGACGGTTCGCTCGACCACCCGGTCGTCGCCCAACACGATCAGCGCAAACAACAGCTCGTCCAGGCTGTTCGCCTGATCGGTCTTGCGCGCCAGCAGCGGTGTGGCCTTGGGGTTGAGCACCACGAAGTCGGCCTCGCTGCCGGGCCGCAGGTTGCCCACCACACCGCCCAGGCCCAGCGCCTGCGCCGCGCCCGCGGTGTGTTGCCACCAGAGCTGGCCTGGGCTGAGGCTCATGCCGGTCTTGGTGTGGCCTTCGCGGCCCACGTAGTAGGCCGCGAGCATGGTGTGGAACGGCGAGAAGCTGGTGCCGCCGCCCACGTCGCTGGCGAGGCCGTGGCGCATGCCGGCAGCCTCGGCCGCGGCGAAGTCGAAGAAGCCGCTGCCCAGAAACAGGTTGCTGGTGGGGCTCACGGCCGCGGCCGCACCGGTCTGTGCCATGAGCGCGCGGTCGGCCGCGTCGAAGTGGATGCAGTGGGCGTAGACGGCGCGCTCGCGCAGCAGGCCGTGGTCGCCGTACACGCCCAGGTAGCTGCGTGCGTGCGGGAACAGTTCGGCCACCCAGCGCACTTCGTCGAGGTTTTCCGCCACGTGCGACTGGATCCACACCTGCGGGTACTTCGCGGCCAGTTCGCCCGCGCCGCGCAACTGCTCGGGCGAGCTGGTGGGCGCGAAACGGGGCGTGATCGCGTAGCCCAGCCGGTCCACGCCGTGCCAGCGCTGGATCAGCGCCTCGGTGTCGATCAGGCTCTGTTCGGTGTCGTCGCGCACGCCGTCGGGGCTGTGGCGGTCCTGCAGCACCTTGCCAGTGATGAAGCGCAGCCCGCGCTGGTGCGCCTGCTCGAAGATGGCGTTGACCGAGGCGGGGTGCGAGGTGGCGAAGCTCAGCGCGGTGGTCACGCCGTGGCGCTGCAGTTCGTCCAGAAAAAAACCCGCCACTTCGCTGGCGTGGGCCCCATCGGAAAAACGGGATTCGTGCGGAAAGGTGTAGTTCGTCAGCCAGGGCAGCAGCCCGTCGGCCGGCGCGCCGATCACGTCGAGCTGTGGGTAGTGGATGTGCAGGTCCACAAAGCCGGGGGCGATGAGGCGCCCGCGCAGGTCTTCCACCGGCACGCCCGCGAACGCGTCAGCCAGCGACCGGTGGTCGCCCACGGCCCGCACCACATGCCGGCCGCTGGCGTCCGGCCCCGTCACCAGCAGCCCGTCTTCGTCGTAGATCGGGCTGTGGTCGTCGGAAAAACGGAGGATGGCGGCGCGGTAGGCTTGCATGGACGCTAGCTTACCGGGCTCCAGCGCCGCCGGCATACCGCCAGGCCCATAAGGCCCATGCGGATGCCGGGCCGCGGCGCTCCTTCAGCGGACCATCAGCGCGCCAGCTTGCCCAGCACGCCCTCGACCAGCCAGTTCATGTTCAGGATGTCCGGGTCGCCCAGCGTCTTGCCCGCCGGGATCACCACCCGGCCTTCGTTGTCGCGCACGTCCCCGTGGCTGGCGGCGAAGGCGTGCAGCCTGCCGGCGGCCATGTCGGCCTGGCGCGCCGTCACTTCCTCGCGCACGGCGGCGGGCACCTTGCTGCCGTAGGCGTCGACGCGGATCATGCCGTCCTTCACGCCACCCCAGACGCTGCCGCTCTTCCAGCTGCCATCGAGCGCGGCCTTGACGCGGTGCGTGTAGTACTCGCCCCAGAGGTGGGTGACGGCGGCGATCTGCGCGTCGGGCGCGAACTTGCGCATGTCGGAGTGGTAGGCCACGGCGAGCTTGCCGCGCTCCTGTGCCGCGCTCATGACGGCGGTGGAACCGGTGTGGAAGGCCAGCACCTCGGCGCCCTGGTTCATGAGCGTCATGGCGGCGTCGCGCTCGCGCGGCGGGTTGAACCACTCGCCGAGGAACACCACGCGCACCGTGGCCGCCGGATTCACCGAGCGCATGCCGAGCGTGAAGGCGTTGATGCCCTGCACCACCTCGGGGATCGGAAAGCCGGCGACGTAGCCGGCCTGCGTGGCCATGCGCCCCGCGGCCACGCCGGCCAGGTAGCGGCCCTCGTAGTACCGCGCGTTGGCCGTGGCCACGTTGGGCGCGGTCTTGTAGCCGGTGATCGACTCGAACTTCACGTCCGGGAACTCGCGCGCCACCTTCAGCGTGGGTTCCATGTAGCCGAAGCTGGGCGTGAAGATGATCTTGTGGCCCTGCTGAGCGAGGTCGCGGATCACGCGTTCGGCGTCCGGGCCCTCGGGCACGTTCTCGACAAAACGGGTTTCCACCCGGCTGCCCAGAGCGGCCTGCACCGCCAGGCGCCCCTGCTCGTGCTGACGCACCCAGCCGGCCTCGGTGAGCGGCGCCACGTACACGAAGGCCGCCTTCAGCGGCGCCTGGGCGGGCGTCTGGGCGTGGGTTGAAAAAGGGATGAAAAAACTGGCGGCCGCCAGGACGCAGACGCGCCGGGCCACGAGGTTTTTGTACATGGTGTTCCTCTACATGGCTTCCGAAGGACAAAAAAAGCGAGCCGGGGAAGCACCGGCTCGCAGACTGGAATTCTACCCGCCGGGCCCGTCCCAGGCACCGGCTTGTGCCGTTGATGACATTGAAACATACCATTTGGTATGGTATGTTTCGCCATCCAAAAACCATTGAACCGGAGGTTTTCATGTGGGCATACCGACGTGGTGGCTGGCTGCTCGTGGCCATTGGCGTGATCCATTGTGCGATCGGCCTGCTGCTCAGCTGGGGCATCGTGGCGGCGTGGAGCGATGCCGGCTGGTGGCACAGCATTGAGCGCCCGGGCGTGATGCACATGGACCGGTTCGCCGCTCTGTGGTTTCAGGTGGCGGGCGTTTCCTGGGTGTTGCTGGGCTGGCTGACGCAGCAATGGCTGGACCGCCTGGGCACCGCACCGGCCTCGCTGGGCTGGGCGCTGTTGGTCATGGGCCTGCTCGTGGCCTACGTGCTGCCCGTCTCGGGCGCCTGGCTGTTTGTCGCGCTGGGCCTGCGCATGGCCTGGCCGCCCCGCCAGCTCCGCCGCGTCGCCTGAAACATGGCCGCCCCCCTCACCCGCAACGACTGGCTGGAAAAAGGCCTGCATCTGCTCGGCGATGGCGGTCCGCAGCAACTCCGGATCGACACCCTGTGCAACGCACTGGGCGTGACCAAGGGGTCGTTCTATCACCACTTCGCCAGTCAGCCCGCCTACGTGAGCGCCCTGCTCGTCCACTGGAAAAACACCTACACGCAGCAGCTCATTGACGCGGTGGCCGCGTTCGACGACCCGCGCTTGCGCAGCGAGCGCCTGAGCCAGTTGGTGTTCAGCAAGGACATGAGGCCCGAAGTGGCCTTGCGGGCGTGGGGCAACAGCCATGCCGAGGTGGCCGCCACGGTGCAGGCCGTTGACGCCCAGCGCATCGCCTACCTGACGGACCTCGCCCAAGGCATGGGGGTGGCTCCGGCCCAGGCCCGTTTGATCGCCAGGATGGGCTACGCGCAACTGATCGGCATCCAGCACCTGCCGACCCTGGTCACGCCCGAGGACGCGATGCAGATGGATCACACCCTGTGCATGCTGCTGCTCCCGACCCAGGGGACGCCGCCGTGACCGCTCCGGCATGGGCCGCTGGCCTGGACTTTCTGGCCGCTGCCTTGCACATCGCCATCATCGTCGGCGGCCCGGCCTGGTACCGGTTCTTTGGCGCGGGGGAGCGGATGGCGCGGCGGGCCGGGCAGGGCCACCCCGGGCCCGCGTTGCTCACAGCGGGTATCGCATTGGCGCTGGCAGGCTTCGGGCTCTACACGCTGTCGCTGGGCGGGTGCTGCGAAGCACTGCCCTGGCGCCGCGAGGTGGTGTGGGGGATTGCCGGGGTTTATGCCGCTCGCGCCGCCGTGGTGTTGGGGCTGGCGCCCTGGATGGCGACGATGCGCACCCCTTTCATGCTGGGTTCATCGCTGATCTGCGGCCTGTACGCGGTTGCCCATTTCTGGGCACTGCGCGCCACCGCCTAGCAGCCGCGCACAGCGCAGCGGGGGTGGCCCGTTCAGGCCAGCGCCGCTTGTCCTATCGACCGGTCCAGCGCGTCGAGCAAGGCGGCACGCTCGGCGTCGCTCACAAAGCTCGCCTCGAAACTGTTTTTCGCCAGCGTGACCACCTCGGCCTCGGTCAGTGCGAGCGCGCGCACGGTCTGCTCGAAGTTGTCGTTCAGGTAGCCGCCGAAATAGGCCGGGTCGTCGGAGTTGACGGTGGCGCACAGGCCCGCGTCGAGCAACTGCTTCATGGGATGGTCGGCCAGATCGTCCACCACACAGAGCTTCAGGTTGGACAGCGGGCACACCGTGAGCGGCGTGCGGCGCTTCGCCAGCTCGGCCACCAGCACCGGGTCTTCCAGGCAACGCACGCCGTGGTCGATGCGCTCGGCCTGCAGCAGCTCCAGCGCCTCCCAGATGTACTCGGGAGGGCCCTCTTCGCCCGCATGCGCCACGATGCGCAGGCCCAGCTCGCGGCAGCGCGCGAAGACGTGGATGAACTTCTCGGGCGGGTGGTCGACCTCGCTCGAATCCAGGCCCACGCCGATGAAGTGCTCGCGGTAGGGCAAGGCGGCTTCGAGCGTGGCGGCGGCGTCCTCTTCGCTCAGGTGGCGCAGGAAACACAGGATCAACGAGGCGCTGATGCCCAGCTGCGACCGGGCATCGGCGCAGGCGCGTGAGAGGCCCTGGATCACCGTGCCCATGGGCACGCCGCGCGCGGTGTGGGTCTGCGGGTCGAAGAACAGCTCGGCGTGGATCACGTGGTCGGCCTTGGCCCGCAGGAAGTAGGCCCAGGCCATGTCGTAGAAGTCGGCTTCCTTCAGCAACACGCTGGCGCCCGCGTAGTAGATGTCCAGAAAGCTCTGCAGGTCGGTGAAGGCGTAGGCCGCGCGCAGCGCCTCCACGCTGGCGTAGGGCAGCACGACCCCGTTGCGCTGGGCCAGGGCGAAGATGAGTTCGGGCTCCAGCGAGCCTTCGATGTGGATGTGCAGCTCGGCCTTGGGAATGGCACGCGCCAGGGCCACGGCGCGTTCAACGGCGGGGTTTTTCATGGCTTTGACTCCTAGCGAGGGAAATAAAAAGGGTATCAGTTTTCCATGGCGCCGGAGCGCCGAACGGTCCAAGCCCTGGGCACCGCAGGGCGCTCCCTTGAGAGGGGGTGGCGCGAAGCGCGGCGGGGGTGGTTCCTCTCAGCACACGCCCAGCGTCACACCCAGGCGCGCGAGGTAGCGGCGGTAGGCGCTGGACATGCGGTCGGCCGGGCTGTGCACCTCGGCGATGGGGCCGTCCCGGCCAATCGGCAGGGCGTGCGGCAGTTGCGATTCCACGACCGGGCGGTCCTGGGCGAACACCGCGTCCTGGAAGGCGCGCAATTCTTCGTCGTCCGACAGATCGCCCAGGGTGGCCATGGCAAACCAGGCGGTGCACGAGCCGGTGGTGTCGGGCCGGATGAACAGCGCGATCGCGTTGCTCACCGGATCGCCCACGCTGCCGTCCTTGCGCAGGATGGCGGCGAACGGGTGCGGCACGGCGTAGTGGTAGGCGACCCAGCCGCCCTCGCTGGCGCCGGCGTAGGCGCGCGGTTGCCAGGCGCGGCAATCGTCGGCCACCAGGCCGTCGGCCCCCTCCTGCACCTTGCCGGTCTCCACCTGTGCGTGGCTGCGCGCGCCCAGCCAGCCTTCGTGCACGAAACCGAAATGGCTCAAGTCCAGGAAGTTCTCCACCAGGCGCGGCGCGCCGGTGTTCACGTCGTAAGGCCCGCAGAGCACCTGGCGCCACAGCGGATCGCTCCAGGGCTCGAACACGGGCGGCTCGGCCAGCGCGGCGGGCACCTCGGCGCGGTCGGGGCGCTCCAGCCGCACCCACACGAGGCCATGGCGTTCGGTGGCTTCGAACACCGTGGCGCAATGGGACGCGGGCGGCTCGAAAGCCGGCGCGGCCGGCACATGCACACAGCGCCCGCTGGCCACCTGCGCCTGCGCGGCCGCCGCATCGCCGCCGAACTGCCAGCCGTGGTACGGGCACTCCAGCCGCGCGCCGTGCAGGTGGTTGAGCACCCGGCCGAGCGAGAGGCGTGCGCCGCGGTGCGGGCAGCGGTCGACCCAGGCATGCACCGCCCCTGGCGCACCGTCGTGGCCCGGCTCGCGCCACAGCACCAGCGCCTCCCCCAACAGGATGCACGACACCGGCGTGTCACGCACCTGGTTGGACGCGATCACGGGGTGCCAGAGCTGGTTTTCGATCATCGAATCTCCTCAAGCAAAAAAGCCGCTGCGGGTGCAGCGGCTTGGACCGAGGGCCCCGCAGGTCAGGCGGAGAGGCCACCCCGATTCGGAGCGAACGGCCTTCCCAAGGATGCGGTGGAGCCGGCTCCGCCGGTCCACTCGCATCGCCCCCTTGAGGGGGTCGCGCCTGCGGCGCGGCGGGGGTGGGTCAGTTCGGCACCTTGCCTTCAACACCCTTGACAAAGAACTTCACGCCGCCCAGGAAGGCGTCGTCGGCGACCGTGTCCTTGGCCAGCACTTCCTTGCCGCTCTGGTCCACGATCGGGCCTTTCCAGATGGCAAAGCTGCCGTCCTTCAGGCCGGCCTTGACGGCGTCGATCTTGGCCTTGGTTTCGGCCGGCACGTCTTCGGCGATGGACACCATGTCGATCGCGCCTTCCTTGTGGCCCCACCACACGCCACCGGTGGTCCAGGTGCCTTCCAGCGCGTCCTTGGTGGCCTTGATGTAGTACGGCGCCCAGTTGATCACGGCCGAGCCCAGATGGGCCTTGGGGCCGTAGGCGGTCATGTCGGAATCCCAGCCGAAGGCGCGTTTGCCCAGCTTTTCGGCGGTCTGCAACACGGCCGAGGAGTCGGTGTTCTGCATCAGCACGTCGGCGCCGCCATTGATCAGCGAGGTGGCGGCTTCGGTCTCCTTCGGTGGGTCGAACCAGCCGTTGACCCAGACCACCTTGGTCTTGATCTTGGGGTTGACCGACTGCGCACCCAGCGTGAAGCTGTTGATGTTTCGGATCACCTCGGGAATTGGGATCGAGGCCACCACGCCCAGGGTGTTGGTCTTGGTCATGCTGCCCGCGATCACGCCGGCCATGTAGGCGCCTTCGTAGGTGCGGCTGTCGTAGGTGCGCAGGTTCTCGGCCGTCTTGTAGCCAGTGGCATGTTCGAACTTCACGTCCTTGAAATCGGGCGCCACCTTGAGCATGGGCTCCATGTAGCCGAAGGTGGTGCCGAAGATCAGCTTGTTGCCCTGGCCGGCCAGGTCACGCAGCACGCGCTCGGCGTCGGCGCTCTCGGGCACGTTTTCCACGAAGCTGGTCACCACCTTGTCGCCGAACTCGGCCTCGACCGCCTTACGGCCGTTGTCGTGGGCAAAGGTCCAGCCGCCGTCGCCCACCGGGCCGACGTAGGCGAACGCGATCTTCAGCGGCTCGGCCTTGGGCGCCTCGACCGCGGCGGGTGCAGGGGCCGGCGCGGGCGCCGCCTCTTCCTTCTTGCCGCAGCCGATCAGCACGGCGCTGGCCACCGCGGTCAAAGCGGCGAGCTTCATCAGGGAACGTTTGCTCAGGTCAGTCATGGAAACCTCTTTGTTGGGAGAGTTGGTGGTAACGGAAACAGTGACAAAAACCGAAAAAAGATTATGCGCCGGGATAAAAGGGCTTCCCGATGGAGCTGGGCATATTGATGCGGATCCAGGTCGGGTTGCGCGAGATCAGCACCAGCACCACGATGGTGGCCAGGTAAGGCATCATGGTCAGGAACTGGCTGGGCACGTTCACGCCAATGCCCTGCAGGTGGAACTGCAGCATGGTGACGCCGCCGAACAGGTAGGCCCCCAGCAGCACCCGGGCCGGGCGCCAGGTGGCGAAGGTGGTGAGCGCCAGCGCGATCCAGCCCTTGCCGGCGATCATGCCCTCGACCCACAGCGGCGTGTAGATGGTGGACACGTAGGCGCCGGCCAGCCCACAGAGCGCGCCCCCGGCCATCACCGCCATGAGCCGGATGCGCCGCACCGGGTAGCCCAGCGCGTGGGCCGACTCGGGGCTCTCGCCCACGCTGCGCAGCACCAGACCGGCGCGCGTGCGGTAGAGGAACCAGATCAGCCCGAAGACGATGCCGACGCAGACGTAGACCATGGGGTGGTGGCGGAACAGCGCCGGCCCCAGCAGCGGGATGTCGCCCAGCAGGGGAATGTTGAACTGCATCTGCTCGGGCAGCTTTTCCTGCACGTAGCGGGTGCCCGCGAAGGCCGAGAAGCCCGCGCCGAACAGCGACAGCGCCAGCCCCGTGGCGTACTGGTTGGTGTTGAGCCAGATCACCAGGCCGCCGAAGATGGCCGCCAGCAAAGCCCCCGCCGCCATGCCCGCGGCAAAACCGGCCAGCGTGCTGCCGGTGTGCACCACGGTGGCGAAACCGGCCAGCGCGGCGCAGAGCATCATGCCCTCGGCACCCAGGTTGACGATGCCGGCCTTCTCGTTGATGAGCAGGCCCAGCGAAGCGATGGCCAGCACGGTGCCGGCGTTGAGCGACGAGGCGAAGAGCAGGGCAAGGGATTCCATATTCACTCCTGACCAGCCTGAACGGAACCAGACACCACTGGCGACTGAGCGCCGGCAACCGAACCCAGAGGCGCCGCAGAACCGGCTTGGCCGGTCTGCAGGCTCCGACCTCTGGAGGGGGTCGCGCGCAGCGCGGCGGGGATGTATCTGATCCGGTAGGCGATGAGCGTGTCACAGGCCAGCAGCGCGAACAGCAGCAGGCCCTGGAACACGCCGGTGATCGATTTCGGCAGGCCCAGGCGCGACTGCGCCAGCTCGCCGCCGATGTAGAACATGCTCATGAGGATGGCCGAGAACACGATGCCCACCGGGTGCAACCGCCCGACGAAGGCCACGATGATGGCAGCGAAACCGTAGCCCGCCGGCACGTAGGGCGTGAGCTGGCCGATCGGGCCGGCCACCTCCAGCGCACCGGCCAGGCCGGCCATGCCACCCGAGGTCAGCAGCGCGATCCACAGCGCCTTGCGCGAGGAAAAGCCGGCGTAGCGCGCCGCGGCCGGCGCCAGCCCGCCCACCAGCTGGCCGTAGCCCGCGTAGGTGCGGAACAGAAACACCCAGACCGCGCCCACGCCGGCCAGGGCCAGCAGCAGGCCGATGTTGACGCGCGAGCCCTGCATCAGCCTGGGGATCTGCGTGACGGCCTCGAAGGTCTTGGTCTGCGGGAAGTTGTAGCCCAGCGGGTCTTTCCAGGGGCCGTAGACCAGGAAGTTGAGCACCTGCACGGCCACGTAGACCAGCATCAGGCTGACCAGGATTTCGTTGGCGTTGAAGCGGTCGCGCAGCAGCGCGGTGATGCCGGCCCAGACCATGCCGCCGAGCACGCCGGCGGCGATGATGGCGGGCACGATCCAGGGGCCGGTGGTCTTGTCCGCCGTGAGCGCCACCCCGGCGGCGAAGATGGCGCCGATCAGGTACTGGCCCTCGGCCCCGATGTTCCACACGTTGGAGCGGAAACACACCGCCAGCCCGAGCGCGATGATCAACAAGGGCGTGGCCTTGACCATCAGCTCCGACAGCGCATAGCTGCTCTTGATGGGCTCCCAGAAAAACACCTGCAGGCCGCGCACCGGGTCCTTGCCGAGCACCGCGAACAGGACCACACCGATCACCACCGTGATGGCCAGCGCCAGCAGCGGCGAGGCGTAGCCCCAGCCCTTGGACGGCTGGGGACGGACTTCAAGCCGCAGCATGGGCGGTCTCCTCGTTCTTGTTGTTCGATGCGCCCTGGGCGTCCCACAGGCCCGACATCCACTCGCCGATGTGCTCGATGGTGGCCTCGGCGCGGTCCAGGCTGGGCGAGAGCCGCCCTTTGGCGATCACGTGCAGGCGGTCGCTGATCTCGAACAGCTCGTCGAGTTCTTCGCTCACCACCAGCACCGCGCAACCGGCGTCGCGCAGCGCCAGGATCTCACCACGAATCTGCGCCGACGCGCCCACGTCCACGCCCCAGGTGGGCTGGCTCACGATCAGCAGTTTGGGCTTGGCTTCGATCTCGCGGCCGACGATGAACTTCTGCAGGTTGCCGCCCGAGAGCGACTTGGCGGCCGCGTCCGGCCCGTTGGCCTTGACGTTGTAGCGCGCGATGATCCCGGCCGCCTGGGCCCTGAGCGCGCCGACCTTGATCCAGCCGCCCGCGCCCAGCGCGTCGCGCCGGGACAGCAGCAGGTTCTGCGCCAGCGAGAGCGTGGGCACGGCGCCGCGGCCCAGGCGCTCTTCGGGCACGAAATGCAAACCGAGCGCGCGGCGTTTGCCCGGCCCGTAGCGCGAGGCGTCCTTGCCGGCCACGCGGATGCTGCCCGGCGGCGCGCGCCGGTCTTCGCCCGAGAGGCAGACCAGCAGCTCGCTCTGGCCGTTGCCCGACACACCCGCGATGCCCACCACCTCGCCGGCCCGCACCGTTAGCGCGATGCCATTCAGGTCGGTGCCAAACGGGTCGTCGCTGGCCAGCGTGAGGCCGCTCACCTCCAGCACGGTGGCGCCGGCGTGGAGCGCGCGCACGTTCAGCGCCGGCGGCTCGGCGCCGATCATCAGGCGCGAGAGCGAGGCGTTGCTTTCCTCGCGCGGGTCGCACACCCCCGTGACCTGGCCGCCGCGCAGCACGGTGCAGGCGGTGCAGAGCTCGCGGATCTCGTGCAGCTTGTGGCTGATGTAGAGGATGCTGCAGCCCTCGGACGCGAGCTTGTTGAGCACCACAAACAGCTTCTCCACCGCTTGCGGCGTGAGCACCGAGGTCGGCTCGTCCAGGATCAACAGCTGCGGGCTGGTCAGCAGCGCGCGGATGATCTCCACCCGCTGCATCTCGCCCACGCTGAGCGTGTGCACCGGGCGCGAGGGGTCAATGTCCAGGCCGTATTCGGCCGCCTTGGCCGTGATGCTGGCGCTGACCTCGGGCAAGGTGAGCGACTTGTCGAGCCCCAGCCAGACGTTCTCCGCCACGGTCAGCGTGTCGAACAGGCTGAAGTGCTGGAACACCATGCTGATGCCCAGCGCCCGCGCCTCCTGCGGGTTGCGCACATGCACCGGCCGGCCGTTGAACATGACCGAGCCCTCGTCGGGCTTGACCGAACCGTAGATGATTTTCATCAGCGTGGACTTGCCCGCGCCGTTTTCGCCCAGCACCGCGTGCACCTCGCCGGGCGCAACGCTGAGCGAAACACCGTTGTTGGCCACCACGCCGGGGTAGCGCTTGGTGATGCCGGTGAGCTGGAGTCGGGGAGTGGTCACAGCGATCTCCTTTTGTTTTTGTACATGGGGTCGACATCGAGCGATCGGCTGTGGCCCGGGGCAGCCGCAGAACCGGCTTCGCCGGGCTGCTGGCTGCGCCCCCTGGAGGGAGTGGCACTGAAAGCGACGCGGGGGTGTTTCATATTCAAGCCGCCGCCACGTCGGACTCAAGCCGGCGCAGCGAGGCCGCCACGCTTTTGACCTGATCGCGCAGCCAGCGCCCGGCGGCCGAGTTGTGGGTGCGTTCGTGCCAGAGCTGGTAATACATCATGCGCGGGAACGGCACCGGGCACGGCAGCACCTGCACCGGCAGCACGCCGGTGTAGCGCTCGCAGTACTGGCGCCCGGTGGTCAGCACCAGCAGGCTGCCCGCCACCATGGCCGGGATGAGCCCGAAATGCGGGCAGCGCGCGGTGATGTTGCGCACCAGGCCCTGGCTGGCCAGGTGGTCGTCGATCACGCCGCGCGCGCCGGGGTGGGTGGGCGTGGGGGCGATGTGTTCGGCGCTCAGCCAGGCTTCCACGTCCCAGCCGCGGCGCACCGCCGGGTGCTGGTTGGACACCAGGCACACCACCTCGTCGCCGAACAACCGGCCCAGGTGCAAGTCGCCGGGGGGCAGCGGCCAGTTGCCGATGACCACGTCCACATCGCCCTGGGCCAGGTGGTTGCGGTAGTCGGAATCGGCCGAGAGCGGGTGGATCTCGATCGGGCAGTGCGGCGCCAGGCTCTTGATCTGCGTGACCAACTGGGGCAGGAACAGCGGGTCCAGGTAGTCGCTGGCGGCCAGGCTGAAGGTGTGGTGGGCGGTGGTGGGGTCGAAGCTGCGGGCGTCGGAAAACAGCACCTCGGCGCTGCGCAGGATGTCGGCCGCCGGTTCGATCATGCGCAGCCCGGCCACGGTGGGCACCATGCCGGAGCCCGAGCGCACCAAAAGCGGGTCGCCGGCGAGTTCGCGCAAGCGCTTGAGCGATGCGCTGACCGCCGGCTGGTACATGCCCAGGCGCAGCGCCGCGCGCGACACGCTGCGCTCGGTCAGCACGGTGTGCAGCACGCGGATCAGGTGCAGATCAATCTTGTCGAACATGGACACGTATTTCATACCCTGAGGCTATGCGTTTGAATGGCTGTTTTGGCATTCGGGCCATATGGCTGAGCATATGTTGTGCCATGGGGTGGGCGCTATGCTGGCGCGCATGATTTCCAGAAACTCCGCACAAACCCTGAGATTCGTCCGGCGCGGCCAGCCCGTGGCGGTGGGCAATGTAGCACCCGAGCGCACCCTGCTGGAGGTGCTGCGCGAAGACCTGCACCTCACCGCCACCAAGGAAGGCTGCGGCGAAGGGGACTGCGGCGCCTGCACCGTGGTGCTGGGCGAGGCGGTGGGCGACCAGCTGCGCTACCGAGCGGTCAACAGCTGCATCCGACTGGCCCATTCGGTGGACGGCATGGCGGTGTTCACCGCCGAAGACCTGGCCGCAGAAAACGGCGAGCTGCACCCGGCGCAGGAAGCCATGGTGCAGTGCCACGGCAGCCAATGCGGTTTCTGCACGCCGGGGTTCGTGATGAGCCTGTTCGGCATGTATCAGAACAGTGGTGGAGGACAAGGCATCACCCGAGAACAAGCCCAGGCCGATCTCTCGGGCAACCTCTGCCGCTGCACCGGCTACCGCCCCATCCTTGAGGCCGCTGAAAAAATGGGCGACCTGCCGCTGCCCGCCGGCTGTGGCGTGGACGAGGCGGCCACGCTGGCGGCGCTCAAGGCGCTGCAGTCCCGCCAGAACGGCGATGAAAACTACCTGCGCCCCACCACGCTGGCCGCGCTGCTGCAGCAACGGGCGAAGTTTCCCAAGGCCCAGGTCGTGGCCGGCTGCACCGACGTGGGCCTGTGGGTCACGAAACTGCACCAGCGTTTCGAGCGCGTGCTGGACGTGACGGCCGCGCGCGAACTGCAGCGCGTGGAAACCTACCCGCACCACATCGCCATCGGCGCGGCCGTCTCGCTGACCGATGCCTTTGCCGCGCTGGTGGCCGAACGCCCGCAGCTGCAGACCTTCAGCCAGCGCTTTGCCGGCCTGCCGGTGCGCAATGCCGGCACGCTGGGCGGCAACGTGGCCAACGGCTCGCCCATCGGCGACTCCATGCCGCTGTTGATCGCGCTGGGCGCCAGCGTGGTGCTGATGCGCTGGAAGAAGACCGCCACGGGCGGCGAGATCGCCCACCGCGAGCTGCGGCTGGAGGATCTGTACACCGGGTACCGCACGAACGTGATGCGGGCGGACGAACTGTTGTGCTGGATCAAGGTGCCGCGGCCGGGTGCACCCTCACCCCAACCCTTTCCCGCAAGCGGGAGAGGGAGCCAGACAATGCGATCCGCCAACGAAGGGAAGTCACCCCCTCTCCCGCTTGCGGGAGAGGGCGGGGGTGAGGGCAGAGAGTTCATGCGCGTCTACAAGATCAGCAAACGCTTCGACGACGACATCTCCGCCGTCTGCCTCGCCATCCAGATGACCCTGAAAGACGGCGTCGTGCAGCAAGTCTCCATCGGCGCGGGCGGCGTGGCCGCCACGCCGGCCCGCGCGCGCCAGACCGAAGCCGCCCTGCTCGGCCACCGCTGGAACGCCGACACCGTGATGGCGGCCACCGCCGCGCTGCGCGCCGAGTTCCAGCCCATCAGCGACATGCGCGCCAGCGCCGCCTACCGCCAGACCGTGCTGGGCAACCTGCTGCAGCGTTTCTGGCTGGAGAGCCAGGGCATGACGGCCATCAACCTCGACAGCCTGAACGCGGCAACGCTGGAGGCCCTGGCATGAACGCCCCCGATCTGAAACTCGTGATGCAGAAACCCAAGCCCGTCGAAGGACTCGCAAAGGCTTCGGCGGGCCTGGCCCGAACGGGATTGTCTGCAGCCGGTCAATCCAAATTCCACGAAAGCGCCCGCGCCCAGGTGGCTGGCGCCGCCACCTACATCGACGACATTCCCGAGGTGCGCGGCACGCTGCACGCGGCGCCGGTCTGCTCGCCCGTGGCCCACGGCATCCTGCGCAAGCTCGACACCTCCGCCGCGCTGGCCCTGCCCGGCGTGCGCGCGGTGATCGACGCGGGCGACATCCCCGGCGACACGACGCTGGCCGCCTTCGCGCACGACGAACCGGTGTTCGCGCTCGACACCGTGCTGTTCACCGGCCAGGTGATCGCGCTGGTGGTCGCCGACGACGTGATGACCGCGCGCCGCGCCGCGCGGCTCGTGAAGCTGGACATCGAGCCACTGCCCGCCGTGCTCAACGTGCACGAGGCGCACGCGCTGGAAAGCTATGTGTTGCCACCTGTGGAAGTGCGCCGGGGCGATGCGAAGGCCGCGCTCCGGCGCGCGCCGCACCAGCTCGAAGGCCGTTTCGAAGTCGGCGGTCAGGAACACTTCTACCTCGAAGGCCAGGTCGCCTACGTGCTGCCGCTGGAGCAGAACCAGTGGTGGGTCTACAGCAGCACCCAGCACCCCGGCGAGGTGCAGCACTGGGTGTCGCACGCCCTGGGGCTGCCGAACCATGCTGTCACGGTCGAATGCCGGCGCATGGGCGGCGGCTTCGGCGGCAAGGAAACACAGGCCGGCCACCTGGCCGTGTGGGCCGCCATCGCCGCGAACCAGCTGAAATGCCCGGTCAAGCTGCGGCTGGACCGCGACGACGATTTCATGATCACCGGCAAGCGCCACCCCTTCGCCTACCACTACCGCGTGGGCTTTGATCACAGCGGCCTGCTCTGCGGGCTGGAGCTGGAGATGCTGGTCAACTGCGGCTTCAGCGCCGACCTCTCCGGCCCGGTGGCCGACCGCGCCATCTTCCACGCCGACAACGCCTACTTCCTCGAAGACGTGGCCATCTCCAGCTACCGCTGCAAGACCAACACCCAGAGCCATACCGCCTTCCGCGGCTTCGGCGGCCCGCAGGGCGTGATCGTGATCGAGCGCATCCTGGGCGACATCGCGCGCACGCTGGGACTGGACCCGCTGGACGTGCGGCTGCGCAACCTGTACGGCATCACGGAGCGCAACGTCACGCACTACCAGATGAAGGTGGAAGACAACATCCTCGAACCGCTGATGACCCAGCTCGCCCTCACCAGCGGCTACCGCGAACGACGCGAACAGATCGAAGCCTTCAACGCGCAGAGCCCCGTCATCAAAAAAGGCCTGGCGCTCACGCCGGTGAAATTCGGCATCAGCTTCACCGCCACCCTGTTCAACCAGGCCGGTGCGCTGGTGCACGTCTACACCGATGGCAGCGTGATGGTGAACCACGGCGGCACCGAGATGGGCCAGGGCCTGAACACCAAGGTGGCGCAGATCGTGGCCGACGAACTCGGCGTGCCGTTCGAGCGCGTGCTCGCCACCGCCAGCGACACCAGCAAGGTGCCCAACGCCAGCGCCACCGCGGCCAGCAGCGGCACCGACCTGAACGGCCGCGCTGCGCAGTTCGCCGCGCGCCGCGTGCGCGACAACCTGGCCGCTTTCGTGGCCGGGCTCGACGGCTGCGGCGCAGGCGCGGTGCGCTTCGAAGGCGGCCAGGTCGTCACCGACAAGAGCACGCGCCGCTGGGAAGACGTGGTGGGCGCGGCCTACGCCAACCGCATCCAGCTCTGGAGCGACGGCTTCTACCGCACGCCCAAGATCCACTACGACAAGACCACCCTCACCGGCCGGCCGTTCTACTACTTTGCCTACGGTGCGGCGGTCAGCGAAGTCGCTATCGACACACTCACGGGCGAGTACCGCGTGCTGAAGGTGGACATCCTGCACGACGTCGGCCACAGCATCAACCCGGCCATCGACATCGGCCAGATCGAAGGCGGTTTCATCCAGGGCATGGGCTGGCTCACCACCGAACAACTGGTGTGGAACGGCAAAGGCTATCTGCAGACCCACGCCCCCAGCACCTACAAGATTCCCGCCACCGGCGACGTGCCCGCGCACTTCAGGATCGCGCTCTGGCCCGAAGCCAACCGCGAGGACAACGTGCACGGCAGCAAGGCCGTGGGCGAGCCCCCGCTCATGCTGGCCATCAGCGTGTACGAGGCGCTGCGCGACGCGGTGGCGCAGGCGGGCGGCGATGCGCTGCTGGTGAACGCGCCGGCCACGGCCGAAGAGGTGTTGCGCGCGCTTAGCTGAGACACCCCCCTGCGCCGCTGCGCGTCTTCCCCCCTCTCCTGCGGGAGGGGGAACGCAGCCTGTGGCCTGGCAAAGCCAGTTCCACGGCTGCCCTGAAGGGGCCTATGCGGCGCTGTGGGCCTACCTCAAGCCGTGTTTTTTGATCTTGTCCACCAGCGTGGTCTTGGGCACGTTCAGGGCCTTGGCGGTCTGGCCCACGTTGCCGGCGTGCCGCTGCAGGGCATCGGCGATCAGGCTGCGCTCGAACTGCTCCACCGTTTCGGTCAGCGTGGGCTGCGCCTCGCCCCCGGAGCCATCGGGCGCCGGTCCGTGCGGTGACACCCACTGCGGGCCAACGCCCAGCACCAGCGCATCGGCCACGTTGCGCAGCTCGCGCACGTTGCCGGGCCAGTCCCGCGCCATGAGCTGGCGCAGCTGGGCCTGGGGAATCGTCGGCTGGGGGCGACCATAGCGGCTGGCCGCCAGCAGCATGAAATGCTCCAGCAGCATGGGGATGTCATCTCGGCGCTCGCGCAGGGGCGGCAGCTCGATGTTGACCACGTTCAGCCGGTACACCAGGTCGGCGCGGAAGCTGCCCTGCTGGGCCCGGGCCAGCAGATCGTCCTTGGTCGCGGCGACCACGCGCACGTCCACCGGCTGGCTCTGGTTGGAGCCCAGGCGTTCGAGGCTGCGCTCCTGCAGCACCCGCAGCAGCTTCACCTGCACACCCATCGGCATGCTTTCGAGTTCGTCCAGAAACAGGGTGCCGCCGTGGGCGTGTTCGATGCGCCCGATGCGGCGCTTCTGAGCGCCGGTGAAGGCCCCCGCCTCGTGGCCAAACAGCTCGCTGTCCAGCAGCGAGTCGGGCAGGCCACCGCAGTTCAGCGCCACGTAGGGTGCCTTGCTGCGCCGCGAATGCTCGTGCAGGGCGCGGGCCACCACTTCCTTGCCGGTGCCCGTCTCGCCGCGGATGAGCACGTCCACCGGCGAATCCGCCACCTCCATCACCAGTTGGCGCACGCGGCGGATGGCGGGGGAATGGCCCACCAGCTGGCCTTCCAGGCCTTCGCTCAGCGACAGCGCGCGGCGCAGGTTCGCCACCTCCAGCGTCAGGCGGCGCTTCTCCAGCGCGCGCTGCACCACCTCCACCAGCTGCTCGGGCGAGAAGGGCTTGGGGATGAAGTCGTAGGCGCCGCTGCGCATGGCCTGGACGGCCAGGTTCACGTCGCCGTGGCCGGTGATCATGATCACCGGCAGGTCGGGGTCGATGTCGCGCGCCTCGCAGATCACCGACAGGCCGTCGGCCCCAGGCAGGCGCATGTCGGTCACGATCACGCCGGCAAGCCCGGGGCTGATGTGGGGCAACACGGCCTCGGCCGAATCGAAGGCGCGCACCGGGATGTCGGCCAGTTGCAGCGCCTGCACGCAGCCCAGCTGCACGGCGGCATCGTCTTCCACCAAAAGGACGGTCAGGGCGCGGTTCATGGGGTCACAGGGGTTTTCGGGTGCATGGAAGCTTGCCAGAGGGGCACGGTGAGCGTGAAACAGGCACCGCCACCGGGGACGTTGTGCGCCTGCAGTTCACCCTGGAATTCTGCGGCAATGTCGCGGCAGATCACCAGGCCCAGCCCAAGGCCGGCGCCACTGGCCTTGGTGGTGTAGAAAGGCTGGAACAGGTGCGCCAGGTCGGTCTCGCTCAGGCCCTTGCCGCTGTCCTGCACATGGATCGCCAGCGCGGGCGGCTGCGCCGCCGGCAGCGGTTCGGCCGTGATCTGCAGCCGCTTGTGCGGCGCGTCGCGCAGGGCATCGAGCGCGTTCCCGATCAGGTTGATCAGCACCTGCTCCAGCCGGTTGGCGTCGCACCACACCGTCCACTGCCCGGGCTGGCAGCGGTTGTCGACCTCCACCTTTTCGTGGCGCAGGCGCAGCTGGAACAGGAACAGCGCCTGCTCCACCACGCGGCCCGCGTCGGTCGCCTCGGGGCAGGCGGTCGACTTGCGCGAAAAGCTCTTGAGCGGGTCGATGATGCGCGCCATCTGCTCCACCAGCCGGGCCATGATCGAGAGGTTGTCCTGCGCCGCGGCGGCGTTGCCCCGCCGCAGGAATTCGGCCGCGTTGCCCGACAGGGTGCGGATCGCGCCCAGCGGCTGCGTGAGCTCGTGGGTGATGCTGGCGGCGAGCTGGCCCAGCACGGCCATCTTGCCCGCGTGCACCAGGCCGTCCTGCGCCGCACGCAGGGTCTTTTCGGTCTGCTCGCGCTCGGCAACCTCTTTGCGCAGCAGGGTGTTGGCGTCGGTGAGTTCCTGCGTCCTTCGACCCACCTCCTGCTCCAGCTCGGCGTTGGCCTGTTCGAGCAGGCGTTTGGCGCCCAGCTTCTGGCGCTCGATGCGCTGGCGCTGCGCCCAGAAGAGCGCCAGCAGGATCAGGAAGGCCACGGACACGGCGCCGCCCACGCCGTCCAGCAAGGCCTGGTGCCGCACCGACGCCAGGCTGGTGAAGATCAGCACCCGCCAGTCCATGCCGTCCAGCGAACGCCCCAGGACCATGAAGTCCGCCCGGTTGCGCGCCTGGCCCAGCGCCGCCGACACCTTGGCCTCGTCGCCGCGCAGCAGGCCCTGCACCTCTTGCGTGTCCTCGTCCACCGAGAGTTCCACCTTCAACGGGAACAGGGGCAGGCGCAGGGCGCCGTAGGTCTGGGCCAATTGCAAGTCCACCCGGCGCTCGGTGGGCAAGGGTGCTAGCGAGGTGTACCGCCACGCGGGCTGGGACGACAGGATCACCACCTGGTTGGCGTCGGCCACCAGCGCGGGCGCACCCAGCATCGGCCAGGTCTGTTCCAGCGCGTCCAGTCCGATCTTGATGGCCGCCACCCCCACCACCCGGGGGCCGTCGTAAATGGGGTGCGACGCGAAATAGCCCGCATACCCACCGCTGCCGATGGCGAAGTGGCGCGTCGAGCGCCCGGCCAGGGCCTCCAGAAAGTACGGGCGGTACGAAACATCTTCGCCGCGCAGGCTGTCGTCGCGCTGCACCGCGTTGCTGGAGGCCCGCACCACACCGCGCACGTCCAGCACAAACACCGCCAGGCTGCCCAGGTGGGCATTGAGGCGGGACAGGTAGTCGTTGGCGGCGTCGGCGTGCGCGGCGCTGGGCGTCTGCAGCAGCCGCACCACCACGGGGTTGAGCTGGATGGTCGCCGGCACCGGCTCCAGGCGCCGCACACGGGCCTCCACCACCGAGGCAAACAGATCGAGCCGGCCGTTGGACGCGGCCTTCAGGCTGCTCGCGCCCTGGGCAAAGCTGCGCTCATAGACCGCATAGCCCGACGCGGCAACGAGGGCCAGGGCCACCAGCGCCAGCAGCGCGCGCCGCAGGGCCACCCCGGGCCGGCGGCGCGGCGGGGGTGGAGGCGGACCGAACGGCTGTGCTGGGTGGATGACGACCTCAAAAAGAAAGGCTCATACGGCTTTGCATTCAAAGTGAGAACAAGGCGCGAAGCCGCAGACAGTGCTATAGCACGGCAAGGCTTCAGCAACGCAGTTATCGCTTTGAAGGCAAACCGGTATCAGTGGGCCAGGATTTTTGAGAGGAAATCCTTGGCCCGGGGCGAACGCGCGTCCGGGTTTCCGAAGAACGCATCGCGCGGGCAATCTTCGACGATTTTGCCGGCATCCATGAAGATCACGCGGTGGCTGACCTTCTTGGCAAAACCCATCTCGTGCGTCACCACCATCATGGTCATGCCCTCCTGGGCGAGCTTGACCATCACGTCCAGCACCTCGCCCACCATCTCGGGGTCGAGCGCCGAGGTCGGCTCGTCAAACAGCATCACGATCGGGTCCATGCTCAGCGCGCGCGCAATCGCCACGCGCTGCTGCTGGCCACCCGAGAGTTGGCCGGGGAACTTGTCCTTGTGGGCCATCAGGCCGACGCGGTCGAGCATCTTCAGGCCGCGGGCCTTCGCATCGTCGGTGCTGCGGCCCAGCACCTTGATCTGCGCCAGCGTCAGGTTCTCGGTCACCGACAGGTGCGGGAACAGCTCGAAATGCTGGAACACCATGCCCACGCGGCTGCGCAGCTTGGGCAGGTTGGTCTTGGGGTCGGCGATCGAGATGCCGTCGACCACGATGTCGCCCTTCTGGAAGGGCTCCAGCGCGTTGACGGTCTTGATCAGCGTGGACTTGCCCGAGCCCGACGGGCCGCAGACCACCACCACCTCACCCTTCTGGATGGAGGTGGTGCAGTCGGTCAGCACCTGGAAGCTGCCGTACCACTTGGAAACGTTCTTGATGTCGATCATGGTTGTGCTCCTGATCCTCAGCGGATGATGGCGATCTTCTTCTGCAGGCGACGCACCAGCATCGACAGCGAGAAACAAATGACGAAATAGACGACGGCGGCCACGAGGTAGGTCTCCACCGGCCGGTTGAAGTTCTTGCCCGCCACCTCGAAGCCCTTGAGCAGGTCGTAGGCCCCGATGGCGTAGACCAGCGAGGTGTCCTGGAACAGGATGATGGTCTGGGTCATCAGCACCGGCAGCATGTTGCGGAAGGCCTGCGGCAGCACGATCAGTTGCATGGTCTGGCCATAGGTCATGCCCACCGCGTAACCGGCGTTGACCTGGCCCTTGGGCACGCTCTGGATGCCCGCGCGCATGATCTCGGAGTAGTAGGCCGCCTCGAACACCGTGAAGGTGATGATGGCCGAGAGCTCCGCGCCCATGGGCCGCCCGATCAGCAGCGGGATCAGCAGGAAGAACCACAGGATCACCATCACCAGCGGGATGGAGCGCAGCGTGTTCACGTAGAACGCGGCCGGCATCACCAGCCACTTCTTGCCCGACAGACGCATGAGCGCGAGCACCGTGCCCAGCGCGATGCCACCGAGCATCGCCACCAGCGTGAGCTGTACCGAAAAGATCAGCCCCTTGAGCACGAAGCTCGAAAAGACCGACCAGTCGAGGAAAGCGAAATCGAGATTCATGTCAATGCCCTCCGATCATGCCGGGCACCTGGACCTTGTTTTCGATGAACAGGGCGATGCGGTTGATGACGAAGGCCGAGACGAAGTACAGCCCGGTCACGGCCAGGTAGACCTCGACACCGCGCGAGGTTTCTTCCTGCGCCTGCATGGCGAACATGGTGAGTTCGGCGATGGACACCGCGAACGCCACCGAGGAGTTCTTGATGATGTTCATGCTCTCGCTGGTCAGCGGCGGGATGACGATGCGAAACGCCATCGGCAGCAGCACGTAGCGGTAGGTCTGCGTCAGCGTCAGGCCCATGGCCAGCCCGGCGTAGCGCTGGCCCTTGGGCAGGCTCTGGATGCCGGCGCGCACCTGCTCGGCGATGCGCGCCGAGGTGAAGAAGCCCAGCGCGAACACCACCAGAATGAAGCTGGGCACCTGCTGGAGCGGCGGGATCAGCGCCGGCAGCACGTGGTACCACAGGAACACCTGCACCAGCAGCGGAATGTTGCGGAACAGCTCGGTCCACACGTTGCCGATCACCACCAGCGCCCTGCTGGGCGTGGTGCGGAAGATGCCCATGACCGAGCCCACCACCAGCGCCACCACCAGGGCCAGCACGGCGACGCTCAGCGTCCAGCCCCAGGCCGACAGCAGCCAGTCCAGGTAGGTGATGTCGCCGCCCTGGCCAAAACAGCTGGGGCGCACCTCGCCGTCGATGGTGTCCTTGCAGAACACCTGCCAATCCCATGTGCTCATGGAGATTTCCCTCAATAAAAAGAAGCCGCCCGGTCTTCACCGGGGGCAGCGACCCGCAAAGCAGCGGAGCGTGAAAGCCAAAGGGCCAGCCGCCGGGCCGCCCCAAGGCAGGCCCAGCGCCCCCTCGGGGGGCAGCGACCCGCGCAGCGGCGGAGCGTGGGGGCCTTACTTCTTGACGGCGTAATCTTCCATCGGCTTGTCGTTCGGGGTGGCCCAGGCCGCCTTGGTGTTTTCGTTGGCAACCATGCCGACCTTGGTGTTGGCCGGGGGAATGGGCTGCTCGAACCACTTGGTCCACAGCTTGGCCACTTCGCCCGACTTCATCATGGCCTTGACGCTGTCGTCCACGGCCTTCTTGAAGGCGGCGTCGTCCTTGGGGATCATGATGGCGATGGGCTCGACCGACAGCACTTCACCGACGATCTTGAAGTCGGCCGGGTTCTTGGCCTTGGCGATGTTGCCGGCCAGGATGGCGCCGTCCATCACAAAGGCGTCGGCACGGCCGCTCTCCAGCAGCAGGAAGCTGTCGGCGTGGTCCTTGCCGTAGACCTGCTCGAAGTCCACGCCGGTGGCGCGCTCGTTCTTGCGCAGGGTCTGCACGGAGGTGGTGCCGGTGGTGGTGGCGACCTTCTTGCCGTTGAGCTGGGCCACGGAGGTGATACCGGAATTGGCCTTCACCGCGATGCGCACTTCTTCCACGAACGTGGTCACGGCGAAGGAAACGTCCTTCTGGCGCGCGGCGTTGTTGGTGGTGGAGCCGCATTCGATGTCCACCGTGCCGTTCTGCACCAGGGGGATGCGGTTCTGCGAGGTCACCGGCTGGTACTTGATGTCCAGCTTGGCCAGGCCGAGCTGCTTCTGGATGTCGCCCAGCACCTTCTGGCAGATTTCCACGTGGTAGCCCACGAACTTGCCGTCGCCCAGCGTGTAGGACAGGGCACCCGAGCTTTCACGCACGCCCATCGTCACAGAGCCACTGTCCTTGATCTTCTTCAGGGTGTCGGCGGATTGCGCCAGGGCAGCCGAGCTGGCCAGCATGGCGGCCACGACAAACAACGATTTCTTCATAAAGATGCACCTGTTCTGGTTGGTGGGTTGGAGGAAAAGAAAAAGATATTCAGCCGGGAACCTGGTCTGTGGGGTACTTCCAGAAGTCCTTCAGCAGGTAGTTCATGGGCAGGTTCAAGGGCCGGTTGGCCGGTGGGATCGGCTGGTTGAACCAGCGGTCGTAAATGGCGTGTGCCTCTCTGGACTGGATCAGCCGCTTCATCTCGTCATCGACCAGTTTCTTGAACTGCGGGTCGTTCTTCGGCAGCATGATGGCCAGCGGCTCGATGGTCAGGAACTTGCCGACCACCTTGAATCGGCTGGGGTCGGGCCGCCCCGCGGCCAAGCCGTAGAGCAGCACGTCGTCCATCACGAAACCATCGGCCTGGCCCTGCTCCACCATCTCGACCGCGCGCGAATGGTCATCGACCTCCAGGACCGTGATGCCCAGCAGGTATTCGCTGTTGGCGCGGGTCACGGCCTTGAGCGGCGTCGTGCCCTTGGTGGAGACCACTTTCTGCCCCCGGAAGTCGCGCACCACCTGCACCGCGCTGTCCGCGCGCACCAGGTAGCGTGCGCCGGTGATGTAGTGCGGCACGGTGAAGGCCACCTTCTGGCGGCGCTCGGCGTTGTTGGTGGTCGAGCCGCACTCCAGGTCGGCCTGGCCCTCTTCCACCACCGCGATGCGGTTCGCCGGCGTGACCTGCACGAACCGGTGGGCCAAGGTGCCCAGCGCCAGCTTCTGGCGCACGGCTTCGGCGAGCTTCAGACACAGATCGATCGAATAACCCACCGGCTTTCCGCCGGCGTCGAGGAACGAGAACGGCACCGACGACTCGCGGTGCGCCAGCACGATGACGCCCTCTTTCTGGATGCGATCGAGCACCGGACCGGCCCCCACCCACAGCGGCGCGCAAGCCAGGGCCGCGGCCCAGAAAAAACGGTTCAGACAGGCCATGGTGATCACCCCAACGGTTGATCGGTCGGCGACCGATACAGCTCCAGCAACGCGTCCGGCGGTGGCCAGTTCAGGTTCAGCCCCTTGGGCGGAATCGGGCTCTGGAACCAGCGGCGGTAGATTTTCAGGGCCTCGCCCGAGCGCATCAGGCGCGTGAGGCTGCGGTCCACCACCGCCTTGAAGGCGGGGTCGTCCTTGCGCAGCATGCAGGCGTACACCTCGGCCGCCATGGGCTGGCCGACCACGCGCCAGTCTTCGGGCTTGTCCGCCTTGGCGCGCAGCCCGTAGAGCACGGCGTCGTCCATCAGAAACGCCACGGCCCGCCCGCTCTGCAGCTGCGCGAACGCCTCGCCATGGTCTTTGGCCGTGACGATATCGACGTTCAGACCGGTGGACTCGCTGTGCAGCATGAGCTGGCGCTCGCTCGTGGTGCCGGCGGTGACCAGCACGCGCCGCCCGCTCAGATCGGCCAGGCCGGAGACACCCGAGTCCACCCGGGTGAGCAGGCGCGAACTGGTCTGGAAGATGGAGACCGAAAACGCCACATGGCGCGCCCGCTCGCGGTTGTGTGTGGTGGAGCCACACTCCAGGTCCACCGAGCCGTTTTGCACCAGGGGAATGCGGTTCTGGGAGGTCACCGGCACCAGCTTGACCGCCAGCGCGGGCAGTTTGAGCTCCTTCTTGATGCTGTCCGTCACCGCCAGCATCAGGTCGTGCGAATAGCCCACCACCTGGCGGCGATCGTCGTAGTACGAGAACGGCACCGACGACTCGCGGTGCCCCAGGTTGATCGTGGCCGTCTGGGAAATCTTCTGCAGCGTGGTCAGCACGGGCGCCTGGGCCTGCGCGTTCAGGGCGCAACACAGCAGCAGAAGGGAGGGCAGCAAGCGGGTCATGGTCATGGTGTGGCTTGCGGGCTTTAGCGCAAGCGCCATGCCAGTCGGTACAAACCCTAGGACCCGGACTTAAAAAGGGCAAAAAGCCGCGGAATTCGGGCGCCAGGGGCCCCTGCGAAGCGCCGGAGCGAACGGAAATCCGTTTCCCCAGCGACACCCAAAAACGGATTTCCGACCGCCACCGCAGCCGTGGCCACGCGGCCCCGCTTCGTCAGACCCGCGACGGGGAGCCCGGAAGCACCTGGCCGGTTTCGAGCAGGGTCTTGAGGTTCGAGAGCACCTTCGGCCAGCCGCCCGACACGCCCGCGAGCATCTCGGGATCGCGCTCCAGGTCGGTGTGGGTGACGGTCAGCCGCACGAGCCCGTCCGTGTGCAGTTCGATGTCGAACGCCACCCGCGAGTGTTTCGACGCGTCCTCGGCGTCCGTCGGCCGGGCCCAGGTGTAGACGAGCCGGCGCGGCGCACGGCTCTCGATCACCGTACCGACGATGCGGGCCTCGCCCGAGCCGTCCATGGGCTGGTGCTCCCAGCGCGAGCCGGGCTGCCAGTCCGACACGTTCACATAGCCCGGGCAATCCGTGCTCAGACCGCACCAGTACTGGCGCATCACGTCGGTGTCCACCAGGGCCTGCCACACCTTCTCGGGCGTGGTCGCGATGTAGGTCACGTACACGAAGTCAGGTTTTGTCATGTCCATCCCCTTCCAGTTTCGTCTTGAGATCGTGCAGGGCACCCAGGCGGGCGCGCTCGAATTTTCCAATCCAGCGCTCGTGAATCTCGTGCAGCGGCACGGGGTTCAGGTAGTGCAGCTTTTCCCGGCCCTGCCAGACAACGGCGACAAGGTTGGCCGCTTCGAGCTGCTGCAGGTGCTGCGTCACGGCCTGGCGGGTCATGTCCATGTGCTCACACAGGGCCGAGAGCGTCTGGCCATTGTCCTGGTGCAGCAGATCCAGCAGGCGCCTGCGGCCCGGGTCGGCCAGCGCTTTGAAGACTTTATCGATGTCCGACAACCGGGTTGACAAAATAGGTTCACCACAAGGAACGCGCACCGTGGGTCAAGGAGGCAGACCCCGGCGCCGCGAACGATGATATGCGTTCGGCGGTGCCGCGGGGCCTGGCCAGCGCGGGCGCGGGTGCCGGGTTGGCGGTGCATCAGTCCTTGTCGTGGAGCCGGACGTCGTGGGGGTTGGGCGCGCCCTTGCCGGTTTCCAGCAGCGACTTCAGGCTCACCATGTAGACCGCCCACTTGGTGGTGCAGTGGTACATGAATTCCACCGGCTCCTTCCAGCCCTGGTGTTTGAGGAGCACGACGCAGTAGTCGCCCTCCTGCCGCAGGTCCCAGCTGACCGTGGTGCCGATCCAGTCTTCGGGGCCATCGACCACCTGCCACAGCACCCGCTTGGCGGGCTGGAGTTCCAGGACCTTCATGTGGATGGAGCCGAGCTCGGCGCCATCGGACGTGAAGCGAAAAGCGATCACGCTGCCCACCTTGCCCTCCCCTTGCGTGTGGGTCGTCCACCAGCCGGCCAGGCCTTCGCGCGTGCTCAACGCTTTGTAGACCTCATCCGGGGACGATTTGATGCCGACTCTGTTCAGGATATCCACCATGACTGCTCCTTGCGGGTTGGTTGAAAACACGGCGTGCGGGGCGGTGGCGGCTGTGCCGATGCCCCAGACACGGAGCAGATAATATGCAAGTAAATACTTGCATGTCAAACGGCACCGCAAAACCCTGCTGCCAGGCATCTCAAAAATCGAAGGTGCTGCGCGGGATCGCTTGTGTGATGTAAGTGGCGCGGCCGGTGCCGGCCCAGGTGGGCAGGCGGCTCACCGGGTGGCCGCGGTGGACCTCGCCGGCGTAGCCTTGCGCTGTTGCAGAGCCTCGGCCAGCTCACGGTCGTGGCCGTAGATGTCGGGGTAGAAATGCAGGCGCCCCTGTTTCACCAGCGCCGTGCCATAGGTGATCAGCACCGGCACCGGTGTGGCCAGCCGCACGGTCTGCAAGCGGCCCGCGGCCATGGCTTCGCGCACACGCTGCTCCGTCCACTGGGGCATGTCCTGCAGCACGAACAGGGCCAGCTCCACCGGACGCTCGACGCGCACACAACCGTGGCTGAAGTCGCGGCGGCCCTTGCCAAAGAGCTGGGCCGCGGGCGTGTGGTGCAGGTAGATGTTGTCGCGGTTCGGGAAAGAGAACTTGACCGCGCCGAGCGCATTCTTCGGCCCGGGGCGCTGGCGTATGCGGGCACGACCCGCCATCACCTCGGCCAATACGTCCGGGGTGACCTCGGTGCCGATGCGTCCGTCGGCCAACACAAATTCCATCTCCTCGCGCGCCAGGTAGGCGGGGTCGCGCCGGAGCTTGGGAACGGTTTCGCTGCGCGCGATCGACGGCGGCACGTTCCAGTAGGGACTGAACTCGATGCTGCGCATTTCCTCTCCGAACACGGGCGTGCGCGTATCCAGGGCCTTGCCCACGATGATCTTCATGGTCTGGTGGATGACGATGCGGCCCTCGCGGATCTCGTAGGCCCGCAGCACGAACTCCGGGATGTTGACCACGATCATGCGCTGTGCCTCGGTCAGCGGCGTCCAGCGCAGCCGCTCCAGATTGAGCGCGATCTGCTGCGCACGCTCGCCCGGCGTCACCCGCAGCGCGGCCAACGTGTCCTTGCCGACCACACCGTCCACCTCCAACCCATGGTGCTCCTGGAACCGCTGGACCGCTTCCACCCACACGCCTTCGTAGACCGCCGGCAGCGGCTCGTCGGCGGCCAGGTCGCCCAGCAGTCGCAGCCGTTCGGCCAGCAAGGCCATGCCGGCCCAGGTCTGACCGGGCTCCAGCTTGCCGGGTCGGCCCGGTTTCTGACGGGCCGGGCGCGGCAACGGGGGCAGTTCCTGCTGCCAGGCGGGGTGGTCCGCCAGCGCCCGCATGCGGGCCAGGGCCTGGCGCAGCGCTTCGTACTGCGACAAGCGTGGCGCGGCCTCGCGCACCAGATCGGCCAGCCGTCCGGCCTGTAGGCCCTCGCGCAGCCGTGCCGCCGGGTCAAAGCCATCGCGCGGTGGCGGATCGAAATGGTGACCGATCTGGCGTGGGTCCAGCCGGCCCTGGTGCAGGTCGCTCAGATAGCGCTGCATGGCCCCGCTGAGCGCCTGCGCCAGCCGCTCCTGGGCCTGGTCATCCAGCGCAGGCTCCAGGGCCGCTTCGGCCACCTGCCGGCCCAGCGCATCGACGCCGTAGTCTTCGGCCACCAGCCCATGACCGGGCGCATCGGCCAGCAGCTCCACCGCCTGCCAGGCCTGGGGCCTGGGCCGGCCCGCGTCGAACCACAACGGCGCCTCGGACGCCCAGGCAACACCCGTGGCCAGCCCCAGCGCGAGCGCCAGGCTGCGCAGGGAGTGCAAGAAGGTGGGCAGGGTGGGCATGCTGTCATGCGCCGGGGCGGGCGTTGAACGTTGGACCCACAAAGTCTAAAGGTGGCCGGCCCAGGTGGGATGCAAGCGGGTGTCAGAGGTTCAACGGCCGGTCGCTATCGGACGGGCTCCTTGAGGTCGTGGGCGCTTTCGGCAGCAGCTTGTACCGGCCACATCGGGTCCATCAGCACACGGACCAACTCGGTGTCTGCGGGCAAAGCCCAGGGTTCATCCACGCCCAGACCCCCGGGCGCTTCGCCTGGGCGGTACACATAGGTGCCAAACAACCGATCCCACATCGGCAACACGGCAGCGTAGTTGCCCTGCACACCCACGGCGTGGTGCCAGCGGTGCAGTTCGGTGCCCACGAGCAGGTGATTGAAAACGCCCACCCGACTGTCCACGTTGAAGTGAGACACCAGGCCCTGCACGCCTGTGACCACATTGGCGACGAACAGCGCCTCAACCGAAACCCCCAGCAACCAGGGGGGAACCGTCAATATCAGACGCACCATGACGGTGTTGAACGGATGCGCCACAGCGTGCATCAACACATAGACCTGCTGAGGCAGATGGTGCGCCGCATGCACACGCCAGAGCCAACGGCCCAGTGGTCCTTTGCCTTCGTGGCTCGCGCGGTGCAGCGCGTACCACAGACCATCGGTGACGCACAGCGACAGCAAGGCCGCCGGCAACACCGGTAAGTCCGACAACCACGCGGTCGGTTGCAACCAACCCATGTTCAGCACAGCCCACGACGCGGCCACATTGCCCGCCCCCATGGTGGCCGCCCCGAGGGCCATGAACGGAAGATCACGCTTCAGGAAAAGACGTGTGGTCATCTGCCAGCGTTTTTGCATCGGCCAGAACGTCTCCAGCAGCACAAGCGCCAACACCAACGCGGCAATGAACATGCCATGCATGGCACCCAACTCCCCCTTGGGAAGCATCAACTGGTGCGTGAGATAGGCGATGGTCACCACGGCGATGCAGGGGTAGGCCAGGTAGCGGATGAGCACGCGAATCATGTGGAAACTCCGGTGAAAATGGCATCAGGCAAATACTGGACACCCTGTCCAGTTACGACCATTGAGGCCACAATCCTGATCAGAAAAGCCACCCAGCGCTCGCACAGCTCACGGCACGGGCGTCAAGTTATGAACAACACCGGGGGATGTGTGCAGAAACCAGCGGCCAACGCCAAGCCAAAGCCCAGATCGCCATCTGGCATAAGGACCCTCGCGGCGCCTGCCGCCAAAACGCAAGCGCCTCGCGCAGACCGCCGCGTGCACCGCACGCGCAGGGCCTTGCGCGACGCCCTGTTGGCCCTGCTGCCCGAAGTCGGTTGGGACCACATCGACGTGGCCACGCTCTGCGAACGCGCCGACATCGGACGGTCCACGTTCTACCTTCACTACACCGACAAGACCGCGCTGCTGCGCGGAGCCTTCAGCGACCTGCAGGAACACCTGCTCTCCCATCTGGATACAAAGGACGAAGCCGCAAGCCCTTTCCCGTTTCTACCAGGCCTGCTGAACCATGTGCACGAACAGCAAGAGGTGTTCAGGGCCTTGCTCGGCCGCCGTTCCAGCCACGCCGTACAAGCGCACTTCCAGGACCTGCTGGTCTCGTTGTTCAGCCCGCCCAAGCCGCCGCGCGGCAGCAGAAAAGCGCCCCTGGCCAACGCCCGCGCCGACATGCTGGCGGGCAGCCTGTTTCACCTGCTCGTCTGGTGGCTGGGCAGCGCCAGACCCCATTCACCCAGCGAGGTGGAGGCGATGTTCCTGGCGTTTTCCGTATGCGACACGCAGGCGACCGCGCCTTCGGCGTGAGGCTCTCGCGCCCACCCAGCGCCTCAGCGCGACGGCCCCCACACCGGCGCCAACAAGTCCCCCGACACCAGCGCGGTGAGCAGCCGCGGCACGCCGGGCAAGCGGGTGGAAGGCGCCAGCAGGTGGTCGCGCAGCAGTGGCAAGGCCCGGCTGCCGGACTGGTACATCGGCGTGAACAGTGCGCTCATCCACTGGTACATGCGCACATGCCAGCGGCGCATGGCCGCGTAGCGCGGCAAGGCCTCGTCCAGCGGGTACCGCTGCAAGGCATTGAACAGGGCCCAGGCATCGAGCAGGGCCATGTTGGCGCCCTGCCCCAGTTGCGGGCTGGCGCGGTGCGCTGCGTCGCCAATGAACACCAGGCCGGGGAAGTGGGGTTGTCGCAAGGTGCCGTGCGCATAACGCGCCGGCGTCATCTGACCCACCTCGGTGATCTGCTCCACGAAAGGCGCCATCTCGGGCCACAGAGAAACCGCCTCGGCGCGCCAGGCGTCCAACGGCGTTTGCCCCCACGCGCTCAAAGCATCGGCGGGCATGGACCAGAACACCGCCGCCCGATGCACATCGCCCTCATGCATCTGCCCCACAGGCAGCACGCCCACCATGCGACTGGCCGCGCGGTAACGCTGACGCAGCTCGTCCATGGGCAAGCGGGCATGCGCCGGCCAAGCAACCGTTCCCCAAATGGCCCCGTAGCTCAGCGGCCGAGCCTGCAACGGCGACAGGCAGGAGCCTGCGCCGCTGGCGTCCACCACCAGGTCCACGTCATCCACCGTCTGCTGGTCCGCCAGACGCAAGCTGCGGCGACCTCCCACCCAGGGCGCCGAACGAATCTCTGCACCGGTACGCACCGTGACGCCCGCCGCCTGGGCGGCCCGCCACAACACCCCGAACAGGGCAGAACGGTGCATGGCCAGGCCGGGAGCGTGCGGCCGGTAAGACACATCCAGCACCGAACGGCCGCTGCCCAGATGCCCCTGCATGCGCGCAATGGGTGCCCCAAGCGCACGCGCCGCATCGCCCACTCCAAGCCGGTCCAGCACCGCGAGACCGACCGGCTAGATCACCAGCCCCGAGCCCACAGGCCGGGGCTGCTCGAAGCGCTCCCAAAGACACACCTGGTGCCCCGCTCGCACCGCCAGACTGGCCAAGGCCAACCCGCCGATCCCGGCCCCCACGACTGCTATTTTCATGATCGCCTCACCGTTGGAGACTCAGACGCTCACTGACCCAGCGACGCCTCGCTGCTGGAGTCGATGCTGGCGATCTCCCGGCCGTTGAACGTGCGCCGCACCACCGTGGTGGTATCGGCCACCTCGGTGATGGCGGGCAGGCCCCGCATGCGAACCGTGGTGGACTGCCGCAGCTTGACCGTGGCCGACAGCCAGGGGAAGCCGGAGGGCTCGATGCTGACCAGTTCCATGTTGTTGTTCACCGATGCATTGGTCGCCCGGAAGGCCGCGCTGGCGTCCTTCAGGTACTCGCACAGTTCCTCCTTGCCGCCCACAAACTGTGACTCTCCCCGGGCGGTCTGCGAACGCAGGTCGACCTTGAGATCGGCCGCATAGGCGTCGCACATCCCATCCTCGCCTCGCAGCATCATCTGGTCCTGCGTCTGCATCCAGCTCATCATGCTCGGCGCAGAAAAGACAAAGCGGCTGTGTCCATAGAACGCAGCCGCCAGCACACCGAGCCAAAACAGTTTTCTCATGTCCTCTTCCCCTTTTTGAAACCGCCTCAACCCGGGCGGCCGCGCATTGTCGCAGAGCAAAAAGGCGGGCCGCCCACGTGCACGGTCAACGGGGAAACTGGCCCTCGCTGCGAGACGTCATCTCGGCGATCTGCAGCGACCGGACGGTGCGCCGCAAGACGTAGGTGGTTTCACCCACCTCGTTCAGCGTGCGCAGGCCCGGCAGCGTGAAGGTGGTGATTTGCCGCACCTTGACCTTGGCCGTCATCCAGGGGAAATCGGAGCGTTCCAGGCTGACCAGCTCGGTGCGGGTGTCGATGGCCGGCTTGAGCACCCGGACGTGGGCGTTGGAGGCCCGGACGTAATCGCACACATAGTTCTTGCCGCCATCCACCTGCCATTCCCCCTTCGGGTGACCCGCGCGGATGTTCACGTTCACATCAAAAGCGAAGTCGTCACAGACGCCCTCCTTCATCGCGAACACCGCCTGTTCGTGCGCCTCGATCCACCCGAGCGCCCGGCTCTTCGACAGCGCCCACTCGCTGTGTCCATAAAAAACCGCGACCAACCCGCCGAGCCACAACAATCGCTTCATCGTTCCTCCCTCTGGTGATACCGCCTCCGACCCGGGCGGCCGCATATTCTCTTCGACGATCAACGCCGGGGGGCATGCTGGTGGTGCACTGGCAGCCCGATCCGAGCGGAATGTGTATGGGGGAAAAAGCGCCCGTCTGGACCCCCAGGCCACAGATGGAGTCCACCAGGCGCCCAACCCCGCCGCCCACAGGGCATTCCATCCACACACCGGGCCCGCGCCGCTATACTGCGCCTTGCTCCGGGGTGCACGGACCGAAAGGTCCAGCGCTGAGATGGTTGAAAAACCGAACCCGTGAACTTGATCTGGCTAGTACCAGCGAAAGAAGAGCGCAGCCCCCAGGGCCTGCATCCCCGGCCCGTCCCTCGCGCGACGGGTCCGTCCACGCCACCAGTGGGCCCGGGTGCATGTTTTGACGGGCGGTCTCCGGAGCATCCACAGCCCCACACAGGAGACCGCCGCCATGAACGCCCCCGACAAGATTCCCTTCGCCGACCAGTTCGCGCTCAGCCGCGAGCCTTTCCCCGCCTCGCGCAAGATCTACGTGCCCGGCTCGCAAGCCAGCATCCAGGTGCCCATGCGGGAGATCCTGCTCAGCAACGGCGAACGGATCACGGTGTACGACACCTCCGGTCCCTACAGCGACCCGAGCGCCGCCATCGACGTGCGCACCGGCCTGGCCGACGTGCGCGGCGCCTGGATCGCGGCGCGTGGTGACACCGAGACCTACACCGGCCGCCAGCGCGCCGCGCTGGACGACGGCGTGAAGAACGAAGCGCAGAACAACGGCACCACCATCGAACGCATCGAGGCCTTGCGCGCCGAGGCCGCCGGCCTGCAGCGCACGCCACGCCGCGCGAAGAGCGGCATGAACGTCTCGCAGATGCACTACGCGCGCAAAGGCATCGTCACCCCCGAGATGGAGTACGTGGCCCTGCGCGAAAACGGCAAGCGCGAGTGGATGCGCGAGTACCTGGGCGACCCGGCGCGTGAAGCGCGCCTGCGCGGCAACCCCATGGGCGCGCGCATTCCCGAGGTGTTCACACCCGAATTCGTGCGCGACGAGGTGGCGCGCGGCCGCGCCATCATCCCGGCCAACATCAACCACCCCGAGGTCGAGCCCATGGCCATCGGGCGCAACTTCGGCGTCAAGATCAACGCCAACATCGGCAACTCGGCCGTGACTTCCAGCATCGAGGAAGAAGTGGACAAGCTGGTGTGGGCGATCCGCTGGGGCGCCGACAACGTGATGGACCTGTCCACCGGCAAGAACATCCACACCACGCGCGACTGGATCGTGCGCAACAGCCCGGTGCCCATCGGCACGGTGCCGATCTACCAGGCGCTGGAAAAAGTGGGCGGCGTGGCCGAAGACCTGACCTGGGCGATCTACCGCGACACGCTGATCGAGCAGGCCGAACAGGGCGTGGACTACTTCACCATCCACGCCGGCGTGCGCCTGGCCTACATCCACCTCACGGCGCAGCGCCGCACCGGCATCGTCTCGCGGGGCGGTTCGATCCTGGCCAAGTGGTGCATCACGCACCACAAGGAAAACTTCCTCTACACGCACTTCGAAGAAATCTGCGAAATCATGAAGGCCTACGACGTGAGCTTCTCGCTCGGCGACGGCCTGCGCCCCGGCAGCGGCGCCGACGCGAACGACGAAGCCCAGTTCGCCGAACTCAAGACGCTCGGCGAGCTGACCCAGGTGGCCTGGAAGCACGATGTGCAGACCATGATCGAAGGCCCCGGCCACGTGCCCATGCACCTGATCCAAGCCAACATGGACGAGCAGTTGAAGCACTGCCACGAGGCGCCGTTCTACACCCTGGGCCCGCTGACCATCGACATCGCACCCGGCTACGACCACATCGCCTCGGCCGTGGGCGCGGCCATGATCGGCTGGATGGGCACCTCCATGCTCTGCTACGTGACGCCCAAGGAACACCTGGGCCTGCCCGACCGCGACGACGTGAAGCAGGGCATCATTGCCTACAAGATCGCGGCCCACGCGGCCGACATCGCCAAGGGCCACCCGGGCGCCCGTGCCCGCGACGACGCCATGAGCAAGGCGCGCTTCGAATTCCGCTGGCGCGACCAGTTCGCGCTCGGCCTGGACCCGCAGACCGCCGAGGACTACCACGACGAAACCCTGCCCAAGGATTCGAGCAAGGAAGCGCACTTCTGCTCCATGTGCGGGCCGAAGTTCTGCTCCATGAAGATCACGCAGGACGTGCGCGACTACGCCGCCGCCAAGGGTGTGAGCGACGAGCAGGCGCTGAGCGAGGGCATGGCGCAGAAGAGCGCGGAGTTCAAGGCCGTGGGTGGCGAGTTCTACGTCCCCGTGTCCTCGCTGACCACGAAGGGCTGAGCCATGGCGTCCATCGGGATTGCAGGGGCCGGCCTGCTGGGCCGCTTGCTGGCCTGGCGGCTGAGCGCCACACACGAGGTCACCGTGTTCGACCCGGCCAATGGGCCGCAGGCCACCAGCGACGGCCGGGGCGCCGCGGCGTTCACGGCCGCGGGCATGCTCAGCCCGCTCGCCGAGCTGGAAACCAGCGGTCCCCGTGTCGCCGAACTCGGCTGGCGTTCCATCGGGCTGTGGCGCGAGATTGCCGAGGCGCTGAGCCACGCGCCCTTGGCGGCCAGCGCCTTGCCCGAGGCCTGCGGCACCTGCACCGCCTGTGCGCCCGGCGCAGCGGCGCCGGCCGACATCCACTTCCGTGCGCTCGGCAGTCTGCTGCTGGCCCACGGCAGCGACCTGGGCGCCGCGCGCCGCGTGCTCGCGCGCCTGGAGACCGCGCCGACCCTGGCCGCCGGGCTGCCCACGCCGCAGGCCCTGGACCGCGCGGCCCTGGCCACGCTGGAACCCAGCATCGACCCGCGCCTGCACGCCTGGCTGCTGCCGGGCGAGGGGCAGATCCTGCCGCTGCAGATGCTGCCGGCGCTGTGCGCGGCATCGCCCCGCGTGCGCTGGCACTGGAACACCCGGGTGCGCGAGGTGACCCCGGGGCAGCTGCGGCTGGAAGACGGATCGTCGCCGCGCTTCGACCTGGCCATCGACGTGCGCGGCGTGGGCGCCCGGCCCGACGCGCCGGTGCGTGGCGTGCGCGGCGAGGTGGTGTGGCTGCAGGCCCCGGGCGTGACGCTGCACCGCCCGGTGCGCCTGCTGCACCCGCGCCACCGCGTCTACATCGTGCCGCGCCCCTGTGACCACATCGTCATCGGCGCCAGCGAGATCGAGAGCGAAGACCGCTCGCCGGTGAGCCTCAAAAGCGCGGTGGAGCTGATGGCCGCGGCACAGAGCGTGATCCCCGAGCTGGCCGAGGCGCGCATCGTGCACCTGGAGACCAACCTGCGCCCCGCCCTGCCCGACAACGAACCTCGTACCCACGTGGAACCCGGCCTGCTGCGCATCAATGGGCTGTTTCGGCATGGCTGGCTGTTGGCGCCGGCATTGGTGGAGGATGCGCTGACTCAGGTGGATGTCGCGTCTCGCGCACCCGAAGACCCTCACCCCAACCCTCTCCCGCAAGCGGGAGAGGGGGTTTCACGCCATCACACCACCCTCGCGACAGAAGGGCCTTCACTTCCTCGCCCCTCTGGGGAGAGGGCTGGGGTGAGGGGCACGCCTGAGCAAACGCCTGAGTCACACCAGAACCACTGACCCAGGTTCACCCAAGGAATGCCCATGCCAGACACCCTTACCCATCAAGAAGCCCAACTGCGCTTCAACGAGCACACCCTGCCCTGCCCCGAAGGCCTGACGCTGGCTGCGCTGCTGGATGCACAAGGCGTGGACGTCAACAAAGTGGCCACGGCGGTGAACGGCGAGTTCGTGCCGCGATCGCTGCGTGCTCAAACGCGTCTTTCAGCTGGCGACGCCGTGCTGACCTTTCAAGCCATCGTTGGAGGCTAGACCGATGAGCAACGCAACTCAGACCTGGGCGCCCTACGGCGTCGAACTGCAAAGCCGCTTCCTGCTCGGCACGGCGGGCTACCCCTCGCCGCAGGTGCTGGCAGAGAGCATCGCCGCCAGCGGCACGCAGTTGGTCACCGTGGGCCTCAAGCGCACGCTGGCGGCCGGGGGCGACAACGGCTTCATCGACATTATCCGCACGGCGATGCGCGAGCGCGGCGCACAACTGCTGCCCAACACCGCCGGCTGCCGCACCGCGCGCGAAGCCATCGCGCTGGCGCACATGGCGCGCGAGCTGTACGGCACGCACTGGATCAAACTCGAAGTGGTGGGCGACGAGCACACCCTGCAGCCCGACCCCTGGGGCACGGTGGAGGCGGCGGCGCAGCTGACCAAAGACGGTTTCGCGGTCTTCCCCTACTGCACCGACGACCTCGTGACCTGCCAGCGCCTGCTCGACGCGGGCTGCGAAGTGCTGATGCCCTGGGGGGCGCCCATCGGCTCGGGCCAGGGCCTCATCAACCCCTTTGCGCTGCGCACCCTGCGCGCGCGCCTGCCCGGCGTGCCGCTGGTGGTGGACGCCGGCATCGGCTCGCCCTCGCACGCGGCCGCGGCGATGGAGCTGGGCTTCGACGCCGTGCTGCTGAACTCCGCCGTGAGCCAGGCGGTGGACCCGGTGCGCATGGCGCGCGCCTTCGGCCAGGCGATCGAAGCCGGACGCGGCGCGTTCGAGGCCGGCGTGATGGCGCCGCAGGACATGGCGGTGGCGAGCACGCCCGTCAGCGGACACCCCTTCCTGATTCAGTGAATCACCCCCCGCGCCGCTTCGCGTCACCCCCTCGCTCGCCTGTGGCGGGAGGGGGGCGGCACCTGAGGCCCGGCAAAGCCGGTTCCTCGGTGCCTCTGGGCTGCGTTGTGGCATGCGCAACAGGTCGCGCTCCGGCGCCCTAGGACAACCCACATGACACCTGTGATCTGGAGCATCGCCGGCACCGACAGCGGCGGTGGCGCCGGCCTCTCGGCCGACCAGCGCGCGGCCGACGCCTTTGGCGTGCACCTGTGCCCCGTCGTCGCGGCCGTCACGGCGCAGAGCACGACCGCGGTGACACACATCGAGGCCGTGTCGCCCGCGCTGCTGCAAGCCCAGCTGGACGCGCTGGCCGACGACATGCCACCGCGCGTGATCAAGACCGGCCTGCTGGGCAGTGCGGCGAACGCGCGCGTGGTGGCGCAGATGGTGGACCGGCTGCGCGAGCGCGGCCCGGTGGCCCTGGTGGTGGACCCGGTGCTGCGCGCCAGCACCGGCGCGGTGTTCGCGAGCGAGGAACTGCTGGCCGCCTACCGCAGCGAGCTGCTGCCACGCGCCACGGTGATCACACCCAACCGCCGCGAGGCCGCGGCCCTGCTCGGCCTGGGCGGAGCCAACACCGAGCCGACCCCGAGCGACAGCCGCGCCGCCGACACGCCCGCGCTCGCCGCGCGTCTGCAGGCACTGGGCGCGGGCACCGTCTGCATCACCGGGGGCGACGCCAGCGACACCCTGGCCAACGACTGGCTGCAATCGCCCCACGCGCATGGCTGGCTGAGCCTGCCGCGCGTAGACACCCCGAACCACCACGGCACCGGCTGCACCTTCGCCTCGTCGCTGGCGGCAGCGCTCGCACTGGGCTGGGTGACGGCGGACGCCGCTGTGCTCGCCAAGATGGCGACCACCCACGCGATGCGCCACGCACGCGCCGTGGGCGCGGGTGCCGGGCCTGTGATCGCGCAGCCGGGTTTCGGCAACGACCCGACGCTGCTGCCACGCCTATCGCTCGACACGCTGGCGCCCGCCACCTGGCGCCAGCGCGAGCGCGCAAGGGACCCGGGCGTCTACGCCATCGTGGACAGCGCCGAGCGCGTGCAGGCCGTGCTGCGCGCGCGCCCCACCGTGCCCACCATCCAGCTGCGCATGAAGCGCCCGACCGGCTTGGACGACACCATGTGGTCGCGGCAGTTGCACGACGCCATCGCCCGCAGCCGCCACGCCGCCGAAGCGGCTGGCGCCACGCTGGTGATCAACGACCACTGGCAGCTCGCGCTGCGGGCCGGCGCGCGCGCGCTGCACCTGGGGCAGGAAGATCTGCTGGCGCTCACGCCCGCCGATCACGCACAGCTGCGGGCCGCGCGCGAGCAGGGCGTGATGCTCGGCCTGAGCTCGCACAGCCTGTGGGAGCTGTGCCGTGCTGCGGCGCTGCTGCCCGACCTGATCGCCTGCGGTCCGGTCTGGCCCACCACCACCAAGGACATGCCCTGGCTTCCCCAAGGCCTGGACAACCTGGCCTGGTGGGCCCACATGGCCCCCGCGCCCGTGGTGGGCATTGGCGGCGTGCTGGCGCCCGAGCAACTGCGGGCGGTGGCCGAAGCGGGCGCGGCCGGGGGTTGCGTGGTGCGCGGGTTGGGCGACGACCCGTCGAAGACGCTGCCGGCCTGGCTGAACGCCTGGCAGGCGGGCCAGGCTGGCCGGTCCCCGGTGCCGGCCCTGCCCCACGCCACACTGCCGGTGGCGGGCCTTGCCTCGCCGCTCCGCACAGAGCACCGAGCACCGCACCCCCCCTCGGCCTGACCGCCCGCCGCACGCACGCCTGGATGGGGCACGGCAGCGGCCGCACGCTCATGGGGCGGCCGCCGTGGCGCAACGCCAGCGCGCGCAACCGTGCGTCGATCCCATGCCCACGCGGCGCGGCTTGCGCCGACAATGCGGCCACGGTCCGCCCCTCTATGCCAGCGCCGAGGAAGCCCCACCATGAACGCCCGACACCAGCTCCCGCTTGAGTCCGTCCTTGCCGCCACCGATTTTTCAGCGGCCTCGGCGCGCGCCACCCTGCGCGCGGCGCTCATCGCCCGCGAGTGTGGCGCGGGCCTGCACCTGCTGCACGTCATCAACAACAGCCTGTTCGACGGCATGCACGCCTGGCTGGACAACAGCGGACAGTGGCAGGAGCGCATGACCGAACAGACGCGCCAGAGCCTGCTCGACGAGGTGCAGCGCCTGGAAGCCCAGGGCCACGCGCCCGCGCAGCCGCATCTGGCCACCGGCCAGCCGGTGCGCACGATCTGCGCGCAGGCCGGCTCCCTGGGCGCGGGGCTGGTGGTGGTGGGCGCGCGCGGTGCCAACCCGCTGCACCACCTGTTGATCGGCACCACCGCCGAACGCCTGCTGCACCAGACGGAGAGGCCCCTGCTGGTGGTGCGCACCGAAGCCGAAGCGCCGTACCAGCGCGTGCTGGTGCCGCTGGATTTTTCACCGTGGTCGGAGCAGGCCATCGTCGTGGCGGGCGCGGTGGCGCCAGGCGCCCACCTGATCCTGATGCACAGCTTTTCCATTCCGTTCGAGGAAAAACTGCGCTTCGCCGGCGTGGACGACGCCACGCTGGAGCACTACCGCGAACGCGCGCGCATCGACGCGAGCGACCACCTGCAGGCGCTGGTGGACCGCAGCGGCCTGCTGCCCGATCGGTTCACGCTGAGCCTGACCGAAGGCGACGCGCCCCTGCACATCCTGCAGCAGGCGAACGAACGCGGCTGCGACCTGATCGCGATCGGCAAACACGGCCGCCAGGCCGCCGAAGAGCTGCTGCTGGGCAGCGTGACCCAACACGTGCTGACCGAGGCGGTGTGCGACGTGCTGGTCTCCACCCCGCACGACAACAACGGCAAGGCTTGACGCCAACGGTGACAAAAGAAAAAACGGCCCCGGACAAGGGGGCCGTTTTCATGGGCAGGGTGCGCTCAGTTTGTGGCCTTGGAAACGGCCATGTGAACCACTTGCCGGTCCAGGATTTCTTCGGGTTCCTGCGCCTCCTGCACCGTGGGCTGGTCCAGCCCTTGTTGCAAACGCTGCATGTCCAGGTCGCCGGTCCACTTGGCCACCACCAGCGTGGCCACGCCGTTGCCCACCAGGTTGGTCAGGGCGCGGGCCTCGCTCATGAAGCGGTCGATGCCCAGGATCAGCGCCAGGCCGGCCACCGGCACACCACCCACGGCCGAGAGCGTGGCGGCCAGCACGATGAAACCGCTGCCGGTGATGCCGGCCGCGCCCTTGGAGGTGAGCAGCAGCACGGCCAGCAGGGTCAGCTGCTGCACCAGCGTCATGGGCGTGTCGGTCGCCTGGGCGATGAACACCGCGGCCATGGTCAGGTAGATCGAGGTGCCGTCCAGGTTGAACGAATAGCCGGTGGGGATCACCAGGCCGACCACCGATTTCTTGGCGCCCAGGTTTTCCATCTTCTCCATCATGCGCGGCAGCACCGATTCGCTGGACGAGGTGCCCAGCACGATCAGCAGCTCTTCCTTGATGTAGCGGATGAACTTGACGATGCTGAACCCGTGCAGGCGGCTGATGATGCCCAGCACCACGAACACGAACAGCAGGCAGGTCAGGTAGAAGGTGCCCATGAGCTTGCCCAGCGAGAACAGCGAGTCGATGCCGTACTTGCCGATGGTGAAGGCCATGGCGCCGAACGCGCCGATGGGGGCCACCTTCATGATGATGCCGACGATGTCGAACAGCACGTGCGAGCTCTTCTCGATGAAGTCGAACACCATGGTGCCGCGGCCGCCGAACTTGTGCAGCGCGAAGCCGAACAGCACCGAGAACAGCAGCACCTGCAGGATGTCGCCCTTGGCGAAGGCGTCCACCACCGAACTCGGGATCACGCCCATCAGGAAATCGACCGTGCCCTTCATCTTGCCGGGCTCGGTGTAGGCCGCGATGGCCTTGGTGTCGAGCGAGGCGGCGTCCACGTGCATGCCCGAGCCGGGCTGGATCAGGTTCACCACCAGCAGGCCGATGAGCAGCGCCACCGTGGACACGACCTCGAAGTACAGCAGCGCCAGGCCGCCGGTCTTGCCGACCTTCTTCATGTCTTCCATGCCGGCGATGCCCACCACCACGGTGCAGAAGATGATGGGGGCGATGATCATCTTGATGAGCTTGATGAAGGCGTCGCCCAGCGGCTTCATCTGCTCCCCGAGTTCGGGGTGGAAGTGGCCCAGCAGCACGCCGACGGTGACGGCGAACAGGACCTGGACGTAGAGGGATCTGTAAAACGGCTTGCGCGCGGTGCTCGGTGTCATGGGTTTGTCTCCAGGAGAGGCTTGTCGTGGTGGAGGCACCGTGTGGCGGCGCCGGCCGGCATCCCGTGTTCGGGACAGGCGGGACGATACGCACCACGGCGGGGCACGCCAACTGTGGCGTTCAACAGTCGTAGTACTACGTACGCCGAGGTCCCGGCCAGCGGTCAGCCGGTGATCAGCGCGTTCCGCACGTCGTTCAGCAGCCCTGGACCCAGGCTGCGCCGCAGGCCATCCCAGGCCGGTTGCACCGCCTGGCGCAGCGCCGCTCGTTCGGCGGCGCTGGGTTCGTGCAGCTGCACGCCGGGCGTGCGCCGCAGCATGGCCAGGGCCTGCCGATCCAGATCGGCCGAGAGCCGGTTGCCGTGTGCCAGCGCGTCTTCCAGCGCGCTGGCGAGCAGCCTGTGGTCGGCCTGCGAGAGGCTGGCCCAGAAACGCGGGTTGCTCACCACCGCGTAGCCCAGGTAGCCATGCTGCGTCAGCGTCACGTGCGGCTGCCAGGGCGCCAGGCCCTGGGTGAGGAAGTTGGAGAGCGGGTTTTCCGCGGCATCGACCACGCCGCTGGCCAGCGCGCGCTGCGTCTCGCCAAACGGCAGCACCACCGGTCGCGCACCCAGTGCCCGCATCTGCGCGGCCAGCACGCGCGAGGCCTGCACCCGCACCCGCAGACCGCGGAAATCGGCCGGCGTGCGCAGCGGCCGGGTGGCACTCATCTGCTTGAAACCGTTGTCCAGAAAACCCAGGCCCAGCATCTGTTGGCGGCCCAGGCGTTGCAGCAACCCGCGCCCCACGGCGCCCTGCGTCACGCGCCGCACCTGCGCCAGATCGGCAAACAGGTAGGGCAGATCGAACACCTCGAACTCGGGCACGCCCGCGTTGCCGAACTTGGAGAGCGAAGGCGCCAGCATCTCGACCGCACCCAGGCGCAGCGCCTCCATCTCGTCGTCATCGCCCCAGAGCTGCGAGTCGGGGAACACCTCCACGCGGATGCGGCCGCCGCTGCGTTCGTGCACCAGCGTCTGGAAACGCAGCGCCATCTGGCCCTTGGGCGTGTCCGGCGCCACCACGTGCGAGAAGCGCAGCAGCACCGCCGGCTTGGCCGCCAAGCTCACGCCACCGGCCACCGCGCACGCAGCGCCCAGCAGCGTACGGCGCAGCCAGCGCGGCGAACGGGCCGGGGCATTGTTCCTGGGGGCGACCATGCTCGCTATGCTAGCGGGCAAGCCCACCACCATGGTCACCGAACCGACGCTCGACTTCCAAACGCTGGACCTGGACACGCGCCAGGCCTCGGCGCTCACGCGCCGCGCCGTCGCCTGGCTGGGCGCACTGCTGCTGCTGGTGGCCGCGTCGGCGGTGGCGATGGTGCTGTTCCTGCGCAGCGAGGAAGCGCGTGAAGCAGACCGCCGCCACACGGCCGATGCCGAGTGGCTCGACCAGACCCTGCAGTTCCACTTCCGTCGGCTGGAAGGCGATCTGGGTGTGATGGCGCTGCAGGCCCGGCAGGCGATGAGCGCCACCAGTGCGGCCCCGCTCACCGGCCCATGGTGGCGCGAGGCGGGCCTGGTGGAGGCCCATGGCTGGTTGCCCGCCGATCAGGCCGAGGCCAGCGACCAATGGCCCGGCTTTCTGAAGGAGGCCGCGCGCCAGCCCCACAACGCCGCCGCCCTGGCCACCATGCTCGACACCACGCGCGGCCTGCAGCGCCCGGCCTACGCCGGGCCGCTGGCACGCGCCGACGGCGGCCCGGGCCGCCAGCTCTGGCTGGCCGTGCCACTGTTCGAGCAGGGCCGCTTCGTGGGCGCCGCCGTGGCGATGGTGCCGGTCGACGCCGTGTTGACGGCGTTCATCCCGGCCTGGTTCCTGCAAGACCACCGCCTGGTGCTGGACGACGAAACCACACCGCTGGCACCGGCGGGGAACGGGGCGCGCTTTCTCGCGCCCATCAATCTGCCCGGTGCGCAGCTGGGGCTGTGGGTGGAGTCGCAGGGCAGCCAGGCGCCGCTGGCGCCGCGCGCCTTTTTCGCGGTGGCGCTGGTCTGCCTGGCCGGCATGCTGCTGACGCTGGTGGCGCTGTGGCGCGACATCCAGCGCCGCCAGCGCGCCGAGGCGCGGCTGCAGACCCAGCTGGCGCTGCGCACCGCCATGGAGCGCTCGGTCGCGCTGGGCCTGCGCGCCTGGGACCGGGCCGGCCACCTGCGCTACGCCAACCCCGCCTTCGGCCGCCTGGTGGGCTGGACACCCCAGGAGCTGACCGCACAGGCCGGCACACCACCGTACTGGCCGAGCGAGCAAGGGGATGAATTCGAACAGATGCGCCGACACGCGGACGACGCCGCGGCACAGGCCGGCACCGAGCTGCAGCTGCAGCACCACGACGGCCACCGGCTCGACGTGCTGGTGCACAGCGCCCCGCTGGCGCTGGCCAGCGGCGAGGTGGTGGGCTGGGTGGGGTCGGTGCTGGACATCACCGAGCGCCGGCGGATCGAGCGCCTGGCCGCGCGCCAGCAGGAATTGCTCGAAGCCTCGGGCCGGCTGGTGGCCATGGGCGAAGTGGCGTCCACCCTGGCACACGAGCTCAACCAGCCGCTGGGCGCGCTCAGCAGCTTTGCCAACGGTCTGCTCAACCGCATGCGCGAGCAGCGCATCGCGTTCGACGACATCGTGCCGGTGGTCGAGCGCATGGAACGCATGGCCGAAAAGGCCGGCCGCGTGATCCAGCGCGTCAACGCGTTCGCGCGCCGCCAGGACATGACCCGCCAGCCCCTGGCACTGCGGCCCTTCGTGGCGCGGGTGGCCGCGGGTGCGCCGTTGCCCGAGGGCGTGGCGCTCGATCTGCAGCTGCCGCCGGGCGACGGCCCCACCGTGCCGGCCGATGCGCTGCTGCTCGAAAACGCGCTGCACAACCTGGTGCTCAACGCTGGCGAGTGGGCGCCGCGCAGCGGGCGCACGCCAGCGCGCGTGCGGGTGGATCTGGTGAGCGGCGACGGCATGGTGGGCGTGCGCGTGGCCGACAGCGGCCCGGGCGTGCCCCCGGAGCAGCTGGGCACGATCTTCGATGCCTTCGCCAGCCACAAACCCGGCGGCATGGGCATGGGCCTGGCGATCTGCCGCTCCATCGTCGAGGCGCACCACGGACGCGTCGAAGTGGAGCGCAGCGCCGCGCTGGACGGCGCAGAATTCACCCTGTGGCTACCCTTGCAATGAACCCCACTGTCCACCTCATCGACGACGACACGGACTTCCGCGAAGGCCTGGCCTGGCTGCTCGATTCGCGCGGCCTGCCCACGCGCAGCTGGACCGGGGGCGACGCCTTCCTGCAGGCCCTGCGCAGCGGCGAAGTGCCCAACGCCTGCTGCGTGGTGCTGCTCGACATCCGCATGGAACCGCTCTCGGGCCTGGCCACCTTCGAACAGCTCAAGGCCCTGCCCTGGCCCTGGCCGGTGCTGTTCCTCACCGGCCACGGCGACGTCAGCATGGCCGTGGCCGCGGTGAAGAACGGTGCCTGGGACTTCCTGGAAAAGCCGTTCCAGAACAACCTGCTGGTGGACAAGGTGGAGGCCGCGCGCAAGGCCGCCGTGACGCTGCACACCGAATCGCAGGACCGGTTGCGGTTCCAGCAGGCGCTGGCGGCGCTGAGCGCGCGCGAGCGCGAGGTGCTGACCGAGCTGCTGGCGGGCCACTACAACAAGAACATCGCCGACCACCTGGGCATCACCCAGCGCACGGTGGAATTCCACCGCGCCAACATCTTCGAAAAGCTGCAGGTGCAGTCGGCCGTGGAGCTGGCGCACCGCATGGGCCGCCTGGGCAGTGGCAGCGGCGGCTGAGCCCCGCCCGGGTTTGGCACACTCGGGGCCCCGCCCCGTTCCCCCCGCGCCCATGACCGCCCCCACCGACCAGGACCTGCCCCCGCTGACCCCCACGCCACCCGGCCTGTACCGCCATTACAAGGGCGGCTGGTACGAGGTGATTGCACCCCCAGCCCTGGCTTGGCCAGGCCCCCCGAGGTGGTGCGATCGTTCTTGGGGCGGCCCGACGAACGATCCCGACACCGTGCGCTGCAGCGAGACGCTGCAAGGCATGACGCTGTACCGCGCGCTCTACGGCGGCTTCGGTCTGTGGGTGCGGCCGGCGGCGATGTTCAACGCCTCGGGTCTGTTCGACGGCAAAGAGCAGCCCCGCTTCGCGCGCCACGACCCCGCCGCCGTGCCGCTGGGCGAGCTGCCCACGGCGCACGCGCTGATCGCCCACCTGCGCGGTCTGGCGCAGCGCCAGCGCGGCATCGACCTGGACACCGCCCTGCGCCCACCGCCGCCCGAACCCAGCACCTGCTGCGGGCGCGGCTGCAACGGCTGTGTGTGGGAAGGTTTCTACGAAGCACTGCACCACTGGCGGGTGGACGCGCTGGCGATGATCGGCCCGGCGCTGGCGCCTCCTGCCCGCTGACCGGCCCGCGCGGTTTTCAAGGCTTCAACGCAACCGCGCCTCTGCGCTCAAAACAGATCGCCCTGCCCGCGCAGCGCCGCCGGCCGGAACTGGCCCGTGTCCAGCGCCTCGCGCTCGCGGTTGAAGCCGAGCCGGTCGCAGGCCTTCACGAAGCGCTGGCGCAGCAGGTCGGCCCAGATGCCCTGGCCCTTCATGCGGGTGGCGTAGTCGGCGTCGTAGTCCTTGCCGCCGCGCATGTCCTGCACGCGCGCCATCACGCGCGCGGCGCGGTCCGGGTAGTGCAGCTCCAGCCACTGGCGGAACATGTCGCTCAGCTCCCAGGGCAGGCGCAGCACCTGGTAGAAGGCGCGGCGCGCGCCCGCTTCAAAAGCGGCTTCGAGCACCTGCTCCATGTCGTCGTTGATGAAGGGAATCTGGGGCGACACGCTCACGCCCACCGGCACGCCCGCCTCGGCCAGCGTGCGGATGGTGCGCAGGCGCCGGTGCGGCGCGGCCGCGCGCGGCTCCAGAATGCGGGCGAGCTTCGAGTCCAGCGTGGTGATGGTCACGTACACCGCCGCCAGCCCTTGCGCGCCCATGGGCGCGAGCAGGTCCAGGTCGCGCTCGACGCCGCTGCCCTTGGTCACCAGGGCCAGCGGGTGGCGCGCGGTGCGCAGCACCTCGAGCACGGCGCGCGTGAGGCGCAGATCGCGCTCGATGGGCTGGTAGGCGTCGGTCACGGTGCCGATGACCAGCAGCTCGGGCACGTAGGCCGGTCGCAGCAGCTCGCCGCGCAACACCTCGGCGATGTTGCGCTTGGCGACCAGCCGGGTCTCGAAGTCGAGCCCGGGCGAGAGGTTCAGGTAGCTGTGGGTGGGCCGGGCGTAGCAGTAGATGCAGCCGTGCTCGCAGCCCCGGTAGGGGTTGAGGCCCTGGTTGAAGCCGATGTCGGGCGAGTCGTTGCGGGTGATGGCGCTTTTCGCGGTTTCCCAGCTCACCTGGGTGGCCGGCGCAGCGGCTTCCTCACCCCGGGCGAGGGCCTCGTCCAGCGTGCCCCAGCCATCGTCGAACGCGGCGCGCGCGTCGCGCTCGAAGCGGTGCGGCTGGCGGTGGGCCACGCCGCGCCCTTTGAGGGCGTGCAGGGGGATGAGGATGTCGGGCATGGGCGGCAGAAGTGGAAATGAGTACTGTACAAAATAACAGTCATTCCGCCTAGCCCAGGCCTTCACCGTCTGTCGTTCAGGCGGGTGTCGTCAGTTCCCCACACAGCGGCTGGACCAGGCGCTCGCGCACCCGGTCGGGGTCGGTCTCGGTGCCCAGCAACACGTGCAGCTTGGCGAAGGCGGCCTCCAGCGTCATGTCGGCGCCGGGCACCACGCCCGCCTGCGTGAGCGCCGAGCCCGTGGCGTAGGCGCCCTGCACCACCGGGCCGGTGGCGCACAGTGTGGTGTTGAGCAGCACCACGCCGCGCTGGCTGGCGCGCTCCAGCGCCTGCATGAAGGAGCGGTCGGCCTCGGGGGCGTTGCCCACGCCATAGCTGCGCAGCACCAGGCCGCGCACGTGGGCACAGCCCAGCAGCGCGTCCACCACATGGCCGCTGATGCCGGGGTAAAGGTTGAGCACCGCCACGGCCTGGGGGTCGAACGCGGGCACGATGAAGCGCTGCTGCGCCGGGGCGCGCAGCAGGCGCTCGGTGTGCACCTGCAGCTCGATGGCCAGATCGGCCAGCGGTGGGTAGTTGGGCGAACCGAACGCGTCCAGCGCCTGGCTGGCGATCTTGCTGCTGCGGTTGCCGCGCCAGAGGTGGCGGCCAAAACACAGCCCCACCTCGGGCACCCGGTGGTGCGCGGCCAGCTGCAGCGCGGCCTGCAGGTGCGCGGGCGCGTCGCTGCGTGGCTGCAGCAGCGGAATCTGCGAGCCGGTGAAGATGACCGGCTTGTCCGTGCCCTGCAGGATGAAGGACAGGGCCGACGCGCTCCAGGCCATGGTGTCGGTGCCGTGCAGCAGCACGAAGCCGGTGTACGCGTCCCAGTTCGCCAGCAGCGGCTCGGCCATGCGCTGCCAGTGCAGCGGGCTGAGGTTGGCGCTGTCGATGGGGCGCTCCAGCGCCACCACGTCCAGCTCGGGCAGTTCGTCGCCGGCGCTGCGCTGCAGCGTCTCGCGCAGGCGCCCGGCGAAGTCGGGCATGGGCCGGTAGCCCTCGGGCGAGGGCTCCATGCCCACCGTGCCGCCGGTGTAGAGCACGAGGACGCGTTGATTCGGACGGGCATCCGCGGTCATGAAGGGACTCCGTTCAGGGTTCGGCCTGTTCGGACCGCCGTGGCGGCCTCGAACAGTGTGTTTGTGTGGTGGGGTTCCCGACTGTGGGCGAACGCACCGCCGGTGGGGATTCGCGGCAATGCCGCAGTCTGGCGCTCAATGGAGCAAAATGTGCGCCAGAGTGCGCCAACCCGATCTTTCACCGGCAACCCATGAACGAAGACTTCGCCCGCAACCTGCGGCTGCTGTGCGGCTACTACCCCTCGATCGCCGACGTGTGTCGGCGCCTGGAGATCAACCGCCCCCAGTTCAACCGCTACCTCAGCGGACGCTTCCGCCCCGGTGGCCACACCCTGCGCCGCCTGTGCGAATTCTTCGGCGTGGAAGCGCACGAGATCCTGCTGCCCAGCGCGCAGTTCGAGCGCCTGGTGCAGGTGCGGCCGCGCCGCCCGGCCAGCGAGGCCAGCACCACGCCCGAGGCCCCGCACCTGGCGCACCTCAAGGCCATCGGCTCCGCCGGGCTCGACCGCTTCCTGGGCTATTACTTCGAGACCTACCTCTCCATGGCCTACCCCGGCCAGGTGCTGCGCACGCTGGTGGCGTTCGAGCGGCACGAGGACCGCGTGGTCTACCAGCGCACCGAGCGCCTGGCCGAAGACCCGCACGACAAGGCCTACCATGGCCTGTACCTGGGCCTGGTGCACCTGCTGACCGACCGCATCTTCCTGTGCGACTACGAAACGCTGACCGGCCTGGAGATGACGCAGACCATCCTGTTCCCCTCGTACAAGAACCGCGTCACGCGCCTGACCGGCCTGCGCCTGGGCGTGTCGGGCAGCGGCGAGCGCATGCCCTGCTGCGCGCGCGTGGTCTACGAGTACCTGGGCCGCCGCATCGACGTGCGCCAGGCGCTGCGCCTGTGCGGCCTGTACGCGCTGGACGACCCCGGCATCGACGACGCCACGCGGCGCGCCATCGCCAACGACATCGCGCCCGGCGAGTGGCACTTGCGTGCGCGGTTTGCTTGAAAGCCCCCCCGCGCCGCTTCGCGTCACCCCCCAGGGGGCAACGCGAGTGGCCCGGCGGAGCCGGTTCCACCGCGTTCTGGGCTTGGGCACTGCGCTCCGGAGAACGCTCATGCGACCTTCCTGAGTTGAACCGTTTCATGATGGGCCGGCGGCGGCCTGTTCTTCCTCGTGCCGGGCGTTGCGTTTCGCCACGTTACCCAGGACCAGCGCTCGGCCGGCGAACAGGCCGCCGGCCACTTCCAGATCGAAGCGTTCGGCGTCGCGGCGGCGCACGCGCTCCATGACCTCGTCGGCCTCGTCCTCGCTCGCGCCGGTGGCCAGCACGGCCTCGCGGCCCAGCACCATGGACGACTCGAAGGTCTCGCGCACGAAGACGTCGGCCCCGGCCTTGGCCAGTTCCACCGCGTGCTCGCGGTCGAAGGCGCGCACGAGCACGCGCGCCTGCGGGCAGGCCAGCTTGGCGATCTCGGCGATGCGCGTCGCGGCGGCCTTGTCGTCGATGCAGACCACGATGGCGCAGGCATCCTGCGCGCCGGCCGCGCGCAACACCTCCGCGCGGCTGCCGTCGCCGTAGTAGACCTTGAAACCGTAGGCCTCGACGTCGCGGATCGTCTGCGTGTCGTTGTCGATGATGGTGAGCGTGGCGCCCCGCGCCAGCACGCCCTGGCTGGCGATCTGGCCCACGCGGCCAAAGCCGATGATCAACACATTGGCGCTGCGCTCGCGCACCGCTTCCACACCCTCCATCGACACCTCGGCGCGCGACGCGAAACGCTTGTGCAGCAGCACGCTCAGCGGCGTCAGCGCCATCGACAGCACGACGATGGCCGTCATGTTGGCGTTCACCACCGGGTCGATCACGCCCGCGGCCAGTGCCGCCGCGAACAGCACGAAGGCGAACTCGCCACCCTGGGCCATCAGCACCGCGCGGTCCAGCGCGTCGACGTGCGAGCTCTTCGCCAGCCGCGCCACGCCGTAGATGCACAAGGCCTTGACGGCCATCAGCGAGAGCACGCCGGCCACGATCAAGCCCCCGTTGCGCGCCACCACCGCCAGGTCCAGCGACATGCCCACCCCGAGAAAGAACAGGCCAAGCAACAGCCCCCGAAACGGCTCGACGTCGGCCTCCAGCTGGTGGCGGAAGGTGGACTCCGACAGCAGCACGCCCGCCAGAAACGCGCCCATGGCCATGGACAGGCCGCCGAGCTGCATCAACAGCGCCGCGCCCAGCACCACCAGCAGGGCGGCCGCGGTCATCACCTCGCGCGCCCTGGCGTTGGCCAGCACGCGAAACAGCGGGTTGAGCAGCCACAGCCCCGCCGCCACCAGCACCCCCACCGCGCCCGCGGCCAGGCCCACCGTGGCCCAGCGCGAGCCGACCGGCGCGGCCTCGCCCGCGGCGTGGGGCGCCAGAAAGGCCACCAGCGCCAGCAGCGGCACGATCAACAGGTCTTCGAACAGCAGCACGGCCACGATCTTCTGCCCGCGCGGTGCGGCCACATCGCCGCGCTCGCCGAGCAGTTGCATCACGATGGCGGTGGAGGTGAGCACGAAGCCCATGGCGCTGACGAAGGACACCGTCCATGAGAAACCGAAAGCAATGCCCACCAGCGTCAGCAGCGCGCCGCAGACCACCACCTGCAGGCTGCCCAGGCCGAAGATCGCGCGCCGCAAACTCCACAGGTGCGAAGGCCGCATCTCCAGGCCGATGATGAAGAGGAACATCACCACGCCGAGCTCGGCGGTGTGCAGGATGGTCTGCGGGTTGCTGAACCAGCCCAGGCCGAACGGCCCGATGGCCAGGCCTGCGGCCAGATAGCCCAGCACCGAGCCCAGCCCCAGCCGCTTGAACAGGGGAACGGCCACCACGGCCGCCCCCAGCAACATCACCACCGGCAACAGATCGCCGCCCCCGCCTTCCACCACCATACAGCGTCTCCTCGTGTGTCGTTTGTCCGGGCCGGGCCTGTCCGCGCCAGCGTTGCCTGGCCGCAGGGGCACGGCCTTGCCCGGCGGCCTGCGCCGCATTGTCGGGGCTGCGGCCCGCAGCCGCGCAGCGGGCGGCAAATGGCCCCACCGGCGCCAGCGCGCCCATGGGCCAACTCAACCCCCGGCGCTGCAAGGCCGTTGCCATGCCGGTATAAAGTGCAGTTCCCCGACAGCTGCCGCCACCACCCCGCCACGGTTGGCCCCATCCCGCGCGGCAGCGCAGCACACAACGCCAGCACACCATGAACCCATCTCCTGTAGCGGCCGCCTCCGCCGACGCCATCATCAGCGTGCGCGGCCTGAGCAAGACCTACGCCGGCGGCTTCCAGGCGCTCAAGCGCGTGGACCTCGACATCCGGCGCGGCGAAATCTTTGCCCTGCTCGGCCCCAACGGGGCCGGCAAGACCACGCTCATCAGCATCGTCTGCGGCATGGTCAATGCCAGCGAGGGCACGGTGACGGCCGACGGGTTTGACACCGTGCGCGACTACCGCGCCGCCCGCAGCGCCATCGGCCTGGTGCCGCAGGAGCTGCACACCGACGCGTTCGAGACCGTGTGGGCCACGGTGAGCTTCAGCCGCGGCCTGTTCGGCAAGGCGCCCAATCCCGCCTACATCGAAAAGGTGCTGAAAGACCTCTCGCTGTGGGACAAGAAGGACACCAAGATCATGGCGCTCTCAGGCGGTATGAAGCGCCGCGTGCTGATCGCCAAGGCGCTGTCGCACGAGCCCAAGATCCTGTTTCTGGACGAACCCAGCGCGGGCGTGGACGTGGAGCTGCGGCACGAGATGTGGCGCATGGTGCGCGCGCTGCGCGAAGCGGGCACCACCATCATCCTCACCACGCACTACATCGAAGAGGCCGAAGACATGGCCGACCGCATCGGCGTCATCAGCCAGGGCGAACTCATCGTGGTGGAAGAAAAAGACGTGCTCATGCGCAAGCTCGGCAAGAAGCAGCTCACGTTGACGCTGCAGCAGCCCATGCAGCAACTGCCCGAGGCCCTTGGCCGCTGGCCGCTGAGCCTGGCCGCGGACGGCCACGCCCTCACCTACACCTTCGACACCCAGCAGGAAGACACCGGCATCGCCGCCCTGCTGCGCGCCCTGAACGAGCACGGCATCGACTTCAAGGACCTGCATTCCAGCGAAAGTTCGCTCGAAGACATCTTCGTGAGCCTGGTGCACCAGCCGAACGCCCGCCACCAGGGCGACACCCAGAAAGCCTACGCATGAACCGCATCAACCTGCACGGCGTGCGCGCCATCTTCCACTTTGAAATGGCGCGCACCTTTCGCACGCTGGGCCAGAGCATCGTGGCGCCGGTGCTGTCCACCTCGCTGTACTTCATCGTCTTCGGTTCGGCCATCGGCTCGCGCATGGGCGACATCGACGGCGTGAGCTACGGCGCCTTCATCATCCCCGGCCTGCTCATGCTCTCGCTGCTGAGCGAGAGCATTTCCAACGCCTCCTTCGGCATCTACATGCCCAAGTGGTCCGGCACCATCTACGAGCTGCTGAGCGCGCCCGTGAGCTGGGTGGAGGTGCTGCTCGGCTACGTGGGCGCGGCGGCCAGCAAGAGCCTCATGCTCGGCCTGCTGATCCTGGCCACCGCGCGCGTCTTCGTGCCCTACGACATCGCGCACCCGGTGTGGATGGTGGGTTTCCTGATCCTCACCGCCGTCACCTTCTGCCTGTTCGGTTTCATCATCGGCCTGTGGGCCGACAGCTTCCAGAAGCTACAGGTGATCCCGCTGCTCGTCATCACCCCGCTGACCTTCCTGGGCGGCGCGTTCTACAGCATCAACATGCTGCCCGAACCCTGGCAGACGGTCTCGCTGTTCAACCCGGTGGTCTACCTCATCAGCGGCCTGCGCTGGGCCTTCTACGGCGCGGCCGACGTGCACATCGGCGTCAGCACCGGCATGACGCTGCTGTTCATGCTCGCCTGCCTCGCCGTGGTGTGGTGGGTGTTCAAGACCGGGCACCGCATCCGGCGCTGAGCTGCTTCTCAGCCCCGACCATCAGGACGGGGCGCCGCATTCGGTGCTGGTTTCGGTGATCCGCTCCATGGATTCCCGCAGGGGCCAATGGCTCATGATCTGCCGACCCAGCACCACGGCACTGCCCGCAGCCAGCGTGAACCCCAAGGCGCCGTGGCCCGCGTTGACGTAGAGATTGGCCGGCCCCATCTGCCCGATGACTGGCACGGCGGTGGGGGTTGCCGGGCGCAGGCCCGCCCATGGCTGGGTTTCATGGAACTCGCAGGCACCGGGGAACAGCGTGTCCGCCGCCTTCACCATCTGCTGGATGCGGGAAGGGGGAATGGACAGGTCGTGCCCGACCACCTCGGCCATGGCCGCCACCCGAAGGCGCCCTCCCAGTGGCGCAAAAACCGTCTTTCGCCCGAGATCGGTGACGCTGACCGATGGCGCCTTCTCTGTCGAACGAATCGGCAGGGTGATGCTGTAGCCCTTGATCGGACAGATCGGCAGCGACACCTTGACCGACGCGGCCAGCTTTGGGGCCGCTGCACCGTTGGCGATCACAAACACGTCCGCATCGAGCGCGCCGCCGGGCGTCTGTGCCGCAACGATCCGGCCGCCCTTGACGGAAAAACCCGTCACCGCCGTCTCAAAGTGCACCTGCCCGCCCAGGCGCAGCAGGCTCTCCGTCATCTGAAGGCTCAGGGCATGCGGATCGCCCACACATTCGTCGGCCGTCCAGACCCCACCCGAAAACCGCCCCAGATACCCACCCAGCGCGGGTTCCTTGTCCACGCAGGCCTGCGGGCTCAACACGGCCTGCTGGCACCCCAAATCAGACTGGAACCGCACCTGCGCCGCTTGCCGCTGCAACGTGTCGGCGTCCGGACACAGCACGAGCTTGCCGTTGCGCTGAAAAGAAAACTGCCAAGCCTCCCGATGCATCCACGCCTCCAGGGTGGCGCGGCTGAGCTGGGCCAGCATGAGCAACTCCCGGGTGCCCTGGCGCGATTGCCGGGCGTTGCAGGCGCCCAGGAACTTCAGGCACCACCACCACTGGCGCGCGTCCAGTCGCAAGCGAAAGCGCAGCGGCGAGTCGCGCGACAACAACATGGAGGGAAGCCCCAGCAGGGTCGCGGGAGAGGCCAGCGGCTCGACATAGCTGTAGCTGAGCTGGGCACCGTTCGCAAAACTGGTGCCACGCCCCGGCCCCCGTTCGCTGTCAACCAGATGGACCTCGCACCCCTGCAGAGCAAGCTGGTAAGCGGTGGCACAGCCCACGATGCCGGCGCCGACAACACAGACCTTCATGCAACGGCCTCCCGCCATTCGCCCACCAGGCCGGATGGAGACGCGCGCTGGTACGCCAGGTAGGCGCAAGCGGTGTCCGCCAGGCCCGTGCCCACGGACTTGAACACCGTGATGCCCGAGCCGGAATCCGGCCACGGCGCCTTGCCACCATACAGCATGGGCAGGTCCAGCGTTTTGTCCAGTTTCGTGGCTTTCGCCGCGTTCCAGAGAACGATGTCGCCAGCTTCCTCCATGCTCTGAGGCAACCACTCCACGATCACACGCTCCGCCCGATCCAGCGTGGCGTCGTCCAGCTCGCGGCCCTTGGGAGAACTGATGCCGACCGCGGCCACAAAGGCCCGCGACTTCAGCCAATGCCCCAAAAAGACCGGCTCCGTCGAGCGCGTGGCGGTCACCACAACGTCGGCGCCCCGCACAGCCTCTTCCGCTGAACAGGCGTAGACGCTGGCACCGGTGCTGAGCGCGAACTGTCTGCACCAGTCCTCGTTACCCTGTGGATCGACCACGGCAATCTCCTGAAACGGAAACACGCCGCACAAGGCGGCGGCCTGGGCACGGCCCTGCACGCCAGCGCCAAACAGCGCCAGCTTGCTCGCGCCCGCCGGCACCACCTTGCTCGCGATCAGGGCCGTCTGGGCGGCCGTTCGAAAGCGGGTGAGCTCGTTGCCCTCCAGCACGGCGAGAGCCCTGTTGCTATCGAGATCAAACAGGTTGACGAGGAAGCTGAACCGACCGGCCAGTGTGGGATACACCTTGACCGCCGCCACGTTGCGGCCGGTCCAGATGCCTCCCATCGAACTGAGCCGAGCGTCGGCACATTCGCTGCGGGTTCGTGGGTGCACGCTGGCCCGTCCGGCCCCGAAATCCTGGTAGGCCTGGTCCAGCACGTCGATCACGCTCCCGTAGTCAAGGAGCCTGGCGACGTCGGTGTCATGGATGAAGAGTGGTTGCATGGTTCAACGGAGGTGAGCGGGCAGGAAGGCCACGTTAGGGAATGCCGTATTTGTTGGGGAACCGGATGTTCTCTTTCATGTAGATGCTCATGGGGATGCGCAGGCGTTCACCGTCGAACCACTTCCGGTAGATGGACAGCAGTTCCCCCGAACGCATCAGGTCCAACAAGGTGCGATCAACCACCTCCCTCAGCGAGGCATCTCCCTTGGGCAACATGAAGGCGTAGGGCTCCACCGTCATGAACGGGCCCGTGACCGCGAGCAGGTCCTTGAGCCTGGACGTGGCCATCAGCCCATAGAGCAGCACGTCGTCCTGCGCGTACGCGTCGACCGTTCCGTCCTCCAGCAACTTCAACCCCTCGGCGTCCGACCCGACCGTGACCATCAGGACGCCCACCTCCATCTGCATCTTTTTGAAGCGTTCTTCCGCTGTGGTTCCACCGGTGACCGCAACACGCTTGCGTGCGAGGTCATTGACCCTGTTGATCCTCAGTGTCTTCCTGGCGAGCAGTCGAAGGCCGGTGTTGAAAAAGGTGTGGGAAAAATCCACATCCTTCTGGCGGGCCATGGTGTTGGTGTTGCCCCCACACTCCAGGTCGATCGCTCCGGACTTGAGCATCGGGATGCGATCCGATGCCTTGATGGGCAGGAACTCGGGCGTCAGGTCGGGGCGACCCAGCCGTTGGCGCAGCTTGTCGATCACCCGTCGGCAGATGTCGATCGAATAGCCCACGGTCTGACCCTGCGCATCCTGGAAGGCGAACGTACCGGGCGTGGGTATGTACCCCACCCGGATGCGACCGCTGTGGGCCATGCGAGCCAATGCCGGGCTGTCCTGTGGCGAGGGCAAGGCATCCGCGGCCCATGTGGCCAGCGATGAGCCCAGCAGCCATGCGGTCAACAAGCATTGCCTTGACAGGCGCAGCAACAGGTCCATGGCGTTCCCCTTTCCTAGTCGATGCCAGAGGGCCGCAGCCGGTGCCACGGTGTGGCCTGCTCGAAGGCGTGACCCAGGCGAAACACCAGCGGCTCGTCCCAGGGGCGCCCGATGAACTGAATGGAGATGGGCATGCCCTCGGGGGAAAGACCCGCCGGCACGGCCAGAGAACACAGATTCATGAGATTGACGAACCGCCCGAAGCGCGACAGGGGCGTGGCCAGTTCGTCCACGTCGGCCACCGGAATGGCCGAGATGGCGTTGGTGGGAAACACACAGGCCTCGATGCCGTCCATGGCCGCCAGCATGTCGTTGCGTGCGGCATCGCGCGCGCGCAGCAGGTGCAGGTACTCACCGGCGGCCGTGTCGCGCCCCAGCAGGATGCGCCGCCGGATGTTGGTGTCGAACCTCAGGTCGGAGCGTTCAAACAGCGCCCCGAGGTGGTCGTACCCCTCAGCGCTCATCAGCTGGCCGGCGATGCGCATGGAGTCGGCGCAACGCTGGGGAAGCGCCTTTTCAACCAGTTGCATGCCCAGACCCTTGAGCGTGGCCAGGGCCTCGTCGTATGCGGCCAGTACCGCCGCTTCCACCCCCTCCCTTTCCTGCTCGGGCAGGACCCAGAGCCGGGCACCGCGCGGCATCGCATCCACGCCATCCAGGACACGACGAACCGGTGACTGGTGCGACACGGGGTCCAGCGGATCGGCACCGGCCATCACGTCCAGCAAGATGGCGCCATCCCGCACGCTGCGCGCCAGGGGCCCCACCGTGTCATGGGTCGGGCACAGCTCGATCAAGCCGTGTCGACTGATCAGCCCGTGTGTGGTTTTCAGCCCCACCAGGCCGCACAGCCCGGCCGGTATGCGCACCGAGCCACCGGTGTCGGTACCGATGGCCGCGCAAGCCAGGCCAGCGGCCACGGCCACCGCCGATCCGCTGCTGGACCCTCCGGGAATCCGGTGCGTCTGCATGTCCCAGGGATTCCAGGGCGTGCCCATGACCTCGTTCGTGCCCCATCCCCCAAAGGCGTATTCCACCGTGTGGGTCTTTCCGATCACGATGGCGCCCGCGCTGCGCAAGCGCTCCACCACCGTGGCCGTGGTGGTGGATATCCGGGCTGGCAGGGCCACCGAGCCACCCGTGATGGGCTTGCCCTGGATGTCGAACAGGTCCTTCACCGCCACGGTGACGCCGTGCAAGGGGCCGAGGCGAATGCCGGCCCGGCGCAGGCGGTCCATGGCCTGCGCGGTCTCGCGCGCTTCTTCGGCATAGACATCGACAAAGGCGTGCAGCTTGTGGTCCAGCCGCTGGATGCGATCGAGTTGCTGATCCACCAGCTCCACGCTGGTGAGCTCACCCGCATCCAGGGCTTGCATCGCCTCTTCGATGGAGGAAAAAGCGGGATTCAGATGAACAACGCTCATGCCACCCCCAAGACACGTCGACCACGGTTCAACCGCCGTTCCAGCAGACGCGAGAGCATCGACAGCGGAAACGCGATCCCGAAATAAAACAGACCCACCAGCAGGAAGATGTGCAGCGGAAGAAAGGACTCACTGGAAATGGCCCGGGCCGCCAGCATGAGTTCGTCGGTGGCGATGAGCGCGCACAGGGAACTGTCTTTCAACAAGGCCACGTAGGTGTTGAGCAAGGGCGGCAGCATGATGCGCAACGCCTGGGGAAACACCACGTGGGCAAACACCTGCCACGGCGACAGTCCCACGCCCAGCGCGGCCTCCCGCTGGCCCCGGTGGATGGCCGTCAGGCCGCCGCGAAGGATCTCGGCCACATAGGCCGAACCATGCAGGCCCAGGCCCAGCGCGCCGGCCCAATAGCCCGAGAGCGTCACCCCCAACGAGGGGAGTGCGAAGTACAGGGCCAGCAACAGCGCCAGCAAGGGAACCGTTCGAACGAACTGCACGTAGGCATTGGCCAGCGCCGCCAACAGGCCGGATCCGCTGCGCTGCATGGCCACCAGGAGCGCCCCCAGACACAGGGCCAACGCGAAACCCACCAACGAGAGGCGGGCCGTCACGATGGCACCGTCCACCAGCCGCGGGCCCCAGTCGGGCAGGTACTCCAGGTAGGTCAGGAAAAACGCGGTCATCGTGCCTTCTCCATGGTCAGTTCGACCCGTTTGAAACCCCAGGCCACGGGCAGCACCATGGCCGCGTACAACAACATGGCCGCCAGATAGATCAGCGTGGTTTCGAAAGTCGATGTCACCAGATTTCGCGCATAGAACATGATCTCGGGCGCGGCAATGGCCGAGGCGATCGAGGTGTCCTTGATCAGCGCGATGGTGTAGTTCGCCAACGACGGGAACGTCGTGCGAAACATCTGCGGCGCGAGCACGAAGCGCAGCGTCTGGCCCGGCGTCAGGCCGGCGGCCAGCGCCGCTTCACGCTGCCCCACATGCAGCGACTTCAGCCCGGCGGCAAACACGTCACACAGCACCGCAGCGCCGACCAGGCCCAGCCCGATCACGGCCGCGAGCAGCGGCGACAGGCGCACACCGACCGTGGCCAGGCCGAAATACAGGAGAAACAGATGCGCCAGCGCCGGCACGTTGCGCATCCACTCGACGTAGGCCGCCAGGCCCAGTTGCACCAGCCGGTTGTGCGAGAAGACCCGCACCACCGCCAGGAAAAACCCCAGCACGCTGGCGATCACGAAAGCGCCTATGGCCACCTGGAGTGCGGTGACCGCGCCCGTCGCCAGGGTGGCGACAATGCCAGCAAAGGTCCCCATGGCCGTCGTCATGCCAGATGGCCGGCGCCCGCGCCGACCTGCCCCAGGAAGCTGCGCGTGCGGTCTGCGCGCGGCGTGTCAATGACCTCGGCGGCGCTGCCCTGCTCAACGATGTGCCCCTGGTCCATGAAGATCACGCGGTCCGCCACGTCGCGCGCAAACCGGATCTCGTGGGTCACCAGGATCATGGAACGGCCCTCTTCCGCCAGCTCGCGGATCACCCCCAGCACCTCGCCCACCAGCTCGGGGTCCAGCGCGGACGTGGGTTCATCGAACAGGATCAGCTTGGGCCGCTGCGCCAGCGCCCGGGCGATGGCCACCCGCTGCTGTTGACCGCCCGACAGCCGCTCCGGGAATTCATCGGCCTTGTGGCGCAGGTGCACCTTGTCCAGCATCTCCTCGGCCATTTCGTGGGCCTCGGCCCGCGCCATGCCGCCGGCCCGAATCGGCCCGAGCGCCACGTTGTCGCGCACGTTCAAGTGCGGCCACAGGTAGAAGCCCTGGAACACCATGCCGATCTCGGCGCGCTGCGGAGCCAGTTCACGGTCCGACATCAGGCGCAGCCCGCCGCGTCCGTCGGGCAATTGCCCGATGCGCTCGTCCTCCAGAAAGATGGCGCCGCCCGAGGGCCGCTCCAGGAAGTTGATGCACCGCAGGCAGGTGGACTTGCCGGAGCCGCTCGGCCCGATCAAGGACAGGGTCTCGCCCTTCTGCAGATCCAGGGAAATGCCCTTGAGGACGTCAAGCGCGCCGTAGCTCTTCTGGAGCCCATCGACACGCAATAGGTGCTGTTTCATGGTGGGTACGGGTTGGGTCGGAAAATCGACGACGACAAAGGACCGCTGCCACGTGTGGCGCGGTCCTTCGGCATCACTTGCAGCCCGGCAGTGTCCAGTTGGCCGGGCGGTCAACCCCTGCGCGGAAGTTCTTGCCCGCGGGCACGTACCAGACGTCCTGCACCAGGCCGTAGCGCGCGCCGATCTTCTTGAGCTCGCACGTCTGCCACAGCTTGGCGATCTCGGCGTTCACCGCAGCGGCCAACTCGGGGTTGTCCTTGTTCATGCCAAACACCACTTGGCCCAGACCGGTCAGCAGCGGAAAGTCGGGGTTGTTGTCGGTGAACGCGTTGAAGCGCAGGTTCCACTGCGCATTGCGGGAGATGGCGTACTGCACCACCGGCGGATCGCCAATCACGGCGTCGATGCGGCCAGCCAGCAGGTCGCGCACGGCGGCGTCCGAGGTGTCGTACTGGCTCAGTTGCAGGCCATTGATCTTGCGCAGCTCGGGGATGAAGGAGAAGCCGGTGATGGTGCCGACCTTCTTGCCTTCCAGGTCCTTCAGGGTGGACCAGTTCGTCTTGGACGACTGCATGATCCCGTTCTTGAAGTAGTGGATCGGGTCGGAGAGCGTCATGATCTTCGAGCGCTGCTCGGTCCAGCCCATGGTGCCGGCCATCACGTCCACGCGCTTGGCTTGCACCGAGGCGATCGTGCCCGACCACTCCATCAGCGCCGGCTTGACCTTGAGCTTGAGCGCGTCGGCCACCCGCTGCAGGATCTCGCCGTCGTAACCGACCATGCTGCCGTCCTGGTAGCCCGTTCCCGGCATGTCACCGGTGAAGGCAATGGTGAACAACCCCTTCTCGATCGTTTGAGGAGACGGTTGAGCGAAGGCCAGCGGCATGAAAGCCGCGGCACCAAAAACTGCGCACATGGCGCGCACCAGAAACGAGCGCTTCATATCGACTCCAGGAAAAAGGTTGACGAAAAGTGGGGGAAGAAACGCCGAAGGGGCGTGAAACGGATCATCGGTTTGCACCCTGTTTTTGCTGTTGCAGGGGACCGCTGTTAAATTGAACGTATGCGACATGCATGGAAAACCCCTAGCCAGAATGGCCAACCGACCCAGCAAGCCAGGACACACCACGCCGACGCCCGGCACCAATGATGTCGGCGAGGGGGCGGGTGGCCATCTGGTCGACCGGCTGGACGTGGCGACCGGCCGGAACGCCCAGGACGGCGCCGTGGAACTGCGCATTGGCATCCTTCTGTGGCCGCGCTTTCCACTGCTTTCACTGGCGGGTTTGTGCGACGCGCTCCGCCATGCCGCGGACGTGGGCGACCAAAGCCGGCAGGTGCGCTGTTCGTGGAGCGTGTTGGGCCTTCCCGGCACCAGCATCACCGCCAGCTCGGGTGTGGAGATTCCGGTTCAGGAAGCGCTTCGGCCCGGCAAGAAGTTCGACTACATCGCCGTCATAGGGGGCCTGCTGCCGTTCATGGACAGCGTTGAACCCCAGTACCTGGACTTCCTGCGCCAGGTCGATGACGCGGGCACACCCCTCATCGGCATCTGCACCGGCACCTTCGCACTGGCCGGCCTCGGGCTCATGAAAGGCAAGCTGGCCTGCGTGCACCCCTTCCACGTCGACGACTGGAAGCGGATGTTCCCCAAGGAACGCTTCACCACCAACTGCGACCACGTGTTCGACGGCAACCGCATCAGTTGCGCGGGAGGCGTGTCGATCATTGAACTGGCGGCCGAACTGATCCGCATCCACTGCGGGCCGGATCGCGCCGCCAAGGTCGCGCACCAGATGACCGTGTCACAACGGTCCTCCTCGTCGCACATTGCCCGCCGACACGCCCTGGGCTATGCGTCGGTGGACAACGAGAAACTGCGCCAGGCCATCGTGCTGATGGAGAAGAACCTGTCCACCCCACTGGAAATTGGCGTCATCGCCAGGCTGGTGGACGCCAGCACCCGCCAGCTGGAGCGCGTCTTCCTGGCCGAGACCGGCGCATCGCCTTCGGAGTTCTACCGAAACTCCCGTTTGAAATACGGCCGCTGGCTGTTGACCACCACCGACTCGACGGTGAACGACATCGCGTTCGAGTGTGGGTTCTCCGACGCCGCGCACTTCATCAGGCACTTTCAGCAGTGCTATGGCGTCGCGCCCGGGCGGCTCAGAAAAGCCCTGGCGGAGCCACGCTGAGGCCACCGGCCTCATTCGCCTCCTCTGCGCCCCCGTCCAGGCGTCAGCACCTGGCGTCGTCCACCGCGACCGCCCATCCCGGCGCGCGCCTTCCGGGACTTCATCCGGGTAAACCCCAGCACACCCTGGATCCGACGCGGCCTACACTGCGGTCAATTGGTCTGACCAATTTACCAAATCAAGCCCATGCCCTTCCAGCCCATCGAGCCGCGCCGGCTCTACCGCCAGATCGCCGATCAGCTGCGCCACCTCATCCAGAGCGGTGAATTCGCGGTGGGCTCGCGCCTGCCGGCCGAACGCGACCTGGCCGTGAAGATGGGGGTGTCGCGGCCTTCCGTGCGGGAGGCGCTGATCGCGCTCGAAGTCCAGGGGCTCATCGAGGTGCGTGTGGGCTCGGGCATCGTGGTCATTGCCCGCGAGCCGGTGCGGCGGCTGGACAACGCCCACGGCCCGCTGGAAATCATCCGGGCGCGCCAGTTGATCGAATGCGAACTGGCCGCCGTGGCCGCCCGCAGCGAAGACAGCACCCTGGTGCCCGATCTGGAAGAAACCCTGCGCGAGATGGAGGCCGACATCGCCGCACGCACGCTGCCCATCACCGGCGACCGCAACTTCCATCTGCGCATTGCCCAGGCCAGCGACAACAGCCCCTTGCTGGCCGTCGTCACCCAGTTGTTCGACGAACGCAACGGCCCGCTGTTTGCGCGCCTGGGCAGCCACTTCGAGCGCGAAACCACCTGGAGACAGGCGGTGGCCGAGCACCGGGCCGTGGTCAAGGCGATCGAGCGCCACGACCCACAAGCCGCCCGCAAGGCCATGAGCAGCCATCTGGAACATTCCCACGAACGCTTCTCGGCAGGCTGGACCGCACCGGCCGAAGCCGAAGCCCATGGGAGCACTTCGTGAGCCTGGCCTGCACCCTGCACGGCCCGCTGCAACTGAGCATCGAGGAGCTGCCGCCGGTCGAACCGGCCGCGGGCCAGGTGCGTCTGCGCCTGGGCGCGGGCGGCATCTGCGGCTCCGACCTGCACTACTACCAGCACGGCCGCGCGGGCGCGTTCGCCATCCGCGCACCCTTCGTGCCAGGCCACGAAGCCTCGGGTGTGGTCGAGGCCGTTGGCGCCGGGGCCACCCGGGTGCGGGTGGGGCAGAAGGTGGCCGTGAACCCGGCCCATCCCTGTGGCGCGTGCCCGGCCTGCCGCGCGGGCCGCAGCAACCTGTGCGAACAGATGGTGTTCCTGGGCAGTGCCGCGATCTTTCCGCACCTGCCAGGCCTGTTCAGAGAGCAGTTTGTGGTGGCCGAAACGCAACTCACGGCGGTGATTGAGGACGTGAGCCTGGGCGAGATCGCCTGCGCCGAGCCGCTGTCGGTGGGGCTGCACGCGGTGCGCCGCGCCGGCCCCTTGCTGGGCGCCACGGTGCTGGTCACGGGCGCCGGCACCATCGGCTGCATGTCGGTGATCGCCGCGCGGCTGGCCGGCGCGGGCCGCGTGCTGTGCAGCGACCCGAGCGAACGCGCGCGCGACATGGCGCTCACGGTGGGGGCCGACGAGGCCCAGCCCGACACCCGCTCATGGCAAGGCCAAGTGGATGTGGCGATCGAGGCGGCGGGGCATCCGGCCGCGCTCGCCGGCTGCCTGTCGGCCGTGCGGCGCGGAGCCCGCATCGTGCAGGTCGGCACCTTGCCGCCCGAGCTGCCGTTCCCGGCCAACGACATCATGACCCGCGAGCTGGACTACGTGGGTGCGTTTCGGGCCGACGTGGAATTCGACTGGGCCGTTCAGGCCATCCGCAGCCGGCGCGCCGACGTGCGCCCGCTCATCAGCGCACAGATCCCGATCAGCGAATCGAAGGCGGCTTTCGATTTGGCTTTGGACCGCAGCCGCAGCACCAAGGTGCAGCTCATCCCTGGCTAGGGGCCGGCTGACACCGCATCCACAACGACAGGAGACAAACCATGACATTCCAACGCATCACCCTGGCCCTGGCAGCAAGCCTTGTGGTCGCCGCCCCCGCCTTGGCACAGACCAAACTCAAGTGGGCCCATGTGTACGAGACCTCCGAGCCTTTCCACACCGCCTCTGTGTGGGCGGCCGAAGAAATCAAGAAACGCAGCGCTGGCCGCTTCCAGGTGGACGTGTACCCCGCCTCGCAACTGGGCAAGGAAAACGACATCAACCAGGGCCTTTCCCTGGGCACGGTGGACATCATCATCTCGGGCTCCAGCTTCGCGGCCAAGGCCTTCCCCCGCATCGGCGTCACCTACTACCCCTACACCTTCCGCGACGTGGACCACCTGCTGGCCTACACCAAGAGCGACATCTACAAGGAGCTGACCGCGGGCTACGAACAGAAGAGCGGCAACGAGATCATTGCCACCACCTACTACGGCACCCGCCACACCACGAGCAACCGGCCCATCGCCAAATGCGCCGACATGAAGGGCCTGAAGATGCGCGTGCCCGACGTGCCGGCCTACCTGGCCATGCCACGCGCCTGCGGTGCCAACACCTCGCCCATCGCCTTCGCCGAGGTCTACCTGGCGCTGCAGAACGGCACCGTGGAAGCGCAAGAAAACCCGCTGCCCACCATCGAAGCCAAGAAGTTCTTTGAAGTGCAGAAGCACATCGTGCTCACCGGCCACATCGTGGACCATCTGAACACCGTGGTGGCCGGCGGGGTGTGGAAGAAGCTGTCGGACGCCGACAAGAAGATGTTCACCGAGGTGGCGCAGGAGGCCGCGGCCAAGGCATCGAAAGAAGTGGCAGCGCGCGAGGCCGAACTGGCCGCCGTGTTCCGCGGCAAGGGCGTGAGCGTGACCGCGGTGAACACCGGCGAGTTCCGCGATACCGTGCTGAAGAACGTGGCCTTCGAGCAGTTCGGCTACCAGAAGGCCGACTGGGATCGCATCCAGGCCGTCAAGTAAGGCGGATCGCATGTCGCTTCAAAGCGTTCTGCCCGATGTGGGTGGTGCAGCAGAGTCGCACCCGGTCGAATCCAGCGCGCAAGCGCTGGTGGCCAGCTTCGCGGAGGCCGACCAGCACCCGGTGAACCTCTCGGGCTACGGCATCGAAGACTGGGTCTGCCTCGGCTTCTTCTGGACCATGGCCGGCCTGGTGTTCCTGCAGTTCTTCAGCCGCTACGTGCTGAACGACTCGTTCGCCTGGACCGAGGAGCTGGCCGTGTACTGCCTGATGCCGGTGGTGTTCATTGGGGCGTCCATGTGTGTGCGGCGGATGCGGCACATCCAGGTCAACCTGCTGTACCGCTACCTGCCCACCCCGGTGGGCCGGGCCCTGTCGACGGCGGTGGACATCGCCGCCATCACCTTCTACAGCTATGGCGCCTGGCTGATTGCACGCTACGCGCTGGCCGTGGACAACGAACCCATGACCACCATCAACTGGAACAAGAGCCATGTGTACTGGCTCGCGTTTGCCGGCTTTGCCCTCATGGCCCTGCGTGCTGTACAGGTGGCGGTGGAAAACTGGCGCCGAGGCTTCTCGGCCCTGCAAAACCCCGGCTTCTTTGACGGTTCGGCCGGCTGAACGGAACCCCACCATGCTGATCCTGATTCTTTCCTTCCTGGGCCTGATGCTCTGCGGCCTGCCGGTGGCCGTGGCCATGGCCGGTGGCTCGCTGATCTACATCCTGGTGTCGGGCAGCGTGCCCGACATCGTGCTGGCCCAGCGCATGATTGCCGGCATCGAATCTTTCCCGCTGCTGGCCGTGCCCTTCTTCATCCTGGCCGGCAACCTGATGAACATCGCCGGCATCACCGGTCGCATCTACAACTTCGCCATCGCGCTGGTGGGCTGGATGAAGGGCGGTCTGGGTCAGGTCAACATCGTCGGCTCGGTGATCTTCTCGGGCATGTCGGGCACGGCCATCGCCGACGCGGCGGGCCTGGGCTCGATCGAGATCAAGGCCATGAAGGAACACGGCTATTCCACCGAGTTCGCGGTGGGTGTGACGGCCGCATCGGCCACGCTGGGTCCGATCTTTCCCCCTTCATTGCCCTTTGTGATCTACGGCATGATGGCCAACGTCTCCATCGGCGCACTGTTCGTCGCAGGCATCCTGCCGGGGCTGTTCATGACCGGTCTGATGATGGCCACCGTGGCCTACTTCGCGCACCGCAATGGCTGGGGCGGCGACGTGGCCTTCCACTGGGGTCGCCTGGGCGGCGCGGCGCTGGAGATCCTGGTCGTGCTGGCCTTCCCGATGGCGGTGTGGCTGGCTGTCAAGGCCGGTGCATCGGTCAACCTCGCCGCCGGGGCAGGCTTCGTGGCACTGCTGGCGCTGGACTGGCGCTACAACTTCTCGGCCGTGCTGGCCCTCATGGCGCCGGTGATCCTGATCGGCGGCATGACCATGGGCTGGTTCACGCCTACCGAGGCTGCCGTGGCGGCGGTGATCTGGGCGTTGTTCCTGGGCCTGGTGCGCTACCGCTCCATGACCCTGCGAACGCTGGCACAAGCCACGTTCGAGACCATCGAGACCACGGCCTCCGTGCTGTTCATCGTCACCGCCGCGTCCATCTTTGCCTGGCTGCTCACCACCACGCAGGCCGCGCAGGCCCTGGCCGACTGGATTTTGTCCATCACCAGCAACAAGTGGGTGTTCCTGCTGCTGGCCAATCTGCTGATCCTGTTCGTGGGTTGTTTCATCGACACCATCGCGGCCATCACGATCCTGGTGCCCATCCTGCTGCCCATCGTGATCAAGCTGGGCATCGACCCGGTCCAGTTCGGTCTGATCATGACGCTGAACCTGATGGTCGGGCTGCTGCACCCACCGCTGGGCATGGTGCTGTTTGTGCTGGCGCGCATCTCCAAGCTCTCGGTGGAGCGCACCACCATGGCCATCCTGCCCTGGCTGGTGCCGTTGATGCTGGCGCTGATCGCCATCACCTACATCCCGGAGCTCACCCTGTGGCTGCCGCAGCAAATGGGATTGTTGAAATGACACCCCCGCCGCGCTTCGCGCGACCCCCTCAAGGAGGCGGCACTGGCCGTCCGCCGAAGCCGGCCCGGCGGTGCCCTGGGCTGAACCTTCTCATGCGTTGCGGTGCGCACTCCGGCACCTTGGAAAAACTGAAATGAATCCCGTCATCCGTATTCATCCGAACGACGACGTCGTCATCGCCCGCCAACAGCTGCTGGGCGGCACGCGCATCGAGACCGAAGGCATCACCATCGCGGGCCTGGTGCCGCCGGGCCACAAGATCGCGGTGCGCGCCATCGCGGCGGGTGCGCCGGTGCGGCGCTACAACCAGATCATCGGCACCGCCACCCAGGCCATTGCGCCCGGGCAGCACGTGCACACGCACAACCTGGCCTTCAGCCGCTTCGACCGCGGCCACACGGTGGGCGGCGACGTGCGGCCCGTGGCCTACGTGGACACGCCGGCCACGTTCGACGGCATAGTGCGCAGCGATGGCCGTGTGGCCACGCGCAACTACATCGGCGTGCTGACCAGCGTGAACTGCTCGGCCACCGTGGCGCGTTCCATCGCCGACCACTTCCGCCGCGACATCCACCCCGAGGCGCTGGCGCCCTACCCCCACGTGGACGGCATCGTGGCGCTGACCCACGGCGTCGGCTGCGCCACCGACAGCGAAGGCGAGGGCCTGCACGTGCTGCGCCGCACGCTGGCGGGCTACGCGCGACATGCCAACTTCGCGGCCGTCATCGTCGTGGGCCTTGGCTGCGAGACCAACCAGATCCAGGGCCTGCTGGCGCAGGAGGGCCTGCGCGAAGGCGCCAAGCTCGTGACCTTCAGCATCCAGGACACGGGCGGCACCGCCAAGAGCGTTGCGCGCGGCATCGAGGCGGTGCGAGCCCTGCTGCCCGAGGCCAATGCCGTGCAGCGCCAGCCCGTGCCCGCCAGCCACCTGGTGGTGGGCCTGCAGTGCGGCGGGTCCGACGGCTACTCCGGCATCAGTGCCAACCCGGCGCTGGGCGCGGCGGTGGACCTGGTGGTGCGCCACGGCGGCACGGCCGTGCTGTCCGAGACGCCCGAAATCTATGGCGGCGAACACCTGCTGCTGCAACGTGCGGTGTCGCAAGCCGTGGCCGACAAGCTCGAAGCCCGCCTGCGCTGGTGGACCGACTACTGCACGCGCCACCACGCCGAGATGGACAACAACCCCTCGGCCGGCAACAAGGCCGGCGGGCTGACCACCATCCTGGAGAAGTCGCTCGGTGCCATCGCCAAGGGCGGCACCACGCCCCTGGTCGATGTGTACGAATACGCCCAGCCCATCACGGCACGAGGCTTTGTCTACATGGACACGCCGGGCTACGACCCGGTGTCGGCCACCGGCCAGGTGGCGGGTGGTGCCAACCTCATCTGCTTCACCACCGGGCGCGGCTCGGCCTACGGCTGCGCGCCCTCGCCTTCGCTCAAGCTGGCCACCAACAGCGCGCTGTGGGCCAAGCAAGAAGAAGACATGGACATCAACTGCGGCACCGTGATCGACGGCAGCGAGAGCGTGGAGCAACTGGGCGAACGCATCTTCCAGGACATGCTGGCCGCCGCCTCGGGCCGCAAGACCAAGAGCGAACAACACGGCTACGGCCAGAACGAGTTCGTGCCCTGGGCGCTGGGCGCCGTCATGTAACCCTCATACACAGCAACACCATGAAGATCACCGCCGCCAAAGTCATCGTGTGCGCACCCAGCCGCAACTTCGTGACCCTGAAGATCGAGACCGATGAAGGCCTGACCGGCATCGGCGACGCCACGCTCAACGGCCGCGAGCTGGCCGTGGCCAGCTACCTCACCGACCACGTCATCCCCTGCCTGATCGGGCGCGACCCGCAGCAGATCGAAGACATCTGGCAATACCTCTACAAGGGCGCCTACTGGCGCCGCGGCCCGGTGACCATGAGCGCCATCGCGGGCGTGGACACGGCGCTGTGGGACATCAAGGCCAAAGCCGCCAACATGCCGCTGTACCAGCTGCTGGGCGGCAAGAGCCGCACCGGCGTGATGGTCTACGGCCACGCCAACGGCAAGGACATCACGCAGACCGTGGAAGAGGTGCTGCGCTACAAGGAGATGGGCTACAAGGCCATCCGCGCGCAGAGCGGCGTGCCCGGCCTGGAGAAGGTGTACGGCGTGGGCCGCGGCAGCATGTTCTACGAACCGGCCGACGCCGACCTGCCCAGCGAACACGACTGGTCCACCGAAAAATACCTGCGCCACGCGCCAGAGCTGTTCGACAAGGTGCGCGCCGCCGTGGGCCCCGACATCCACCTGCTGCACGACGCCCACCACCGCCTCACGCCGATTGAAGCTGCGCGCCTGGGCAAGGACCTGGAGCCCTTCCGCCTGTTCTGGCTGGAAGACACCACGCCGGCCGAGAACCAGGAGTCCTTCCGCCTGATCCGCCAGCACACCACCACGCCGCTGGCCGTGGGCGAGATCTTCAACACCATCTGGGACTGCAAGGACCTGATCCAGAACCAGCTGATCGACTACATCCGCACCACGGTGGTCCACGCGGGCGGCATCACCCACCTGCGCCGCATCGCCGACCTGGCCGCGCTGTACCAGGTGCGCACCGGCTCGCACGGCGCCACCGACCTCTCGCCGGTGTGCATGGGCGCGGCGCTCAACTTCGACCTCTGGGTGCCCAACTTCGGCATTCAGGAATACATGCGCCACACCGACGAGACCGACGCCGTGTTCCCCCACGCCTACAGCTTCAAGGACGGTTACATGCACCCTGGCGAAGCGCCCGGTCACGGCGTGACCATCGACGAGGCGCTGGCCGCGAAGTACCCCTACAAACGCGCCTACCTGCCGGTGAACCGCCTGCAGCACGACGGCACGCTGACCAACTGGTGAGGGTGGACATGAACCGATTGAACGACCACACGGTGGGCGCGTTGCCGGCCGCCGTGACGCGCCCCGCCTACGACCGCAGGGCACTGAAAACCGGCATCGTGCACCTGGGTATCGGCGCCTTCATGCGCGCCCACATGGCCGCCGCCACCGAAGCGGCCATCGCCGCAGGCGACCTGCGCTGGGGCATCGTTGGCGTGTCGCTGCGCCAGCCCGACACGCGCGACGCGCTGCAACCGCAGGACGGTCTGTACACCCTGGCGATCCGCGACGCCGATGCGCAAGGCCGGCCGCGCCAGCGGCTGCAGGTGATCGGTGCGGTGCGCGCCCTGCTGGTGGCGCCTGAGAACCCGGCCGGCGTGCTCGAAGCCATTGCCGCAGCAGACACCCGCATCGTGAGCCTCACGGTGACGGAAAAAGGCTACTGCCACGACCCGGCCACCGGCGCGCTGCGGCTGGACCACCCGGACATCGCCAACGACCTGGCCCACCCGCAAGCGCCGCGCTCGGCCATCGGCATGCTGGTGTTCGGGCTGCAGCGGCGCTTCGCGCAAGGCCGCGGGCCGCTCACGCTGATGTCGCTGGACAACCTGCCGGCCAACGGCCGCGTGCTGCGCGGCGCGGTGCTGCGGTTTGCCGAAGCGGTGGACCCGGCGCTGGCCCGGCGCATCGCCGCCGAATGCCGCTTTCCCTGCTCCATGGTGGACCGCATCGTGCCCCGCACCACCGACGCCGACCGCGCCGCCGTGTCCCAGGCGCTGGGCGCCGAAGACCGCTGGCCGGTGCTGGGCGAACCCTTCTTCGACTGGGCGGTGGAAGACCACTTCGCCGCCGACCGCCCCGACTGGACGCTGGGCGGCGCGCGCTTCGTGGCCGACGCCGAACCCTTTGAACGCCTCAAGCTGCGCATGGTCAACGGCACGCACTCCAGCCTGGCCTACCTGGGCGCGATGGCGGGCTGGCAGACCGTGGACAAAGCCATCGCGCAGGCTCCGCTGCGCGAGCACATCGAAGCGCTGATGCGCGACGAGATCGAACCGACCCTGGCCGACCTGCCCGGCCTGGACCTGCCCGCCTACCGCGCCAACCTGCTGGCCCGCTACGCCAACCCGGCGTTGGCGCACCGCACGCAGCAGATCGCCATGGACGGCTCGCAGAAGCTGCCCCAGCGCCTGCTGGGCACCGTGCGCGACCGTCTGGCCCGGGGCCTGCCCGTGCCCCGCATGGCACTGGGCGTGGCCGCGTGGATGCACTACCTGCGCGGCGTGGACGAACTGGGCAACGCCTATGCCATCGACGACCCGCATGCCGCCGACCTGACGGCGCTGTACCAACGCACGCTGGGGCAGGGGGCGAGCATCGAAGCCGTGCAGGCCATGCTGTCCTACGCGCCGGTGTTCGGCGACCTGGCGGGCAACCAGGCACTGGCCGCCGCGCTGCTTTCCGCCCTGCGATCACTGCAGACGCACGGCGTGCGGGCCACGCTGGACGCCGTGAACCGCGGGGAGCTGGGCGCATGAGCGCCGCCGGGCCGTTCCCAAGGCGCTCAGCCCCGCAGTGCGCAGCACGGAGGGTAGTCCAGTGACGGCAGCTCCCGAGCCACTCGATGTCCTGACACTGGGCGAGACCATGGCGCTGCTGGTTGCCCAGGAGTCCGGGCCGCTGGAGCAGGTGCAGACCTTCAGCAAGCGGCTGGCCGGCGCAGACAGCAATGTGGCCATCGGTCTGGCCCGCCTGGGCTTCCGCGTGGGCTGGGTCAGCCGCATCGGGGCCGACTCGTTCGGCCGCTATGTGCGCGAGGCCATCGAAGCCGAAGGCGTGGACACCTCGCAGGTGGAGGTGGACCCGAACCGCAGCACCGGCTTCATGCTCAAGTCGCGCAGCCTGGACGGCAGCGACCCGGCCATCGAGTACTACCGCCGCAACTCCGCCGCCAGCCAGCTCGGGCTGGCCAACCTGCCGACCGCCTACGCGCTGCGCGCCCGCCACCTGCACGCCACCGGCATAACGCCCGCGCTGTCGCCCGCGGCCTGCGAGGTGGTCGCGCACGCCATGCAGAGCCTGCGCGCCGCAGGCCGCAGTGTCTCGTTCGACCCCAACCTGCGCCCCCGCCTGTGGCCCGACACGGCCACCATGCGCGACACCCTGAACGACCTGGCCCGCCACGCCGACTGGGTGCTGCCCGGCATCGAGGAAGGTCGGCTGCTCACGGGCCAAAGCACCCCCGCCGACATCGCTGCCTGGTACATCGACCGGGGTGCCAAAGCCGTGGTGGTGAAGATGGGTGCCGAGGGCGCTTACTTCCACACCGCCAGCGGTGAACACGGCCAGGTGCCCGGCGTGCCCGTGCCGGTGGTGGTGGACACCGTGGGCGCCGGCGACGCGTTTGCCGTGGGCATCATCAGTGCCCAGCTCGAAGGGCGTTCATGGCCCCAGGCCCTAAAGCGCGCCAACTGGATCGCCTCGCTCGCGCTGCAGGTGATCGGCGACATGGAAGGCCTGCCCACGCGCAGCGAGCTTTCAGAACACAACATCGATTGAACCCAAGGAAAACCATGCTGACCGTTGTCTGCGAAACCCCCGGCACCCTGCTGGCCCAGGACCGCCCCATGCCCGAACGCGGTACCAACGACGTGCTGCTGCGCGTCAAGCGCGTGGGCGTGTGCGGCACCGACCTGCACATCTTCACCGGCAAACAGCCCTACCTGAGCTACCCGCGCGTGATGGGCCACGAGCTCTCGGGCATCGTTGAAGCCGCTCCGGCCGACAGCGTCCTGCGCCCCGGCGACACGGTCTACGTCATGCCCTACCTGTCGTGCGGCACCTGCATCGCCTGCCGCGCGGGCAAGACCAACTGCTGCACGAACATCCAGGTGCTCGGCGTGCACCGCGACGGCGCCTTCACCGAATACCTCACTGTGCCCCAGGCCTTCGTGCACAAGGCCGAAGGCGTGTCGCTCGACCAGGCCGCCATGGTGGAGTTCCTGGCCATCGGTGCGCACGCCGTGCGGCGCTCGGGCCTGCATGCGGGGCAGCGCGTGCTGGTGGTGGGCGCCGGCCCCATCGGCATGGCCGCGATGATCTTTGCCCAGCTGCGCGGCGCCACCGTCACCGCGCTGGACGGCCGCAAGGACCGGGTGGACTTCTGCACCAGCGCCCTGGGCATCCACGCCGGCGTGATGCTTGGCGAGGGCGATGAGGCGCAACTCTCCGAGCTGAGCAACGGCGAGTTCTTCGACGTGGTGTTTGACGCCACCGGCAACCCGCAGGCCATGGAGCGCGGCTTCCGCTTCGTGGCCCACGGCGGCAGCTACGTGCTGATCTCGGTGGTGGGTGCCAACATCACCTTCTCCGACCCGGAATTCCACAAGCGCGAGATGACGCTGCTGGGCAGCCGCAACGCCACCACCGAAGACTTCAGCACCGTGCTCGGTGCCATGCGCGCGGGCCTGATCCCGGCCAGCCTGAACACCCACCGCCTGGCACTGGCGGACGTGCCGACCCAGTTCCAGAACCTGCTCGACCCGTCCGCCGGAGTGATCAAGGCCATCGTGGAGTGTTGAGCGGGTCGGAAACGAGGGCGCACCAAGACTCCCCTGACCCGTGAGCGCCGCAGAGGCGCGGTGTCGCTTGAGTGCTGCGCCGTCTACCGCGGCAGGGATCTGCACTCTGGCTTGGAGACGGTGCTAAGGCCTCCGGTGGTGCTCACGCCTGGGCACGGAACTCTGCGCCGGGGGCGTCCACCAGGAAGATCGGCGATCAACGCAGCAACGTCGCTGTCGGTGAGCGCAACGCTGAAGATCTGCAGGTCCTGCATCTTGCCGTTGAAATAGGGGTCCCCCGAATACTGCGAGCGACCCAGCCAGTTCCGGTGGGTCGAGCCCAGTTGGAAGGGCGCCAAGTCGATCTCCGGGTTGGACCCCACCGCCACGCCATTGACGTACAGCGTGCCCAGCCGGCCCTTGAGGGTCACGGCCACGTGCACCCAGGTGCCCGTGGTCAATGGCGCCGTGTGTGAGATGACTTGTTCTCCAAAGTAGGTGGTGCCCGTGACGCGAAAGCTCATCTTGCCGCTGCCATCCCTGGGGATGAGGCACATATAGCTGATGTCGCTGCTGCCGAAATCGAAGATGCGGGTGTTGGTCACGGCGGTGTTCCAGTACACCCAGAGTGCGATGGTGAAGTCGCCCAGATCCTCCACCAGGCCGGTGCTCAGCGCGAGATGGCTGGAGCTGCCGTTGAAGGCCAGGGAGTTGCCGGCGATGTGGCCTGCTGTCCAACTGGCATTGCCCATCAGGCTGCCATGGCGAGCGCCGCTGCTGGTGTCGACGGCGCTGGTGCCCGAGGTCTGGTTCAGCGTCATGTCGAGCCGCAGGGTGTTGGCCAGTTGTACCCCCGCACGGTCAGCGCCCACCAGGGTCTGGCCGCCGTGCACCGTGCATACCCTGTAAAACCACTGGCCCGTGCCCGGGTTGTCGGTATGGGTGCGCGTTGCGTCACTGCCCAGGGTGGCAACGGTGGTGAACGTGCCGTTGGCCGACGCGCTGCGTTGCACCAGATACGACGTGGCCAGGGCACTGCCCCACCAGGACAGCAGCACCTTTCCATCGGTGACGTAGGCCGTGAGCCCGCTGGGCGCCACGGCCGCGCTCGCGGGCGGGAGCGAGAAGGTCAGCGTGCCAAAACTGGGGGTGTCGCCGCCCCACTGGTTCGCTTCCGGGCGCAACCGCTCCGCCATGCGACGCACGTAGGGTGCAGACAGGCCCTTGCGGTTGGCGTAGTGGTTGTAGAGGCACTCCCAAATGGGGCGCAGATGCGGCCGGCCCGACTCGGAGACCTGGGTGAACGTGCCCTGCCGGTTGACGTAGCGGGAAAAAGGCAGCGTGTAGTAAACGCCGTTGCTGTCGGTCAGCTGCGCCTTGGCCACATACTCCGCGCCCGCCAGCAGTCGGTTGTTGCGGTAGCTGTACAGGTCATCGCCCTGCAGCCAGGCCATCTCGCACAGCAGGCCGCTCAGACCCACGCTCAGCGTGGCATGTCCGTTGTCGCGGGCAAGCTCCTGCCACTGGCCCAGATAACCCGGGTGCACGCAGTAGACGCTGTGGTCCGCGGCACCGTTGCCCCGGCCGTTCCGGTAGTAGTCCAGCGCCTTGTCGTAGATGTCGCGGCGGTCGCAGAAGATGCCGATGGCCATCTGGCCGCACAGGGCAATCAGGTCCCAGTTGGCCCAGTAGTTGGTGATGTTGGAGCCATTGTGGTTGTCCAGAAAATCCGAGCACTTGGACTGGAACTCCGCCAGCAACAGGTCCTGCATCGCTTTCAGCCCGGTGCTGGACCAGCCGGCATAGCCGCGCATCAATTCACCGGCCATGGCCCATTGGTAGCCATACAGGCCGGCGGCGAGAAAGCGGTCGGCGTTGCCCGTGAGCGTGGTCATGGTGGACGACCAGGCGTCCAGATACGCGACCGCCGCATCGGCATAGCGCGTGTCGCCCGACACCTTCCAGCGCAACGCGAACTGGTAGGCACGCTGCACGTCTTCCACGATGGCGCGGAAGTTTTCGCCGTCTCCACCACGGACCACCGTGACCAGGGGCGCAGGTTCCCGCCCCAGTTGCGAGCGGCCGCTGTCGGTGAGCGCATTCCAGCCACTGGTCCAGGGCGACACACCGTTGTCCACCTGGGTTTTCATGCGCGCGAGATCGGCCGCGCTGTGCATGACCCCGGGGTGGGCAAAACCGCCAGTGGCCGCCGGGGCCGCCAACCCGCGATCGCTGGTGCTTTTCAACGTCGCTTCACCGACGCCGGCTCCGTCACCCAGACCCGCATCGTCACCGCCGCCGCAGGCCTGCAGTGCGGGCAGCAACAGCCCCGCGCCCAGGCGGTACATCAGCGTCCTGCGCGACAGGGCATCGTGAACCATCGGTTGGGCAGCGGAGGAACGCGGCATCAGGGGTATCTCGAATCCTGCTTTCGTGAAAAAAGTGCCCATTCTATGAACCACCCCCACCAACCGTCCGGCGTTGTCCTGGCCCCGTGCGGTGCACCGACGACCGGTGCGTACAGCCGCTTCAACGGCACGGCCCCGGTGATTCGGTCCCGTCTTCGGCAGCACACCATGGGCCCGATGCGAGCGTTCAGGGTCCACGCTTCTCCGACGCTGTGGCAAGCGCCCCAAGAAAAAAGGCTTCGAAACCGGAGTTCCGAAGCCTCTTGGCTGGTCTCAGCGCTGGGCCGAGACGGCGGATTCGCAGGGCTTAGTAGCCGCCGCGGCCGTAGCCGCCACCGCCGGAGCGATCGCCACCACCGCCGTAACCGCCACCACCGGAGCGGTCACCGCCGCCGCCGTAGCCGCCGGTGCGGGGAGGACGTGCCTCCATCGGGCGGGCTTCGTTCACCGTGACGCTGCGGCCACCCAGCGACTGACCGTTCATGCCACTGATGGCGGCTTGCGCTTCGGCATCGCTGCCCATTTCGACGAAACCAAAGCCCTTGGAGCGACCGGTGTCGCGTTCCATCATGACTTTGGCGCTGGTGACCGAGCCGAACTCGCTGAAAGACTGTTGCAGGTCTTCGTCACGCACCGTGTACGGCAGGTTGCCGACGTAAAGTTTATTGCCCATAGGGACTCCGAAAAAAAACAGAAACACAAAAGCGATGGGGTCCCGAAAGCTCAACAAACCCGAGTGTGCCGCCGTAGCGCGCGAAACTGACCGATCACCTGGAAGGCGCGCGGGCTTGATCGCCCGCGCAGGCCCATTATGGACCCCAGGGTGGCGGGCCGCGGTTTTTTTGTGTGAGCAGCGTCAAACCCGGTTGCGCTGCCCCTGTTTCTGTGCTGGCTGCGGCGCCAGCGTCTTGCTGTAAAGCGAGTCCCCCGCGAGGTCTTTCAGCGTCACCGTCATCGCGCGCGTCCGGGCGTCGATGTCGACCTGGCCGAAAAACTGCAGGCCATTGGTGGGCGGTGCGTTCACCTCGGTGGGCGCCTTCTGGTACACCACCTGCATGCCAAACGTGGTGTCGGCCTTGTTGGGGCCGAAGCCGCCGGCGTTCAGCGGGCCGGAGACAAACTCCCAGAACGGCGAGAAGTCACTGAACCGCGCCTTGGCCGGATCGAAGTAGTGGGCCGCGGTGTAGTGCACGTCGGCGGTGAGCCACACCACGTTCTGGATCCCCGCCTGTTTGATCGCGCGCAGCAGACCGGCCAGTTCCAGCTCCCGGCCCTTGGGTGCGCCGTCTTCGCCGTTGGCGATGGCTTCCCATTTTTCCTTGCCGTCGGCCACGTGCAGGCTGAGTGGCATGTCGGCGGCGATCACTTTCCAGACCGCTTTCGAGCGCTTGAGCCCGTCCAGCAGCCAGTCCAGTTGCGGCTTGCCCATGAAGACGGTCTCGGCGCTTTCGCGGGTCTGCAGGTTCGCGGTGTTGGGGCCGCGGTAGCTGCGCATGTCCACCACGAACAGATCGAGCAGCGGGCCCTGCGGCAGGTGGCGGTACACGCGCTCGGACTCCACATCGGCCGTGCGGCGCATTGGGGCAAATTCGTTGAAAGCCTTGGTGGCCCGCGCCACCAGCAGCGGGACGTTCTTCTCGGTGTAGCGCTTGTCGTCGCTCAAGTCCTTGGCGTCCGAGTGGTTGTTGACCACCTCGTGGTCGTCCCACTGCCAGATCTGGGGCACATCGGCCGCCATGCGGCGCACATTGGCGTCCATCAGGTTGTAGCGGTAGCGGCCACGGAACTCGTTCAGCGTTTCGGCGACCTTGCTCACCTCTTCGGTCACCACGTTGTTCCACAGGTTGCCGTCGGCCAGCTTCACCTGTGCGCTGATCGGGCCGTCGGCGTAGATGGTGTCACCGCAGTGCAGGAAAAAGTCCGGGTTGGTCTTGCGCATCTGCTCGTAGATCTTCATGCCGCCCCAGGCTTCGTTGATGCCCCAGCCCTGCCCGGCCGTGTCACCGCTCCAGACAAAGCGCACATCGCGCATGGCCCGGCCACGGGTGGCCGCCGGCGGCAGGCGCAGGTGCCCTTGCAGGGGTTCCGAGAGCACGCGCTCGTTGTGCAGGTCCTGCAGCACCACGCGGTAAAAGATCTCCTGGCCGGCGGGCAGCCGGGTCAGGTCGACGCGGCCGGTGAAGTCGCTGTCTTCCAGCATGTGCGGGCCACGCACGCGGGTGGCGTTGGCAAAACTCGCGGTGGTGGCCCACTCCAGCCACAGGCGCGCTGGGCGGTCGCTGCGGGTCCAGATCACCGCGCCGTCGGCCTTGGGGTCACCACTCTGAATGCCATGGGCCATTTGCGGCCGCATGCCATCGCGCGTGATGAGGGCGGGAGCAGCGGCGCCCTGCGCCCAGACACGCGACGCTGGCGCCACCACGGCACCCCCAAGAAGGGCCCCGCGGGCCATGAAAAGACGACGATCCATTTGAAAACACTCCAAAGACAGTTGCAACAGCGCTGCAGTCTTCGGGGTTTCGATGTCAGGCGTATGAAGGTCTCGTGTCGGTTCGCCAAGAGCCGGGCCGCACCTGCGGACGGACTTGCGGCCCGTTCACCCTATTCGGACGCCGGCCCGTCACCCAGCGCTGCCTGCTTGCGGCTCACGTGGTAGGCCGTCATCACCTGCGTGGCGATCAGGTCCAGGCTCGGGCGGGTGATGCCTTGTTTGTCGGTCCAGACCTTGGGCGTGAGCGCGCCCGAGAGCGTGAGCGCCTCGCCGTCGGCCAGCGCCAGCAGCGCCGCGCAGGGCGCCTCGTCAAACGCGATCACGTTGACGATGAACTCCTCGTCCGCCTTGTTGCGCGCCAGCACGCGCGCCACGATGTAGCCGCGGCCCGCCTTGTCCACGCGGCGTGAAGCGTCGCCCATCAGGCGGCCGGCGATCAGTCCGTCGATCATGATCGCGGCTTCTCGAAACCCGAGACCACCCAGGCCTCGGCGCTGGCCGCGTTGAGCCGGAAGTTCGGCGGCGCGGGCACCAGGGCCAGCTCTTCGTCGAACTCGTTGAGCGCGCGCAGCGTGGCGGTGGCGCCCTCTTCGTCGGGCACGATGGCCAGCTCCACGCGGATGCGCTGGCCGCCCACCGTGATGCTCACGTTCTTGTTCAACTCGGCGTGGCGCTGCTGCTCGGAGCGGCGGATCACCTCCTTGGCCGTCTTCACCAGCGTGTTGAACGCATTGGTGTCCAGCGGCTTGGGGTTCTTCTTGTCGCGCCCCATCGTCCAGGGGCCCACCAGCGCGGGCTCGGCCTGGCCGTCCAGGAACATGGCCACCGCCCAGCCATCGTCGTCTTCGTTCTTGATCACGCGCGCGGTCCAGTGCTCGTCGCTCCACACGCGGTCTTCGTGGATCGGGTCTTGGGTGTCTTGGGTCATGGGGGGATGGTAAACGGCGAAGGCGTTCAAACCGCCGGCCCGAACAGCCCGGTGCGCCACAGCACCTCGCGCTCTGCCTCGCTCAAACCTTGCAGCTCCTCACCCGGCCGGGCCAACACCCGGCGGTGGCCCACCGGGAGGCTGAGCGCCCGGGCACCGTTGAAGCGCAGGCGTTCGGGCACTGTCGCTGTAGCCGCCGGCGGCTGCGCCGAACCTGCAGAGGCCCAGCGGTCGGGCGCCGGCACCGAGGATCGTTGACAACAGCTCATGATCGTTCTCCCACGGCCAGTTCCACCGCGCTCGCGCCGCCGGCCACGGCCAGCCACAGCAGCAGCCAAGCTGCCCAGCCAGGCGCCAGCACGGCCGCGGGCAACACCGCCAGCCAGACCGCGAGACAGTGCACGCAGGCCAGGCCGTCGGCCAGCGGCGTGCCGGCCACGGCCGCATGCAGGCGCGAGACGAGGTCGAACGGGCCCCGCTCGCGCGCCACCAGCCGGGCCAGCCGCCACACGGCCAGCACCGAGAGCACCGCTTCAAACCACGGTGGCTCCGGGCCAAAGCCGAGTTCCATGCGCAGGCTCAGAGGCTGAGAGTTTTTCGAGCATGTCCGAGCAACGCGCCACAACGTGCCCAATCAAGGCGCAAAGCACAGCCATAGCTCGGGCTATGGCGCGCATTTGCAACGCCGAGTGGGTGCGTTTTGGCGTGGTGAGCGGGCATGAGCGAAAGACTCTCAGCCTCTCAATTGGCGTCGAACACCGCGAACACGCGGCTCGTGTCCTGGTACACGCGCGTGGCCTCGTATTCGAAGGCCGGTGTCGGTGGCGCCATCACCTGGTTGGTGTCGAAGGCCCGCGAGACGCTGCGGGCAAAGAAGCCGTAGGTGCCCTGGGCGGCATTGGCCGGCAGCGTGTACACCGCCTGCATCAGCCCGCCCTGGTCGCCCACCGTGGTGTGCCAGTGTTCGAAACCGAACGGCCCGTCCGCGCCGCCGCTGCCACCGGTGCGCACCATGCCCACGTTGCCACAGACGGTCGGGTGGAAGTAGGCGTTGCGGAAGTGCTCGCTGTGCACGTCCATCGTGACGCGGAATTCCACCGCCACCGGCACAACCCCGCGGCGCACCACCGGGCAGTTGCCGCCGATGGGCAACCAGTCGGCATCGCCGGCCTTGCGCCACGCGATGTCGAACACGAAGCCCGGTGCGTGGTTGTCCACCACCACCGCCACCGGCGCCGCGCTCGACAACACGTTGCCGGGCGGCAGGCCCACCTGCAGCACCAGCTCGTAAGTGCCGTCGGGGTAGGCGCCACCCGTGGGCCAGTCGAGCAACAGCTGTTCGCTCGGCAGCCAGCTGTTGGGCCCGGCGGGCAGGTTGATCGGGTACCAGCCGTTGGCGTCGCTGGTGGGGGCGTGCCACTCGCCCACCCCGGCGCCATTGAGCCGGTACAGCCACCAGCTCACGCCGACAAAAGGTGTCTGCGGGCCAAAGGCCGCGCTGCCCGGCGCGCGGTGGCGGTACAGCACGCGGTAGTGCGTGGCCTGCGGGTGCGTGCGGTGGCAGCCCAGCAGCGACAGCTTGCCGTAGGCCGGGGAACGCGCGGCCGGGTTGGGCAAGGCATCGACGCTGGTGCCCGACGGGTGCGGGCGGTTGGTGCGCAGGTTGTAGCCCATGGCGCTGTCGAAGGTGGTCGGGTCGCCGGTGAGCGGCAGGCGCCCGGCCATGACGATGGCGGGCGCGTTGCCGCAAGGAATCTGCTCGTCGGGAAAACAGTCGGGCGCCACACGGGCGCTCGGGTCCGCCTCCAGCGTCACGAAGGGCAAGTTGCCGGCGTTCCAGCGCACGTCGAAGTGGCTCTCGCCGTAGATCACCTCTTCCACGCCGTCGCCGTCCACGTCCTGCAGCACGCGGAAGGTGATGTCGGGCACGTCGATGATGGGCACCCACTCCGGCATGCGCACGTTCACACAGCGCCGCATCGGGCCGATCCAGTGCCGCGGGTCAAAACCCTCGAACGCCTGGGGGTCCAGCCGCAGCTGCGCGGCCACGCTGTCCAGCGCCACGCGCGACAGCACCCCCTTCTTTCCCTCGGTATCGGCCAGAAAATCGGCCGGCAGCGGCGGCGCCATGCGCAGCGCCGCCGGTGCGTCCAGCGCCTGGTCGAGCGCCGAGGTGTCTTCGCCAAACGCGGCGCCAGGCAGGGCCTCGAAGCGGGCCAGCGCCTCGGCGGCGCGCGAATCGCTCATCGCGGCCATGCGCCGCAAGGCCGCGAAGTCGGGTGCCGGGTCCGGCCCGGGGATGGGCCCGCGCGGGCCGCGCTCGGTCAGCACCGGCATGCGCTCGCGCAGGTCGTCCAGCAGCTCGCGCCAGTTCGGACGCTCGAACAGCACCGGAAAGCACAGCCGCAGCGTGCGCCAGCGCAGCACCCAGTCGATGTCGAAGCGCGGAATCCAGACGCAGAAGTTGCCACACGCGTCCGTCTTCACGGTGGCGATCACCTCGCGCCGGCAGTTGAACGGAAACAGCCAGCTCCACTGCGAACCCATGGGGTGGTAGGCGAACAACGAACAGTCGGTGTCTTCCACCTGCACGGTGGCCAGCGGCACCGGCATCACGCGGCCCGTGGTCGCGTCGGTGCGCACCACCTTGCCGCACACCCGCTGCATGAAGAGCCAGCGCGGGTCCAGCACATGGCCCAGCCTGGCTTTGAGATCGGCCACCGGCTGACCGGCAAGGCGCTTGATCGGCGCACCGCTCAAGGCCGCCAGGCGCGCGGCGCCGAGCTTGCCGATGACCGCCGATTCGGCGGCATCAAAATCGGCGTCCAGACGCACCGCCGCAGCGGCGGTGGGGCGAATGGGCGAGGTGGTGGTGCGGGCCTTGCTGTCCGCGCTCGGGTGGGGTGACTTGGCCATGGCGACTCCTCGGTGATGGGGGATGGGCGATCGATCCGCATGAAGCCCGATGCGTCATGGGAAACAACCGCGTTCAGTGTGCGAGCCGCCCACCCCCGCGGCATCCCCAACATGGGAGAGCGCCATCCCCCGTTTGGGAGAGCCATCGGCCTGTTCAGGCGGGGTTTTACATGCGGATACAGCGCGGGCTGCGTGCCATCAGACTGCAAGACCGACTTTGTGGCCTTCGTCAACGTCCTGTTGACCCACATGCATGCCAAGGCTCGCCGCGTTCATCTGGTGATCGACAACCTGAACATCCACTCAAGATCGGCATCCTCAGTCGTCAATGCCTGGACCGGCGTGTTGAATGCCGACGCCGACTGCAACGCGAGGCTGAAGCTTGGCAGCAGGCCCACAACGCTGCTCAGCGAACCATCGGGTGGACGTTCACGCGTCAGGACGCGGATCAGAAGCTCAGTCGACACCTCGTTCCGAAACTTGCGTGTTGATGCACCAGGTGCATGGCCTATAACAAGTTTTGAAAATTGCCGCGACTTTTATGGTGGAACAAGCCGCAACCGGTAGATCAACGCACTCTCCGCGTTCATGCGCGGCAGCGGCAGGCCCACTGCCGCCAGCCAGGCGCCGTGCGCGGTGGGCGGCAGGGCCTGCTGGGCCCCGGCGGCCAGGGCTGCGTCGTTCAGCGGGCTGCTGCTCCCGTCGGGCGGCGTGGGGTCCAGCCGTTCGATGGTGTAGTGCGCGGCCGGGCGCAGCATGGGCAGGCGCAGCGGTGGCGTGTTGCGGTGGCTGGTGGGCGTGGTGCGGTAAACCAGCAGCAGTACCTCGCTGGCATGGGCGTCACCATGCGCTTGCCACAGCACGCCGTCGCCGGCCTCGCCCAGCCACACCTGTCCGGTGTGCAGGCGGTTGCGCAGCTGCTTGTACAGCCCCACCCAGCGGCCCAGCGCCATGCGCTCCTCGTCGCTCAGGCGGCGCACATCGGCCTCTATGCCCAGGTGGCCGCTGAGTGCCACGCCGGCGCGGAAGTTCAGGCTCTGGCTGCGGCCCGTGGTGTGCGCGGGCGCGGGGCCAATGTGGGCGCCCAGAATTTCGGGTGGCAAAAACTGCAGCGCACCGCGCTGGATGGCCACGCGCGACAGTGCATCGTTGCAGTCGCTGGTCCACACGCGGTGGGTGTGGGCCAGCACGCCCAGGTCCAGCCGGGCGCCGCCAGAAGCGCAGCTTTCAATCTCCAGCTGCGGGTGGGCGGCGCGCACCCGGTCCAGCAGGGCGTACAGCGCGTGCACAAAGCTGCGGTACGCGGGGCGCCCCAGCGCGTTGCCTGCGGTGGTCAGGTCGCGGTTCATGTCCCACTTCAGGTAGGCAATGGGCACGTTCTGCAGCAGGGTGTCCAGCTGGGTGAACAGGTAGTCCGCCACCTCGGGGCGGGCCACGTCCAGCACCAGCTGGTTGCGCATGGTGAGCAGGGGGCGGCCTTCGAGCTGCAGCGCCCAGTCGGGGTGGGTGCGGAACAGCTGGCTGTCGGGGTTCACCATCTCGGGCTCCACCCACAGGCCAAACTCCATGCCCAGTTCATTCACATAGCTGGCCAGCGGCTGCAGGCCGTGCGGGTACTTGGCCGGGTCGGGCCACCAGTCGCCCAGCGCGGCCTGGTCGCTGTGCCGGCCCTGGAACCAGCCGTCGTCCAGCACAAAGCGCTCTACGCCCACGCTGGCGGCGGCGGCGGCCAGCGCGCGGATGTCCTCGGTACGGTGGTCAAAGTAGACCGCCTCCCAGGTGTTCAGGTGCACAGGGCGCGGGCGCATGCGCCCGCCGGGCCAGGGCAGGCGACTGCGCACCGTGGCGTGGAAGTTGGCGGCCAGGCCGTTCAGGCCCTGCGTGGAGCAACTGGCGAACAGCGTGGGCGTCTGCAGCGATTCACCCGCAACCAGGCGCACTTCGCCCGGCGCCAGCCATTCGCCCATTTGCCATTGGTACTGCCCATCGTGCAGCCATTCAATGGCCTGGCGGTGGTTGCCCGACCAGGCCAGGTGCGCGCCATACACGGTGCCCGTGTGCGGGGTGGCGCCGGGCGTGGTGACCACCGCACCCGGAAAACTGTCGTGCGAGGTGCGGCCGCGCCGGTTCTCGCGCTGCCACAGACTGCGAGACAGCGCGTCCACCTGCAGTTGAAACTCATTGGCCCATTGGCCCGCGAACGAGCGCACGCCCTGCGCATCGCCCGGCAGCGGCACGGTGCCCGCGGCCAGCCAGTGCACGTCCAGCACGTCGGCACCGTCATTGAACAACTCGCTGCGCAGCTGCAGCACGTCGTTAACGTCCAGCGCCAGGTGCAACACCAGGCGCAGCTGGGCCACGCTGTCCGTCAGGTGGATGGCGATGCGCTGGCCGGGCTCCAGGGTGTTGATGCTGCAACTGTTGAACTGTTGCGCAAACTGCTGCCCGCCGCGGTGCGCCAGCAGCGCGCTCTGGCCATACCAGCCCACGCCAAAGGTGGGGGCCACGGTCAGCGGCTGGTCCAACTCCATGCTGCTGGGCGGGATGGCCCGGCCGTCCCGCAGCGGCGCCAGCGGCACGCAGTGGTCCGGCAGGCGCGGGCCCCAGTAGCGCCACAGCGGCGCCTCATGCGGGCGCACCTCCAGCACCACACTGCTGTGGGTGCCGTGCAAAACGGTGAATGCGGCAGAGGCCTCGGGCGCGTGGGTGGGCATGTTCAGTTGCAGTAGATGCGCTGGCCGCTCTTGTCAAACAGCAGGGCCTTGGCCGCGTCAAAGTGGGCGTCCATTGTCTGGCCCGAGCGCAGACTGCGACCGTGTTTGCTTTCCATGACCACCATCACACCACTGGCCGAGCGTGCGTACACAAAGGTCTCGCCGCCCAAATGCTCCAGCATGTCGATGCTGACGGGCAGCGTGGTGCTGCCGCCTTCTTGGAAATGTTCGGGCCGCACGCCCACCGACACCTCGGTGCCCACAGCGGGCAGGTTGCCGTCCAGCGGCAGGGTCACCACGGTGTTGTCAAAGCCGGCCAGGGCCACTTGGCACTGGTTCACGCCGTTGAATCGGTTGTGACCCGTCACTGTGCCGTCGAAGAAGTTCATGCGGGGCGAGCCGATGAAGCCCGCCACAAAGGTGTTGGCCGGGTTGTCATACAGCTCCAGCGGCGCGCCCACCTGCTCCACCACACCGGCGCGCAACACCACGATTTTGTCGGCCAGCGTCATGGCCTCCACCTGGTCATGCGTCACGTAGATGATGGTGCTGCCCAGTTCGCGGTGCAGGCGCGCAATCTCGATGCGCATGTGCACGCGCAGCTCGGCGTCCAGATTGGAGAGGGGTTCGTCAAACAGAAACACCTGTGGGTCGCGCACGATGGCGCGGCCAATGGCCACACGCTGGCGCTGCCCACCCGACAGGGCCTTGGGTTTTCGGTCCATCAGCGGGCCCAGGCCCAGGATGTTGGCGGCGGCGTCCACCTTGATGGCGACCTCCGCCTTGGCCACACCGGAGTGTTTGAGCGCAAAGCCCATGTTTTCGCGCACGGTCATGTGCGGGTACAGCGCGTAGCTCTGGAAGACCATGGCAATGCCGCGTTTGGACGGGTCCACATGGTTCATCACCTGTTCACCAATGCGCAGCTCTCCGCTGGTGATGTCTTCCAGGCCCGAGATGGCGCGCAACAGCGTGGACTTGCCGCAACCGGAGGGGCCGACAAACACCACGAACTCGCCGTGTTTGATGTCCAGGTCCACGCCGCGGATGATGTCGATCTCTCCGAACGATTTGCGGACCTGGGTGAGTTTGACGTCTGCCATGCGGTTCTCCTCGTTTTATTCTGCGCGTAGTGTCAGGACTTGCTCGCCCATGCGGCGTGTGGACACGCGCACGGTGATGTCGCCCACCGCGCCGGTGGTCTCGACCCAGAAGCCGGTCACTCCGCCCTTGAGCGTGAGCGTGTCGGGCCCCAACAGCCTGGCCGCACCGGCCACCTGTACATGCGCCACCTCGTCCAGGAAAGGCAACAAGCGCCCGGCCTGGTCCAGCGCACGCACGATGACGCGGGTGGCGTCTTTCTCGTCGGCGCGCAGCACCGTGTCGTCCACCTGCACCTGCAGCGTGGTGGGCAGCGGGTTGCCCGAGAGCTTCACGGTAGCCACGGCCTTGCCATCGATGTAGCCGGTGACGGTGGCGTCGCGCCACAGCATGCCCCAGGCGCCCAGGTCACTCATGTTGACGTGGCGGCTGTCGAAGATCACCGGCGCGTGTGGAAGGTGTGGGTAGCGCTCGCGATCGGGCTCGGCGCGCTTGGGCGCAAAGTCGCCCACCTTCAATTCCACATGGTCGCAGTTGGTCAGCACGATCAGTGGCAACACCTCGCAGCGGTCCTTTTCGCCGCGGGCCCAGTAGGTCACGGGCTCCAGCACCACCTGTTCGGCCTGGCTGCACTGGCTGGTGTAGCCCCATGCGGCGAACTTGGGCTCGCGGAAGATGTCCATGACGCCGTGGTGGCAGATGCGGTCACCCGCGCCGAAGTCCTTGTGGGTGTTGTAGTCGTACATGCACCAGCCAATGGCGCCGCTGATGACGGGGTTCTCGTAGGCCTTGTTCAGCACATCCAGATGGCGGGTGACATGTTCGGCCTGGCGGTCTTCGGGGTCGATGCGCTTGGTGGGGTACATGTGGCCGTTGAACTCGGTGATGAGGTAGGGCACCTCATGGTCCAGCCCCGTCACCTGGCGTGGCTGGCGCAGCGGCGTGGGGGCAATGCCTTTCATCCACTCGGGTGTAGCCACGTGGCAGAAGTCGTTGACGGTATATACGTCTTCCAGCAGCTCGCTGTTCTCGATGTAGCGCACGCCACCGGTCTGGCGGGTCGTGTCCAGGCTGCGGGCCATGGCGTTGGTGCGGGTGTAGAAGTCGTGGTTGTCTTGCGACTCGTTGATGCGCACGCCCCAGATGATGATGGAGGGGTGGTTCCAGTCGCGCTCCACCATGCGGCGCACGTTTTCTACCGACTCGTCCTGCCAGGCCTGGCCGCCGATGTGCTGCCAGCCCGGGATTTCTTCAAACACCAGGAGGCCGATCTCGTCGCAGCGGTCCAGGAAGTAGGTGGACTGCGGGTAATGCGAGGTGCGCACCAGGTTGCACTTGAGCGTGTGCTTCATCACGTTAGCGTCTTTTTCCTGCGCGCGCTGGCCCATGGCGTAGCCCACATAGGGGTAGCTCTGGTGGCGGTTCAGGCCGCGGATTTTGAGGTGCTTGCCGTTGAGGAAAAAGCCCTCGGTGGTGAAGCGTGCGGTGCGGAAACCAAAGCGGGTGCTGAGCTGGTCCCGGTTGTCCAGGGTGGCACGCACCAGGTACAGCTGCGGGGCGTCCAGTTCCCAGAGCTTGAGCCCTGCGAGTTGCGCAAAGCTGGCTTCAAAGCCTGTGGTGCTCAGGCTGACGGTTTGCCGGTGCAGTACGGTGCCGTCCACGTTGCACAGTTCGACCAAAGCCGTACCACTGACTGTGGCGTTCGTGGGGTTGGCGAGAAAGCCTTTGACCCGCACGCCCTTGGCGTCCGTCAATTCCTGCGAGGTTTCCACCTTGAGGTTGGCAATCGATACGGCGTCGTTCACCTGCAGCCACACATCGCGGTAGATGCCGGCATAAGTCAGGTAGTCGATCTGGCCGCCGAAGGGTGGGATCTCGGGGTTCTCGCTCCCGTCGATCTTGACGGTGATGAGGTTGTCGCCTTCCTTGAGCAGGCCGGTGAGGCGTGCGCTGAAGGGGGTGTAGCCATCCTTGTGCGCGGCGACTTGCTGGCCGTTGACCCAGACCACGCTGTTGGCCATGGCGCCGTCAAAACGCAGGCTGACTTCGCGGCCCGCCAAGGCGGGCTCCCAGGCCAGGGTGTACTGGTAGGCAAATTCCTTCTGGTAACTGTGCTCGTCCAGGTAGGTCAGTTCCAGGTCCACTGCGTTGTGTGGCAGGCGCACGGCGACGCCTGGCAGGGCCTTGGTGGTGTGTTCAGACGAAAAAGAAGTGTGAAAGGTCCAGCCCGAGACGAGCTTGGTAACGGTTCGCATGAAGAAAAACCTTATTTGACGGAGCCCAGCATGCCCTGTACGAACTGCCGTTGCATTGCAAAAAACACCACGAGGGTGGGCAAGGTGGCGAGCACGGCGGCGACCATGATCACGCCGAAGTCCGGGAAGTAGGCTGAGCCCAGCGAGGACAACACCAGGGTGATGGTCTTGAGCTCTGTCGACTGCAGCACGATGAGGGGCCAGAGGAAGTTGTTCCACGCCGTCATGAAAATGATGACGAAAGCCGCCGCGTAGGTGGAGCGCATCACCGGCATGTAGACGAACAGAAAGATCTGCCACTCCTTGAGGCCATCCAGCCGCGCGGCCTCGCGCAGCTCGGACGGGAAGGCCTTGGTGCTCTGGCGGAAGTAGAAAACGATGTAGGCCGAGGCCAACGCGGGCAGGATGACGCCCATGTGCGTGTCCAGCAGGTCGAACTGCGCCATCAGGATGAACAGCGGAATCATCAGTGCGGCAAACGGAATCATCAGCGTGAGCAGCAGGCCGTTGTAGACGCGTTCGCGGGCTTTGGAGCTGAACACTTCAAAGCCATAGCCGGCCATGGACGAGATCATCAGCGTGGCGAAGCCGCCCAGGAGGGCGATCTTTCCGGAGTTCCAGAAGATCTGAGCCATGTCGAAGGTCTCGTTGAGCTTGGCCACGTTGTCCAACAGGGCTGTGCCCAGCGAAAACTTGCCCTTGGTCACGTCCACCGACGTGTTGGTGGCACCAATCACCATCCATGCAAAGGGGAAGAGTGAGAGAAAGGCCATCACCCCCAGAAAGAGGTAGACGCCGGCCATGCGAAATTTTTCAGTCCAGTTGGTCATCCTGTGTTCCTCACTTTCGCTCTCGGGCGGCATAGAACTGGATGGACGCCAGCAGGGCCACCAGCAGCACGATGACGTAAGACACCGTGGCGGCGTAGCCGAAGTTGGGCACAAACTTGAACGACAGGTTGTAGATGTAGAGCGAGAGCGTGAGCGTGCTGTCGGACACCACGCCGCTGACGGAGGTGATGTTCATGGGCTCGTCAAACAGCTGCAGCGTGCCGATGGTGGAGGTGACCGTGGTGAACAGGATCACCGGCTTGAGCATGGGGATGGTGATGGAGACAAAACGGCGGTAGGCCGAGATGCCGTCAATGCGGGCGGCTTCGTAGATCGACTTGTCGATGTTCTGCATGGCCGCCAGATAAAAGATCATGTTGTAGCCGGTCCAGCGCCAGGTGATGGCGGTGATGATGACCACCTTGGACCAGAACGGATCGTTGAGCCAGGGGATGGGCTGGTCAATCAACCCCAGCCACGCCAGCGCATGGTTGATAAGGCCGTCGTACGAAAACATGCTCTTGAACAGCACCGAATACGCCACCAGCGAGGTCACACACGGCAAAAACACGGCCGTGCGCAACAGCCCGCGAAAGCGCAGGTTCGGCATGTTCAGGCAGCTCGCCATGACCAGGGCCAGCACGATCATGAGCGGCACCTGGATGATCAGGAAGATAAAAGTGTTCTGCAGCGCCCGAAGAAAGATCGGGTCGCTGGCCAGACGCACCATGTTGCCGGTGCCTACGAATTCGATGACGGTCCCCTGCCCGGCGTGCAGGGACATCCACAGCGACTTGGCAATCGGGTAGGCCATGAAGACCCCGATCAGCGCCAGCGCGGTGGACACAAAGAGCCAGCCGTTGACGTCGTAAAAACGCCGGTAGCTGGTCGCAGGCGTGGGCCCCATGGTGGTCTTCCGGTTCGGCTTATTTGACTTGCGAGGCGAGCTGGTTGTGGATGTTCTCCAGCACCTTGTCCACCGGCATGCCCTGGGCCAGGCCCTGCAGCTGGGCGGCCACGGCGGCGTCACCCTCGTAGGTGTACATGCCATAGTTCACGGAAGGCACCTTGCCCATCCAGTCGCTGAACTTCTGCCACACCTTGTCGCCGCCAAAGAAAGCATCGCCTTCAGAGTAGGCTTTGCCACTGCGGGAAGCCAGCAGCGAACCCACGGCGCCGCGGGACTGCAGGATGGTCTGGTAGAAATCCACATCCTTGGCGTAGATCTCATTCAGGAAGTCGGCCGCCGCGGCCTTCTCCTTGCCGCTGGACAGCACATACCAGCTGGAGCCGCCCAGATTGGAGGCGTTCACTGCGCCCGGCAGGTCCAAACGGGGCGTGGGTGCCACGGCCCATTTGCCGGATTGGCTGGCTTCGGCCTTGACCGAGCCGGTGATCCACACGCCGGTGGTGATGGATGCCACATCACCCTTGTTCAAAGCGCCCACCCACTCGCCCCAACCGGAGGTGGGCTTGTAGATGCCGGTCTTGAGGAACTTGGCCTGTGTTTCCAGGGCGGCCCTGAGCGCGGGGTTGCTCTTGATGTCGAGTTTGCCGTCTTTGTCAAAGTACCAACGGCCGGCACCCTGCATCATCACGCGGATGAGGCCACCGTCCTGCGGGTCCATGGCAAACATCTTCTTGCCGGTCTTGGCTTCAACCTGCTTGCCAATTTCGATGAAGCGGTCCCAGGTGATGTTCTGCATGTCCTTGTCGCTGAAGCCGGCCTGCTTGATCAGATCGGTGCGGTAGTACATGCCGGTGGTGCCGGTGTCAAAAGGCAGGCCGTAGGCCTTGCCGCCCATGGTCATGAGGTTGACCTTGTAGTTGGCAAAACCCTTGTAGTCCACCTTGCCGGACAAGGATTCGAACGCGCCGGGGAATGAGCGCAGGTACTTGGGTGCGTTGTAGTCTTCCACCAGCACGATGTCGGGCAGGTTTTTGGTCACGCCGGAGGCCAGGGTGGTCTGCAGCTTCTGCTCCAGATCGGCCTTGGCCATGTCGACGATCTTGAAGGTCACGCCGGGGTGCTTGGCGGTGTAGCGCTTCGCGGCCTCTTGCATGATGGCGATGTTGAAGTTGGGGTCCCAGGCCCAGATGGTGACTTCACCCGCGTGGGCGGCGTGGCTGGCCATCAGGCCGAAGGTGCTGAGGGCCAGGCCGATCATGGCGCTGAGGGTGCTGCGTTTCGCGAAATTCATGGTTTGTTTTCCTGTCTCTGTGTCAATGAATAGGTGGCAAGTGGCGGCCGGTAGAACATGGCACGCTTGGCTTGTTGTCTCCGGTAAACGAGTGATGACGGTGGTGCGACGGGCATCCTTTCCAAAATTTAAGCGGTTAAATTTCAAGCCGACTCAGGCCCGCGTTTGCTGACTGACCAAGAGAGCGACATCCCGGAAGCTCCTCTGAAATACCTTAAAGATTAAAATTTAAGCGGTTAAATTCAGCCATTTTTGGAGTATATCTACGGGTGCAGACAAATAAACCGCGTCCTAGGGTAAGTCCCAGGGTTCAAAAAAACGCATCAATTGATGCCAATTCACATGAAGTTGCAGCGCACATGGCCACCCTGAGTGAAGTCGCCCGCCTGGCCGGTGTCACCACCGCCACCGTCTCCAATGTGCTGCGCAACACGCAGAAGGTGAAGCCTGCCACCGTGCAAAAGGTGCAGGAAGCCATCGCCGCCACCGGCTACCGGCCCAACCTGATGGCACGCGCGCTGGCCGAGGGCAAGTCGTCCATGGTGGCGCTGGTGCTGCCCGACATCAACAATCCGTTTTACCCCGAGTTCGTGCGCGTGGCCGAGCGCGTGGCGCGGCACCGCAACTACTTCCTGATGGTGTGCAACACCGACGAGCGCCCCGACATTGGCCGCGCCTACCTGCACCAGATCGCCGGCACGCTGGCCGACGGCGTGCTGGTGCTGCACACCGGTATCAGTGCCGACGATATCAACGCGCTGAAAACGCGCCGCTCCCCCATCGTGCTGGCGTCCGAAGAAAAGGTGGACCTGGCCGACCAGATCCCGCATGTGGTGGTGAACTTCCACCGCGCTGGTGAGATTGCCGGCCAGCACCTGCTGACGCTGGGCCACCGGCGCATTGGCGTGATTGTGGGTTGCGGCCTGGAAGGCATGCAGGTCGGGCGGCTCGAAGGTTTTCGCGATGCGCTGCACGCGGCTGGCGTGGCGCTGCCGGACGCGGTCATCCGCAACGTGAGTGACACCGTGGCCGGGGGCCACGACGCGGCGGTGTCGCTGCTGGAGCAGCACCCCGATCTCACCGCCATTTTTTGCACCAACGACTTGATGGCCTATGGCGCCTCGCAGGCGCTGGCCGACCGGGGCATCCGCATTCCGCAAGACATCTCGCTCATCGGTATCACCGACATCCAGCTGGCCAAGGACATGCGGCCCGCGCTCACCACGGTGGCTCTGGGCATCGAGCAGGTGGCCACCATCTCCATCAACCTGCTGCTGGACCTGATAGAAAACCCGACGCACGAGCCCACCATCGTGCAGGTGCCCGACCCGGTGCTGGTGGTGCGCACCTCCACCGGCCCGGCGCGCAGCGCCGCCGCCTGACCGGGCCGCTGTAGCACCAGGCGAGCACGCTGAGCGACGTTCTCGTTTTCGGCGGCCATGTGTTGTGGAACGACCTTCTGGTCCACGGCCTGATCGACGAACTGCATCTCTTGATCTTCGAGAGCGGCGCGATCCTGCTCCATCTTGGCGAGCGCAGCGTCGCGTCAATGCCTGCTGATTCCGTCCCCAGCACCACGCCGAGGGTGCGCAACACGAGCATGTGGGAATTGAGCGGGCCGGATCAATAGGGCGCCCATTCGTAGCTCAGTGAGCGGATCGTTCCACGCCAATAGGGCTTGCACCCACCCTCTTCGGACGGCAGCAGCCAGGCCACTTCACCCGACAGGGGGACTCGCATGCCTTCGCGCAGCTGGTGGTTCGACCAGCGGCCTTCCCACACGAAACCCGCCCGCCGCGTCACCACACGCTGGCGGGAGCTGAACGGCGTCCAGTTGTCAACGGTCTCACCCAGGTTGAAGGTGCCGGTGTGTTCCACCGTGACCGCGGCGACGATGGGCGCGCCGTCGGGCATCGTGGCCCGGAAGTAGCGCTGCACCACCGGTGGCAAACCCTCGAGCTCTCGCGCATCGAAGCGCGCAGGGCTCGGTGCCACACGGCCGGCCTCCAGCCGGTCCACCAGAGACTGGGTCAGGCCACGCCATTTCCACGCGCCCCACGCGATGAGCGCGGCGAATGCCAGGACCACGACCAAAACCGTGGCCAGTGCGATCTTCAGGAGTCCCATGTCCGTTCTCCGCTGGAAGGTCTAGTGAAAGGTTTTGGCCGGACTCATGGCCAGTGGGCCGATCTCAGCAGCGCCAGCACGGCATCGCGCACGGTGTCGTCGTGCCCCACCAGCAAATGGCCACCCTGCTCAAAACCGAGAAACCTCGCACCAGCGATCTGGCTGGCCGTGTACTCGGCGGGAGCGTAGGTGCCAAACCCATCGTCACGCGCGCTCACCACGAGCGTGGGCGCCTGGATGGACGCCAGCGCATACGGCTGGAGCCCTTTGCCCAGCCTGGTATCGTCGCGCAACCCGGTGGCCCGGGCCGACACCGGCAGGATGCGATCGGCCAGATCGTTCACGCGCGCGCGCTCGGTTTCGCTGGCCGCGGCCACCTGCTCGGGCGGCGTGGCCAGCACGTGGCGGACCAGCTGATCGCGGGCCAGCTGCAGGCCGGCCCAGAACAGGAAGTCCGAGCCCAGCAGGCGCAGCAGCAGCGCGTCTTTGCGGTCGGAAACGGGCGGTGCCGCGGCCGCGACCTCGCCAGGCTTCCAGGCAATCGGCACCACCAGCACCAGCGCACTCACGCGGTCCGGGTGGCGGATGGCGGTCTGCATGGCCGACGGGCCACCCGCCGACACGCCCATCACCGCCGCGCGCTGGAGCCCCAGCGCATCGAGCAGGCACACATGCGCATCGGCCTGCGCCTCGGGCGAGGCGTCGGCCGGCCGGGGCGTGCGCAGATAGCCAAAACGCGACATCGCGATCACCCGCACACCGTGTTGTGTGAACGGTCGCGCCCACGCCATGCCCTGGTCGTGGCCGCCTCCGCTGCCGTGGATCACCAGCAGCGGAATGCCTTGCCCCGCCTGCTGCACCTCGATGGGGCCGCAGCGGGTGTTCACCACCTCGCTGCCCGTGGCCGACAACGCGCTGGCCCGCCCGATGTCCTGCCGGAAGCGCCAGCCGGTCCACAGGACCGCGACCAGCAGGCTCAAGACGACGATGCTCCAAGCAGTCGCTTTCATGGTCCTCCCGGCGCTGCACTCACACCAGCACAGCCTGCACCGGGCGGCGCAGCGAGGGCGGCAAGGTGGGCCCGCGTCCGAACCGGATCACCAAGTCCGGCCGCCGGTTGCCTAAGCCGATGGCGTTCGCGAACGGGGGACGCAACGCCGCGAGTTCGACCGGCATGTTGACGTGGGCGTTGCGCACACCCATGACGGTACCCTGCAGCGCGAAGCGCTCATAGGCCCGGCCCACCTCCACCCAATGGGCCTTGTCTTCCTTGGCGGCCACGAACACCGCGACACCAGCCGAGCTGTGCAACTGCCGGGTGTACTTCTCGTTTTCCGACTTGGCCGTGACCACGAAGTCGAACAGCAGCTGGCCCAGCCAGGACGGCAGCGTGGGGTTGCCCGACGATTTTCCGAACAGCCCGTCGCCCTGCGCCACCGCGTCCGAGGCACTGAAGCGGATCCAGGACTTCAACTCCTTGACGAACGCCCTGTCGTTCAGCTGTGCGGTGTTGCCCTGCACGACGAAATCCAGCACCCGGTCCATGGCGGTCTTCTCGGTGAGCAGGAGCAGGCGCACCCGGTCGTTGCTGCCGGCACGTTCGAGCAGGCCCAGGTCCTGGGCGCTCAGGGCTTCGCCGTCGTATTCGCCACGCGTGCACTGGCGTTCGGGTATCGCCTTGAACCACGAGGTGACGACGGCGGGCGTGGGTGACAGGTTGACGACCACCGCGTCGCGCGTCGCATCGAAATGAACCTCGCTGGCCAGACCCAGCGCCAGCCCCGCCTGCACCAGGTTCTCGGCGGCACAGCCCAGCGACACGTAGAGGTGGTGGTCGTCCGGGTCCACCACAGGGCATCGGCGTGAAAGGTCGGGCAGGATGGTGACGCTCTGTCCGCCCAGCGCGAACTTCCAGCACTGCGTGTTGTGGCTCGACGGTGCCAGGGTCGCGTAGCGCACCAACTCCTGACTCAGCGCAGCGCCCGACAGACCCTGCAAAGGCCCCGCACGCCAGATGCGCGCCTTCGCCGCTTCGTAAGACTCCGCGGCCCAGGCCGAGGGGCTCGCTCCGAACGTGGCAGCGCCCCCAAGCACCCCTGGCGTGCTCGCCAGCAACGCCCGGCGTGTCAACTTGTTCATCATCGTTCCCCCAAAGCGTGTTGCCTGCTTCGCCCAGCCCTGCCGGGTCGGCTTGCTCACCATTTTGGGGTTGCACGGCCCAAATCCGTTGATTCACATCAAGCGAGTCGCCGCCGAGTGCCGCTGGCGTCCGGCCATGTGCTGCTCAGACCCGCAGCACGTCGCCCTTCAACGAGTAGAGGATCGCCACCACCTCGTTGATTTCGGTGCCGCCGACCCCCTGGCCCTGCATGGCGGCCACAAAGTCATCGATGGTGGCGATCAATTCCTGCTCGCTGATGTTCATCCCGGCATGCGCGGTGCGCAGATCGCGGCCCTCGTAGTGCTGAGGTCCGCCCGCGCCCATGCAGAAGAACTGCGCACCCATCCGTTTCGCGTGGGCCAGGTCCTTGCCGCTGAAGCGGGGGGCCAGCAGTGGGTTGACGGCGTGGCGATCAACCGCGTCGTCAACGATGGCGGTGATCCCCTCGGACTCGCCGAGTCTTTGGTAAAGCGATGGCGTCATGGTGGTCTCCTGGTTTCATTGCTGCCGGATCAACCACGAGTCGTACTCGATGGATCCCGGGTCCGGGGCGGCGTCGCCGAGCGCCTGGTGCGGCTCCGCGAGCGCCTGGTCGATGGCCGAGTCGAGGCGGGCGAACGCATCGGGCGTCAACATCGCGGGCAGCGTCAGCGTCGCTGTGCCGTAGGGGGGAATCAGGATGGAAATCTGTTGCGTGGTCATGGTGCACTCCTGTTGGATGTCGCGGGTCTTGGGCAACCCGCGGACCACAGCATCGCCATCCGGTGTTCCTGAAACGTTCCCGGCCGCCGAGGGCATTGCGCTTGCCGGCCGGGCGCCGCACACTTGACCCACCATGGTTCTGTCCCACGCCATCGAAGAATCCGAGCCGGCCAGTCACCTCGAAATCCGCCTGTTGGGTGGGTTCTCAGTGTCGATCGACGGCGCCGAGCTCGCTCCCGAGCGATGGCCCAGCCTGCGCTCGGCCCAGCTGGTGCAACTGCTGAGCCTGGCGCCGCAGCGGCGCCTGACACGCGACCGTGTCGTCGACGCGCTGTGGCCGCAACTGGAGCCCGACGCCGGCGCAGCGAACCTGCGCAAGGCCGCCCACCACGCCCGGCAGGCCCTCGGCCGGCACGACGGTGTGGTGTTGCACGGCGGCGAGGTGGTGCTGTGGGCCCATGGCCGGGTTGCCGTCGACGTCGACCGCTTCGAGCTACTCGCGCAGGCGGCGCTCGCCGGCGGGGAGTGCGAGGCTTGCGCACAGGCGGTCGACGCCTACGCCGGCGACCTGCTGCCGGGCTCGACCTACGAAGCCTGGGCCGAACCGGCACGCGAACGGCTGCACGCACGTTTCATCGCGCTGCTTCGGGCCAGCGCTCAGTGGGAGCGCCTGGCCCGGGTCGAGCCCACCGATGAGCCCGCCCACCGCGAACTGATGGCGCGCGAGTTCGCGGCCGGCAACCGGGCGGCCGCCGTGCGCTGGTACGCACACCTGCGCGAGGCGCTCGAACGGGAACTCGGCGTCGCACCCGGTCGCGACACCGAGACCCTGTACGAGCAATGTGTCGCGGGCCTGCAGCCAGCGGGTCCGGCCACCATCGGGCGGGCGTTGCTCCGTGCCCAGGCCGTGGCCTGGCTGGGAATGAGCGCCACCGAACGGCCCGGCGGTATCGTGCTGCGCGGCCCCGCCGGCATCGGCAAGACCGCTTTCTGCCGCGAACTCGGTGCGCTGGCCCGGGAGCGCGGCTGGAAGGTCGTTCCCGTGGACGCCGCACAGCCCGGACGCACCTATGCGGTGATCGCTGCCTTGACCGAACGGCTGGTCGTGTCCGACCGCGGCATGCTCGACCGCATCGGCGCACCGGCGCGCTCGGTGCTGGCCCAGCTCAGCCCACTCGCGGCGCCCGCCGCCGCCCTGGCCGGTCCGCTGGGGCGGCACCAGGTGATCGGCGCGCTCAGACGTCTGCTGCTGGCCGCCTCGGGTGGTGGCGAGGTCATGGTGCTGGTGGACGACGCACACCTGATCGACGACGCCGACGCCGACGTGTTGATGCACCTGGCCTGCGCCGGTCCACCGGTGTGCGTGGTGCTGGCAACGCGCGCTCCCGCGCTGGGGTCGGCGCTCGCCCGCGGCGTGTCGCGCCTGGTCGGCAGCGGCGTCATGCAGGCCCTCGATCTTGAGCCGCTGGACGAGGACGAGGCCCGTCGGCTCGTGGTCCAGGCAGCACCGTGTCCCTTGTCCGAACAGAATGTGTCGCACATCGTTCGCGTGGCCGAGGGCAACCCGTTTGCCGCGATCGAGCTGGCGCGCTGCGCAGAATCCTCCGGCGCGAGCCTGCCCCGCAACGTCGCCGAAGCCATCCTGGCCCGTCTGTGCGATGTGCCCGACGCGGCGCTGGCGTCGCTGAAGTGGATGGCCCTGGCCGGCGACGCCTTCGACCCCACCACGGCCGCAGCCCTGACACCAGACACCGAGGCACATGCGTTTGCGGCGCTGGACCTTGCGCTGGCCGCGGGCGTGCTGGTGCTGGCTGGCACGGGCTACCGGTTTCGGCACGACCTGGTGCGCCAGGTCCTGATCGAGCAGATCCCGCCGCATCAGCGATTGAAGATGCACCGCCAGGCGGCGCAGCGCCTGAGCGAACTCGACGCCGCGCCGGCCCTCGTGGCACGCCACTGGCTCGACGGCGGCAACCCGCGCGATGCCGTGCCTTGCCTGCTTGCAGCGGCGCGCGATGCGGTGCGGCTGGCCGCCTTCAGTGACGCGCTGCGTCATCTGGAGCCCGTGCTGGCCTTCGAGGCCGGGCATGCCGAGGCGCTGCGTTTGCGCGCGGAGGCGCTGGACGCCATGGGAGACCCGGCGGCGGTGGCCGCCTACAGAACGGCCGCCCTCGCAGCCGACGAGCCGATGTCGCACAACCTGCGTGCCAAGGGTGCCCTGGCGCTGATCAAGCAGGGCGACCCGAAGGGCGCGCTCGAAGAGCTGGTGGGCGTCAGGCCGAACAGCGTGGACGGACGGCTGTGCGAGGCGCTGACCTACAGCGGTGCCGCGGCCCTGGGCGCGGCCGACCCGGCCATGGGCACGCGCAAGGCGGCCGAGGCCAGACGACTCGCCTTGCAGACCGGTGATGTCTCGGCCATCGTGACGGCCTCGTGGGCCCAGGCGGCGGCGGCGCACGCCCGCGGGGAACTGCACCAAAGCGTCTGGGCCGATCTGCAGGACACCCGCCAACTGCCGCACCTGGCCATGCGCGTGTTCGACGGGCAGCTCTGCATCCTGCAGCGCTTCCTTTACGGGGCACGGCCCTATCCCGAGGTCATTGCCTTTGCAGAAAAGCTGGCTGCCGAAGCCGTCCGGATCGGTGCCGCGCGTGGGCACGCTTTTGGCGTCACCTTGCGCGGCGAGGCCGAACTGCTGGCCGGCGATCTTTCCGCGGCCGAGGAGCACCTGACACTGGGCGTGCGCCTGCACCATGCCATCGGCGGCGCGACCGGCGAGGCGTTTTCGATGCAGCGGCTGGCCGAGGTCGCGATGTACCGCGGGCGGCACGACAACGCCCGTGCCCTGATCGACGAGGCGCTGGATCTGGCGCGGCAGACCGACATCGGGTTTCACCTGCTGGACCGGATCTACGGGACGCGCATCCGCCTTGCCCGCAACCCGACCGCCGCGCTGCATGCGCTGGAGGATGCCCGCGAGGCTGTGCGCGGCCCGCTGGAGACCTGCCCCGGTTGCCGCATCACGTTCGCGGTGCCGGCGGCGATCGCCGCGGCGCGTGCGAAGCGCCTCGATCTGGCCGAGGCGTACGCCGGCCAGACGGCCTATCTGGCGGACGTGGTGATGCGCTTGCCGGCCTGGCACGCGGCGCACGATGAGGTGCTCGGTCACATGGCGGTCGCTCGCGGCGAGGGCGCGCACGTGGCCGCCGCGCGCTTTGCAAGCGCCGCTGCGCGCTTCCGTGGCGCCGGCCACCCGATCGATGCGCTGCGCTGCGAGCGGCTTGCGGTGGCTGCCGAATCGGGCGAAGCACAAGGCGTTGACGCGGCTTGAACGTTTGGCGGTTTCGCCGGCGCTGTGTCGCACGCGTCTCGGTGGCATGCAACTGGCCACGGCTTTGCCCGCGTTCAACCCTTCTGCCGACCCACCTTCACAGCCTTGCCCTTGCCCGCCGGCGCCTTGAGCTGCCCCTGCGCCTGCTCCAGCCAGAGCAGGGTTTCGGTGTGCGAAAGGAAGCGCCGCAGGTAGTGCGGCGAGAGCTCGCGCATGAGGCCGAGGGTGCGCAGCACGAGCATGTGGGAGTTGAGCGGGCCGGCGTTTTCGGGGGCGCGGTGCGTGGCCTGCACCACGGCTGCTTCGGCGCCCAGGCGTTCCCAGGTTTCGCGGAAGCGCTGGGCGCTGCGGAGTTCGGGCCACTTGTCGCCGTTTGATCTGCTTCCGGCCGCTGCGGCTTGGCTGGCCTGGGCGATGTGGGCGTTGAGGGCTGCCAAGGGGGAAGGTGCCGCCCGCTGCGCTGGGATTACCCTTTCCCCCTCTGGGGGAAGGTTGGGATGGGGGCTGCGCTCCGGCGATGCACTCGAAGGCGCGCCCCCACCCCTGCCCTCCCCCAGAGGGGGAGGGAGAAGATCAGGGCCGGTGGGCTGGGTGTTCATGGCTTGGCGGTGGCAGCCGTTGCAGGCTGCGAAAGCGCGGCCGTGCTGGCCGTGGGCGCGGCGCGGGGCACGGGGGCCATTTCCACGCGGCGGTTCAGGGCGCGGCCTTGTTCGTCGGCGTTGCTGGCCACGGGTTGCTCGGCGCCAAAGGCGGCGCTGAACACGCGCTGGCGCGGCATGCCTTCTTTGACGAGGGTACGCGTGACGGTGAGCGCGCGCTGGGCCGATAGCTCCAGGTTGTCTTCGAAGCGTTGGTTCGGGCCTTTGACGATGGGCTTGTCGTCGGTGAAGCCGCTCACCATGAGCATCTCGTCGCGCTCGCCGAGGTACACCTCCAGCGGCGGCACCAGGCTTTTCAGCAGTTGCTGACCTTCGGGGCGCAGTTGGTCGGAGTTGAAGTCGAACAGCACGCTGCCACTGATGCCGATGCGGCCGTTGTTGAGCGTGACGCGGCCGCTCTGCAGCGGAATGGCGAGCGCTTTTTCCAGCGCCATGCGGCGGGCTTCTTCCTGCTGGCGTTTGGCGATCTCGGACTGCAGGTTGGCCATCAGGTCCATCTGCACCAGCAGCACGCCGATCAGGATGAGCACGAACGCGCCGACCACGCCGGACATGAGGTCACCGAACACGGCCCAGACGGGCGCGGTCTCACCGAGGCCGTCGTCGATGGCGGTGTCGTCCACGCTGCTGCTCATCGGACGACCCTCCGTGCTGCGCACTGCGGGGCTGAGCGCCTTCGGAACGGCCGGGCGGCGCTCATCACGCGGCTCCTTGAACGGCGGGTGCGGCTGGCGCAGCTTTGGCGACGGCAGGTTTGTTGGCACGCAGCAGGCGCATGTCTTCCACGATGCCCTGCTGCGCGCTGATGCTGAGGTCGATCACCTCGCGCGCCTGCGCCACGTAGTAGGCGAGCTGTTCGTCGCTGCGCGCCATGTGCTGGCCGATGGCACCTTCCACGCGCTGCAGGCCGTCGACGAGCTTTTCGTTCGTGCTGCTGAACCGCTCGACGCCCTGCTGGAAGGCCTGGCCCAGGGCGGCGAGTTCGGCGGCGCTGGTGGCCATTTGCGCGGTCTGCTCGTCGGCCCTGCCAGCCTGGGCGCCCAGGGTCTGCGCGAACTGGGCGCCGGTCTGGTTGAGCACGGTGGTGGCCGACGCGACCAACGATTCGATGGCAGCGCGCTGCTCGCCGGTGGTCTGCTGCACGTTCTGCAGCAGGCTGCTGATGTGGGCCACCAGCTCGGTGCGCTCTTGCAGGGCGAGGTTGTCGCGTTCGGTGAGGCGGCTCATTTCGCCGCGCAACTGGCCAATGACTTCGGCCGCGGCCTTGGGCGCCTCGGACGCCGTTTCGAGAAGACGCGACATGGGTGCTTCGAGCGAGGTGCCGAGCGTGGCCAGGTGCTCGGTGACGGCGACCTGCAGCTCGCCCAGGCGCTGCACCGCGGCCTGGCCGCGCGCGGCTTCTTCGCTGCGCAGGGTTTGCAGGTGAGTGCTTTCGTCTGTGCGCAACGCGCTGAGTTCGCTGCGCCACAGGGCGGCCAAATCGTCCATGCGCTGGCCGTGTTGTTGCGTCCACAACGCTTCGGCCTCGGTGCGGGCCAACACCAGCGCTTCGCTCTGCGCCAGCAGGCGGGCCACGCTGTCCATGCTGCGCGTGGCCTGCTCGATGGCGCTGTGCTGGATGGCGTTGGCGGTCTGCTCCAGCGTCTGGCAGACGGCCTGCTGCTGTGCGAGGTGGTGCTCGCCCACCTGCTGCCACTCGGCCTGCAAACTGCTGGCCATGCCTTGCAGCGCGGCCGTCCAGGCGGCTTGCTTCTGCGCTTCGGCCTGGGCCTGCTCGTTGTGCTGCTGCGCCGTGGCCTGCTGCACGTTGGACAGCAGCTGGGCGGCACGGGTTTCGAAGCTGGTGTTGAACTCGGCCAGATCCTGGCCCAGACCGCTCACCAACTGCTCGTTGGTGCGGGCGTGGTTCTGCAGCGCGCTGGCCCAGCCTTCGGCCACACTGCCGGTGGTGGCGGCGAACTGGGTGGAGAGGCCGGTCAGCTGCGTCTGCACAGCGGCGCTCACGCGCTCGTGCAGGCGGGTGGACTCTTGCGCGATGGCGGCCATGGCGCTTTCCACCACGGGCTGGATGCTCTCGCCCGCCATCCGCGCGCTGGACGACAGGCTCTCGCTCAGCGCCTGCGCCACCGACTGGCCCAGGCCCGTGTACGCGGCGGCGGCTTCGCGGTGGAACTGGTCCTGCCGCGCGCTGAGCTGTTGATCGAGCTGCTGGTGGCGGCGCTCGACCTGCTCCATCAGCGCCTGCAGCTGGGTGACGACCTGGGGCAGCGCGTCGGCCTGGCGTTGCAGGGCGGCGAAGGTGTGATCGCGGTTCTCTGCGGCGATGAAGGCGGCGGTGAAGGGGCGCAGCGCGCCAGCGGTGTGCTGCTCCAGCGCGCGGGCCACGTCCAGACGCTCGCGGCGGGCGATGGCCGACATGAGGCCCAACATGGCCGAGCTGGCCACGCCGGCCACCGAGGTGCCGAAGGAGATGCCCAGGCCCTTGATGGGCGCGGCCAGCGCGCCGCGGATGGCGCCCAGATCGGCCGAACCTTCGAGGGCGAACACGGCGCCCTTGAAGGTGACCACCATGCCGAGGAAGGTGCCGAGCATGCCGAGCATGACCAGCAGGCCGATGAGGTAGGGCGTGAGCGCCAGGCCGGGCAGCGCGCCGCGCCCGCTCTCGACGCGCTGGCGCACGGCGTTTTGCAGCGGCGCTGGCACGCGGGCCAGCCATTCGGCCAGGCTGCCCAGCGGCTGCGGGATGTGGGCGAACGCCTGGGCCAGACCGGTGGAGGCGCTGCGGAAGCGGTGGATTTCCTGCGCGCCCACCAGGTAGGCGACGGCGATGGCCACCGTCATGCCCAGGGCAAGCCAGCTGGCGGTGCCGACGAAGCCGACGCCGACCCAGGCGATGGCGAACAGGCCGAGCAGGAAGGCGCCTGTGAGCAGGGCGCGGCTGGAGAAGGAAGAAGAAGGCATGGCTGGTGTTTTCAAAGGCTCAGATTCGGTGTTGGGCGTTGGCCTGGCGCTTTGGGCGGGGGGAGAGCCCCTCACCCCAGCCCTCTCCCCAGAGGGGCGAGGGAGTGAAGGCACGGTGCGCCGCTGGGTGGGCGTCGAAGGAGTGGTTCATAAGTCTGATCAGGCGCTCAAAGGAAGGGCAGCCTCATCAGCGGATGCCGAAGGTCCGGCTTTGCCGGCCCGAAGGCATCGTCCCCCGGGGGGAAGACGCGAAGCGGCGCAGGGGGAGCTCATATATCCATTGCCTCGATCATTCCGACGACCGGTTGCAAACGGTGGTCCAGCTCGGCGAGCAGGGTCTGCTCCAGCTCGGTGTTGAAGCCCTGCAACCAACGCAGGTCATGCGGGGTGTCGGACGCGGCGGCGGTCTGGCGCAGCGCCATGAACCGCGCTCGGAGGAAATTGGGCAGGTTGTTCAGCAAGCGCTGCTCGCGCCCGCCCAGCATTTCGCCCAGCGCAGCGTCCAGCGCGGCGAGCTGGGCCAGGCGGGGCGCGCCTTGGGCCAGGGTCTGGCGCACGTGGCCGCGCAGCGCGTCCACGCTCATTTCCATGCGGCGCTGCTGGTCCTGGTAGCGCTGGAGGCAGAAGGCGAACTCGGTGTCGAGGTCGTCCGGGTCGGGCCGGTGGCGCGTGTCGCGCGTGGTGATGGACTGGCTGAGCACGGCGCGCACGCGCTCCAGCTCGCCCTGCAGCGTGGCGGCGGTGGCGGCCGGCTGGCCGGGTGCGCGGGCGGCCTGCCGGCCGGCAGCGGCGATGGCCGCGTGCGCCGAACTCAGGCCGATGGCGTCGGCCACGTTGAGCCACTGCCCCAGGCGCTCGGCCACGTCCTGCCGCGCCGCGTCGCCGGGCGCCGGCGCGCCGGCGGGCAAAAAGCCCGCGAGCTGGCGCACCAGGCCTGAACGATGGAGGTTGCTGCGCAAGAAATACCTTCCTTCGCGCCCCAACGGGGCGCCATCCACATCATGAAATGGGTTGAGGCGCGGGCCACGGGGCCTGCACCGGCACTGACCTGGTTCGGGCCGCTGGCAGCGGCACCTGGGCGGTGGCCCGAACGGGGCCTCAAACGCCTGTCGGTGGGGGTTTTGCGTGCCTGGGCACGCATTGCCGGACCGGGTCCGTCCTCTGGGACGGTCCGGGCGGCAGGACGACATTAGAAACGATTCGGGCGCCGGGTTTGTAACCGGCGGTCCGGGCCGGGTTCGGATTCAGACCACCAGCACGGCCCGGAAATCGTTCACGTTGGTGTGGGTGGGACCGGTGATGACCAGGTCGCCCAGCGGCTCGAAATAGCCGTAGGCGTCGTTGCGGGCCAAGTGGTCGGTGATCTTCAGGCCCAGCGCGGCGGCGCGGGCCAGCGTGTCGGGCGTGACCAGCGCCCCGGCGTTGTCTTCCACGCCGTCGATGCCGTCGGTGTCGGCGGCGAGTGCCCACACACCGGCCTGCCCGCCCAGCGCCTGGGCCAGGCCGAGACAGAACTCGCCGGCACGCCCGCCCCGGCCTTTCTTCTGGCCTTCGGCGCGGGGGCGCACGGTGACGGTGGTTTCGCCGCCGCTGAGGATGACGCAGGGTTTGGCGAAGCTGCTGCGGCCCAGCGCCGTGGAGCGCGCCAGCGCCGCGTGCACCTTGCCGACTTCGCGCGACTCGCCTTCGATCTCGTCGCTGAGCACGACCACGTTCAGGCCGAGCGCGCGGGCCTCGTCGGCGGCGGCGTCCAGGCTTTGTTGGGGGGTGGCGATCAGGTGCGTTTCAAGGCCAGCGAGCGCGGCGTCACCCGGCTTGGGCGTTTCGAGCGCGCCGCCCTCCAACCGCTGCTGCACAGCGGGCGGCACCTCGATGGCGTAGCGGCGCAGGATGTCCAGCGCCTCGGCGCAGGTGGACGCGTCGGCCACGGTGGGGCCGCTGGCGATCACGCTCACGTCGTCGCCCGGCACGTCGCTGATGGTGAGCGTGACCACGCGGGCCGGCGCGCAGGCCGCAGCGAGGCGCCCGCCCTTGATGCGCGAGAGGTGCTTGCGCACGGTGTTCATCTCGCCGATGTGTGCGCCGCTCTCCAGCAGCTGGCGGTTGATGCGCTGCTTGTCTTCGAGCGTGAGGCCGTCGCAGGGCATGGTCAGCAACGACGAGCCACCGCCGGAGATGAGGCACAACACGAGGTCGTCTTTGGTCAACCCCTCGGTCAGCTTCAGGATGCGCTGCGCGGCTTCGAGCCCCGCCGCGTCGGGCACGGGGTGCGAGGCTTCGACCACCTCGATGCGCTGCGGCAGGCCCTCGGGGCGCGGCGGCGTGTGGTGGTAGCGCGTGACGACCAGGCCCGAGAGCGGCGCGTCGGCCGGCCACAGCGCCTCCACCGCCTGCGCCATCGCACCGCCGGCCTTGCCCGCGCCGAGCACCAGGGTGCGGCCCTTGGGTGGGGGTGGCAGGTGGGCGGCGGTGTTGTGCAGCGGCAGGGCGCGCTGCACGGCCACGTGGTACAGGTGGCGCAGCAGGGCGCGGGGGTTCTGGGTGCTGTGCTTCATGGGTAGGGCCGGGCTGGGTTGAACGGGCTGGGTTGAGAATGGCAACTGCCGCCATTGTCGCCACACTCCCCCACGCTCACGCCATGCCCAGCCTGCTGATCCACCACGCCACCTGCATCGCCTGCCTCGACCACGCCGACCCGGCGCAGGGCCGCGAGCTGGCGGACGCGTCCCTCTTCGTGCGCGACAACGTCATCGAATGGATCGGCCCCGCCGCCGAGCTGCCACCCGCGCTGCGCGACGAGGCCATTGACACCATAGACGCGCGCGGCCACCTCGTCATGCCCGGGCTGGTGAACACGCACCACCACATGTTCCAGTCACTCACGCGGGCAGTTCCCGGCGTGCAGGACGCCGAGCTCTTCGGCTGGCTGCGCGGGCTGTACCCGATCTGGGCCGGGCTCACGCCACAGATGGTGCAGGTCTCGACCCAGGTGGCGATGGCCGAACTGCTGCTGTCGGGCTGTACCACCAGCAGCGACCACCTGTATATCTACCCCAACGGTGTGCGGCTGGAAGACAGCATCGAGGCGGCGCAACGCATCGGCATGCGTTTCGTGGCCACGCGCGGCAGCATGAGCGTGGGCCAGAGCGCGGGCGGCCTGCCGCCGGACCGCGTGGTGGAACAAGAAGACGCGATCCTGAAAGACAGCCAGCGCCTGATCGAGACCTGGCACAGCGCGGCACACGGTGCCATGCTGCAGGTGGCGCTGGCGCCGTGTTCGCCGTTTTCGGTGAGCCCCGATCTGATGCGCCAGAGCGCCCTGCTCGCCCGCAGCTTCAAAGGGCAAGGCGTGCGCCTGCACACCCACTTGGCCGAGAACGACCACGACATCGCCTACAGCCGCGAAACCTTCAACAAGACGCCCGCGCAATACGCGCAGGAGTTGGGCTGGCTGGGCGACGATGTGTGGCACGCGCACTGCGTGAAGCTCGACGACGAAGGCATTTCGCTCTTCGCCGCCAGCCGCACCGGCGTGGCGCACTGCCCCTGCAGCAACATGCGCCTGGCCTCTGGCATCGCGCCGGTCCGTCGCATGCTGAACGCCGGCGTGCCGGTGGGCCTGGGCGTGGACGGCAGCGCCAGCAACGACGCGGCGCACATGGTCAACGAGGCACGACAAGCGATGCTGCTCGCCCGCGTGGGCCGCGCCTTGATGCCGCCCGAAACCCGCGACGGAAAGACCTTCTTCGGCTGCGACCTCGGCCCGGCCGAAATGACCGCGCGCGACGCGCTGCACATCGCCACGCGCGGCGGCGCGCAGGTGCTGGGGCGCCAGGACATCGGCCACCTGGCCGTGGGCATGTGCGCCGACTTCGCCTTGTTCGACCTGCGCACGCTGGGCTTTGCCGGCGGCGCCGTGCACGACCCCGTGGCCAGCCTGCTGCTCTGCGCCAGTCCGCCCGCGGCCTACACCGTGGTCAACGGCCGGGTGGTGGTGCGCGAAGGCCAGCTCACCACCGTCGACCTCGGGCCGTTGGTGGAGCGCCACAACCGGCTGGCGCAGCAACTGGCCGAAGCGGCGCGCTGAAGCAGCATTTCAGCGGCTCCCTCGCACGGAGCGCAACCCGCGACGCCTGAAACGGTCCGGCCGGGGACACCGCCGGGCCGGCTTTGCCGGACGGCTGGTGTCGCCCCCTGGGGGGTAGCGCGAAGCGCTGCGGGGGGGCCTAAACCAACGTGGCCACGAACAGCCACACACACGAGGCCCAACGCAGCGCGGGGCTGCGCTCGGGCGAGCGCCAGAGCGCGGCCACCAGGAACAGGTTGTAGGGCAAGGGCAGGAAATGCAGAAACGCGGCCAGACCGGCCGGGCCGTCCTGCGAGACGATCGCCAGCGCCACGAAGGTGGCCAGCACATTGACCAGGCTGCCCACCAGCAGTGTGTCGCGCCAGAACAGCGTGAGCACCGGCACCTCGCCCCGCCACCGGCGCGCCACGAAGCTCAACACGGTGACCGCCTCCACGCGCACGGGCCGGCGGCGCGCCCGCGCTTCTCGCCGCGCACCGGCGTGCCAACGCGGTTCATGGCAGGCGCAGCGGCCGGTCTTCGAACTCGGTGTTCAGCACCACGGTGCTGGTGGTGCGCGCCACACCGGGGATGGCCTTGATCTTGTAGAGCACTTCTTCCAGCGCGCGGGCATGGGTGGTGCGGATCTTGGCCAGAAAGTCGTATTCGCCGGCCACGCTGTGCAGTTCCAGCACCTCGGGCATCTCGCGCAGCAGCGGCGCTACCTCGCGGCAGTGGATGCCGCCGTCGTTGCGCACGGCCACGAAGGCCGTGAAACGCAGGCCCACGCGGTCCGGGTCGACGCGCAGCGAGAAACGCTCGATCACCCCACGCTCCAGCATCTTCTTCACCCGCTCGTGCACGGCCGCGGTGGACAGGCCCACCTCGGACGCCACGTCGGCGTAAGAACGACGGCTGTCCGCGCCCAAAGCCGTCAAAATTCTTGAGTCAACGTCATCGAGCTGAATATTTGCTTGCATAGCGACCCAATTCTGTTCAAAATCTGGCTCCTGCAATTTTTACCAGAAATTATCTTCCAGGAGCCACAAAATGCCAGCCATTCTCAAGAACCCAGGGCTTGAAGGCCAGACCATGCGCCTGGCCGGCGCCCTGCTGATTGTCTACCTGGTGTGGGGCACCACCTATTTCGCGATCGGCGTGGCGATGCAGAGCCTGCCCCCGCTGCTCATGAATGGCGCGCGTTTCGTGCTGGCGGGCGCGGTGATGCTGGCGTATGCGCGCTGGCAGGGCCAGGCCTGGCCCACGGCGGCGCAATGGCGCGGCAGCGCGCTCATCGGCGCGCTCATGGCCTTCGCCGCCATGGCCCTGGTGGTGCTGGCGCAGCGGCTGGGCATCGGCTCGGGGCTGATGGCCACGGTGGTGACCACCATGCCCATGTGGCTGGCGCTGTGGACGCGCTGGGGCGGCGAGCCGGTGCCGCTGACCAGCTGGATCGGCCTGGTGCTGGGCGCCACCGGCGCGCTGGTGCTGGCCCTGGAGGGCGACTTTTCCAGCACGGTGCTGGGCACGTTGTGCGCCTTCGGCGCACCGCTGGCCTGGAGCCTGGGCTCCTACGCCTCGCGCAAGATGGCCCTGCCCGCGCCCGCCATGGCCTCGGGCGCGCAGTGGCTGGTGGGCGGCCTGCTGGGCTTGCTGGTGGCGGCGCTGTGGGAGCCGGGCGCGCAGCGGTTCCAGTGGAGCCAGGTCACGGCCGCGTCCGGCGCGGCCTGGCTGTATCTGGTGGTGATGGGCACCCTGGTCACGCTCAACGCCTACCTGTGGCTGCTGAAAAACAGCTCGGCCGCGCTGGCCGGCAGCTACTCGTTCGTCAACCCGGTGGTGGCCCTGTGCGTGGGCGTGCTGCTCGGGGGCGAGCAGCTCACCGGCTGGGTGTTCGTGGCGATGCCGCTGATCCTGGTGGCGCTGGCGCTGATCCTGTATGGGCGCGAAGCCTTGGCCTGGGTGGCTGCGCTGCGCCGGCCTTTCAAAGCGAACCGTTCGGCAGCGAAGGCGTGAACACCGCCTGAAAACACCTGCACGCGAAGGGCACCCGATGCCCTTCGCGCATGCGACGGGAACACCCGCGCGGTCCACACGGGCCTGTCTTCCCGCGCGAAAACACCGCCCCACCTGTAGGCCATTGGGGTCGCCGCCCCATCCGCATGTCGCCGCGCAATGCCCAGCGGCCACGGCGCGCCATGCGCGCTCGGCATCACCGGCCGCCAGCGAGAAATTTCGTGCCCCAACTCAGTAGCATGGACCGGGAACCTGTGTGGGTCTTGCGAAAGGATTTCGGATGAATCTGGGCCTGTTTTTCGGCCGCCGTGCGACACAGACCGCGGCGGTGGCCTGTGCACTGGCAGTGGCGCCAACGGCGCAGGCCGACCTGCTCGATGAGATCAGGGCACGCAAGCACATGGTGCTAGCCCACCGCGACGCCTCGATCCCCTTCTCCTACGTGGACGGGCAAGGCCGGGTCATGGGGTATTCCATTGATCTGTGCCACCGGCTGGTGGAGGCCGTGCGGGTGCACCTGGCGCTGCCCACGCTGGACGTGAAGTACCTGCCGGTGAGTTCGAGCACACGCATCACCGCGATCGCACAACGCCAGGCCGACCTGGAGTGTGGCTCCACCACCAACAACGCCGAGCGCCGCAAGCTGGTGGACTACACGGTGGCCCACTTCGTGTCGTCGTCGCGGCTGGTGGTGCGCAAGAGCGCGGGTGTGACGGCCCTGACCGACCTCGCGGGCCAGAAGGTGGTGTCCACCAAAGGCTCCACCAACCTCAAGACCTTGAAGCGCCTGAACGCCGAACAGGCGCTGCGGCTCGACATCCTGGAGGCCGAAGGCCACGCCGAGGGTTTCGCCATGGTGGCCGACGGACGCGCCGCCGCCTTCGCCATGGACGACGTGCTGTTGTACGGCCTCATTGCCACCGCGGAGCGGCCCGGTGACTACGCGGTGGTGGGCAAGGTCATGAGCATCGAGCCCTACGCCATCGTGCTGCCCAAGAACGAGCCGGCCTTCAAGAAGCTCATCAATGACACCATGCGCAAAATCATCCTGGACCGCGAGATCTACCCGCTCTACCAGCGATGGTTCGAGTCGCCCATCCCGCCCCGGGGCACCAACCTGAAGCTGCCCATGCCCTTCTTCCTGCGCGACAGCTTCAAGTACCCCAGCGACCGGGTGGACGACTGGTACAAGGACTGAGGGACTCTCAGTGCTGAAGGATCTTGGAGAGAAAGGCCTGGGCCCGCTCCGAGCGGGGGTTGCCGAAGAATTCGTCTTTCTTCGCGTCCTCGACGATCTCCCCCGCGTCCATGAAGATCACCCGGTCGGCCACCTTCTTGGCGAAGCCCATTTCGTGGGTCACCACCATCATGGTCATGCCCTCCAGGGCCAGTTCCACCATCACGTCCAGCACCTCGTTGATCATCTCCGGGTCGAGGGCCGACGTGGGTTCGTCGAACAGCATGGCGATCGGGTCCATGGACAGCGCGCGTGCAATGGCCACGCGTTGCTGCTGGCCGCCTGATAGCTGGCCGGGAAACTTGTCCTTGTGCGCCAGCAGCCCAACGCGGTCCAGCAGGCGCAGGCCGCGTTCCCGCGCCTCGTCCTCTTTGCGCCCCAACACCTTGACCTGTGCGATGGCCAGATTGCTGGCGATGGACAAATGGGGGAACAGCTCGAAGTTCTGGAACACCATGCCGATGCGCGAGCGCAGCCGGGAAAGGTCGGTCTTGCCGCCGTGCACGCTGTGCCCGTCCACGGTGATCTCGCCCTGTTGAATGGGCTCCAGCGCGTTGACGGTCTTGATCAGGGTGGACTTGCCCGAGCCCGAGGGGCCACAGACGACCACCACCTCGCCCTTGTTCACGTGGGTGCTGCAGTTCTTCAGTGCGTGGAACGGGCCAAACCACTTGTTCACGTCTCGGATTTCAATCATGGCCATGGGGGTCTTTCTTTCAAACGCTTTGTGTGTGCGGTGCGGAGGGGTGCAGATAAGGGGTTCAGCGGATCACGGCCAGGCGGGACTGCAGCTTCTTCACGCCGTAGGAGAGCGTGAGGCAGATGGCGAAATACACCACGGCCACGAAGAGGTACATCTCGACCAGGCGTCCGTCGCGTTGCGCGATCTTGCTGGCCAGCGTGACGAAGTCGGGCAGGGAAATGATGTAGACCAGCGAGACGTCCTGGAACAGCACGATGGTCTGGGTGAAGAGCACGGGCAACATGTTGCGAAACGCCTGGGGCAGGACCACGTGGCCCATGACCTGCCAGTAGTTGAAGCCCAGGGCGTAACCCGCGTTGAGCTGTCCGCGGGGAATGCTCTGGATGCCCGCGCGCATGATCTCGCAGTAGTAACACGCTTCGAACATGACGAAGGTGATGAGCGCGGAGGCAAAGGCCCCCACCCGGATCGGCTGGTTCGACCCGATGATCCAGGCGCCGATGTAGGGCACCAGGAAGTAGAACCAGAAAATCACCAGCACCAGCGGAATGGAGCGCACCAGGTTGACGTAGCCCCCGGCGAACCACGACAGCGGCTTGAAGGAGGACAGCCGCATCATGGCCAGCAAGGTCCCCAGCACGATGCCACCGAGCATCGACAGTGCGGTGACCTCCAGCGTGAAGGCCAGGCCCTGAAAGATCAGGGTGTGCCAGGAGCGGGCGATGGTGTCGAAATCAAAGGTATTGAACATGGCGGTGGATTCCCCGACTCAATGTGTGGCGGCCGCGGGTGTGCGGGTTCCGGTGAATCCCGGTACGGCGAGAAACCGCTCGACCGCTCGCATGCCCAGCACGATCACCAGGTTCATCAGCAGGTAGAGCAGCGTGGCGGCCGTGAAGGCCTCGAACACCTGAAAGCTGAACTCCTGCATCGAACGCGCCTGCGCGGTGAGTTCCATGAGCCCGATGGTCAGGGCCACCGCGCTGTTCTTCATCACGTTCATGAACTCGGACGTCAGCGGCGGCAGGATCAGGCGCACCGCCATGGGCAGCAACACGTGGCGGTAGCTCTGCGACAAGGTCATGCCCAGCGCGGTGGCGGCCATCAGCTGCCCTCGAGGCTGCGACTGGATGCCCGCCTTCACCTGCTCGGCCACGCGCGCCGATGTGAAGAACGCCAGCGCGATCACGGCCGTCCAGAACGACGCGTTGGGCAGCTGCTTGACCCAGGTTCCCCAGGCAACGGGCAGCAGCTCCGGCACGACGAAGAACCACAGGAACATCTGGACCAGCAGGGGCACGTTGCGGAACAGCTCCACATACCCATTGCCCAGCATGACCAGCCACCGGGTGGGCACGGTGCGCAAGGTGCCCACCACCAAACCCAACAGCAACGCGATCACCCAGGCGCTCAGGCCGGTGGCCACGGTCCATCGCAGGCCCTGCAGCAGGGTGGCCATGTAGGTGCCTGTCGCATCGGGCGACAGTTCCCAGAAGATGCCCCAGTTCCAGTTGTAGTTCAAGCGGTGCTCCTCGGCCGGGCGGCCAGGTCATGGTGTGGATGGGCCTGCGCGACCTCGCACAGGCCCTGCGAAAAATGCTCAGCGGTACAGGGCTGGGTCGGGCGAGTCGGTGGGCGCGTTCATCACCTTCTTCATCGCGTCGCTCATGGGAATGTTCAGCTGGATACCGCGCGGGGGAATGGCCGCCATGAACCACTTGTCGTAGATCGCGGTGAGCTGGCCGCCCTTGTAGATCTTGGTCATGGCGTCGTCCACCACTTTCTTGAACGCGGGATCGTCCTTGCGCAACATGATCCCGTAGGGCTCCACCGACAACTGCTCGCTGGAGATGGCGAACTGCCCAGGGTTGCTGTGGTTCGCCACGAGGCCGGCCAGCAGGATGTCGTCCATGACGAAGGCCACGGCGCGTCCGGTGTCCACCATCAGGAAGGCTTCCGCGTGGTCCTTGGCGGCGAGGATGTTGATGCCCAGGTTGCGCGAGGCGTTGAGCTCGGTGAGCTGGCGGATGTTGGTCGTGCCCGAGGTGGAGACCACGGTCTTGCCCTTGAGGTCGTCGAGCTTGCTGAGCTTGTCGGCCTTCTTGGCCACGAAGCGGTTGGCGGTGATGAAGTGCGACATGGTGTACGACACCTGCTTCTGGCGCTCGGCGTTGTTGGTGGTGGAGCCGCACTCGAGGTCAATCGTGCCGTTGGCCATCAACGGGATGCGGGTGGCCGAGGTGACGGGCTGGTAGCTCACCTTCAGAGCCGGCAGCTTGAGTTCGGCCTTCACGGCATCGACCACCTTCAGGCACAGGTCCATGGCGTAGCCGATGGGTTGCTGCTTGTCGTCCAGGTAGGAGAAGGGGATCGACGCGTCCCGGTGGCCCAGCGTGATGGTGCCGCTGGCGCGGATCTTGTCCAGCGTGCCTTCGGCAAAGGCGGTGGTGGCGCACAGGCCCAGGGTCAGCAGGGCTGCAACGTGGCGAGGTTTCATGAAGGACTCCTTGTCCGGTGGTGAGGGTGGCGGGGAGGGTTAGCGGTTGCGCGTTCGGGCACTGCTGGCCTTGGGCGACGGGGACACTGCGGACGCGCGGCGGCTGGTGGGCGTGGCGCTTCGCAGATTCGGTGCGGCCGCGTGGTTGCCCAGCGCGACGGTGGGCGTGGGGATGCTGTGAAGCTCCATCCACTTCCAGAGTTGTTCGACGCGGGGCCGCGCCGGGCGGCTCAGGGTGGGGCGTTCGCGGTAGGCGCGGATGTGCATCTCCAGCTCCCACCCGCCTTCGAGCTTGCACAGGTCACCCCGCTCGACGTCGGCCGATGCGAGGCTGGCCGGCAGGAAGGCCACACCGTGGCCGGCGAGCGCCATGCGGCGCAGGCCCTCGGCCATGTCGGTGTCAAAGACCCGCTTGACGTAGGGCGAGGCCCGGCCCTGGCTCAGCGCGATGTCGGTCATGCGCGAAAGATAGGCGCTGGAGGTGTAGGCCAGGAACGGCACGGGCTTCTGCGGCTTGCCCGGCCAGTCGTGCCGGGGTCTGCCGTTTTCGCCACGCAGGGAATACGGCGCCAGCGATTCGGTGCCCAGGGTCAGGATCTCGTAGCGCTCGGGATCGAGCTGAACGGGTTGCTGGGGATGGTGGTAGCAGAAGAGGATGTCGCAGCCGCCCTCCACCAGCCACAGCACCACGTCGAGCACGTTGCCCGCGCGCAGCCGGCTTTCGATGGCCCCCACGGCGGCCTGGGCTCTCCCCAACCATTCGGGGAAAAAGCTCAGCGAGAGCGTGTGCGGAATGGCAAAGCCGATGGTTTCCTGCTTCTGGCCGGGCAGTTCGTTGGAGCTCAGGCGCAGATGGCCGATGCGGTTGAGCAGGTCCTGCGCCTGGGTGTAGAAGTGTTCGCCCGCCTGGGTCAACGACGGCGGATAGGTGGTGCGGTCCAGCAGGTCCATGCCCACCCAGGCCTCCAACGCCTGCACGCGGCGCGAGAAGGCCGGCTGGGTCACATGGCGCTGCTGCGCGGCACGCGAGAAGCTGCGCGTTTCCGCCAGCACGACGAAGTCTTCCAGCCAGGTGGTTTCCATGTTCAACGGCCTTTCAAGTGTTCAGACGCTGGGGATCGCACCGCCCGTGGCCCAGCGAACGGCCATGTGCGCCAAGGCATCGGTGGCGTCGATCAGGGGCACATGCAAGTTCCGGTCCGAGCGGGCCAGCGGCAACTCCGTGCACCCCAGAATGATCGCCCGGGCGCCCTGCTCCACCAGCGAATAGACCGCGGCATCGAGCAACTGGCTGGCGCGGGTCATGTCGTCGCTCTTGACGCAGCGGATGGCGGGCATCACGAACAGATCCACCACGTGCGCGGACGGCAGCACCCAGTGGATCTCCGGGTGGCGCGCGGCGTAGATGCCGCTGTTGAGGGTGCCGCTGGTGGCGAGCAGCCCCACCGGTTGGCCCCGCAGCGATGGCGAAAGCTGTTGCACCGCGGCATCCACGATGTGCAGCACGGGAATGTGAATGGCGCTGGCCACATCGTCGTACCACGCGTGGGCGGTGTTGCAGGGGATCACCAGGCCCTGGGCGCCCGAGCGCTGGATCATGAGCGCCGACTCGATCAACGCGGGCAGCGGCGACGGCCCCACACCGCTGAGCGCGTCCGAGCGGTCGGGCGTCTGCGATGAAAAGTGGACCACCAGGGGAATGTGTTCCTGGTCGCACGAGGCCGGCGTGGCCTGGGTCAACTTCCTCAAGAAATCGACCGTGGCCATGGGCCCCATGCCACCGAGAACCCCCAACGTCTGACGCATCATCAAAGCCATATAGAGCACCTGTTCAAGATGCGCCAGATGGTAGGTATGAGTCAGAACAACAGCCAATGCTTTCTGAGCATAGCCATGCAGAGCCACGACCCGCGATGCGGGTGGCGACACCCCATCAGCCAACCGCCACAGGGGGAGAACGGCCCTCGCGTCAGCGTGTCAGCCGACCTTGGCGGACAACACCTTCTTCACGGCTTCGGGCAGCGGGCCGAAGTGCTGCTCCATCTGCGGCTCCAGCCAGTTGACCACCAGATACCGCATCGCTTCGGGCTGGCGATGGAAGCCCGGCGCCGCGGCGGTCGATCGGGTTCTGGACCGGTCGCGGGCGACCGTCTGGGCCAGCCTTCGGATTCTGTGGGTGGCCGTGGTGGACACCCACTCCAGGTAACCCGGTGGGGGGTGGTTCCGGTAGGCACGGATGACCTCGAAAGTGAGATCGTCGAGCACGCCGACCACCAGGTTGTCCACGTCTCCCTTGAGCCGTTCCAGCATTTCGCGGGGCGTGGCCATCGGGTTCCTGCGGAAGTGCGCTGGCCCTTTGAGCGGTTTGAAGAGGCCGACCCGCATCACCACTCCGTCGTCGCCAGTCTGCGGTCTTCGATCTGCTGGCGACCGATCACCATGAGCTGCTCGGCGAGATCGACCGTGCGCGGTGCATCGGCTCCCAGACCGACCGCCAGTCGCATGAGCTCTCCGCAGGTGGCATCGATGGCCAGCTCCAGCGACGGCTCGTCGGCGCGGGACAGGTCGGGAAGCCCTTCGCCGCCACCCGAAAAATGGCGCGCCGCCAGCCAGGAAAACAGGGCATCGTTCAGGCGAAGCATCATCGGCACCGTTCGCCACGGCACGCCCAGCATGTTCCGGGGCTCGATGGCCGTTCCCGCCAGCAGCCCCAGGGCTTCGTCCAGCAGGCGGGCGTAGCGCAGCCGCCAGGCGCGCGTCGCCAACATCTGTTTGTAGTCCAGCCCCGAGGCCAGCACCAGCAGGGCACTGAGCTGCAGCAACAGGTGCCCCCACTGCACGGACTGCATGTCCGCGCAGAGTTCCACCTCGAACCCGGCCCGTTCCAGGCGGGACCGCCATTGGCGGATCTGCGGGGTGTCGCTCAGGTAGAGCTTGCGGTTCGTCTTGGCCGTCCGCCGCTGGCCCGAGGGCTGCGCCGGATCGAAGCCCATGACGCAGCGAATCCACCGAAGCTGGGGGGCCGCGTGGGCGGCCCACGCCAGGCGGCGGATGCCCGGTTGCAGCGCCACCACGGGCGTGGCTTTCGGCAGCAGACGCTGAAGCAGCATGGCCGACTCCAGGGTGTCGTCGGGGTCCACCGCGAACAACACGAGATCGGATCTGCCGGCCATGTGGGTACCGACCGGATGCGGCGCGCCATCGTCGAGCAGGCTTTTCAACTCCTGCACGAAGTCGACGCGGACCCCGCAGTTGCGCAGCGCTTCCCCGATATGGCGCGCTGGCGCTCCGGTGCCAACGACCAGCACGTTGGGAATGGGTTCTTCCATCGATTGAAGTCCGTCAAGTGGCAAACGTTTGCACGTGTGGATGCGGCTGGACATCGCGACGGTCATGTCGACGAGGCTTCGTCCGCCTGGATTCCGAGATGGCAAACACGTTCTCAGGCTGTCACAGGGCATGAGGCATCGCCTCGCCACCGTTCCAAGCAGGGGCCCGACTGTGCTCGAATTATTTTTGTTCGACTGTCAAACAATTGACAGTTTGTGGATAACTATTCATTAATATTAATATTTATCGGCGATCCGTGATGTTTGCCCATGATCGACACCCGCCCACGTTTTTCCACCCATGAAGTCCAGCCCTCTGCATCTCAAACTTCAAGCCGACAGGTGGTACCGGGCCTGCCCAGCCGAGTTGCAGGCGGCCCTGGTGAGGCTGTCGCGCCCCATGCGGTTGTCCGATGGCCAGGAACTCTTTCAGCGCGGTGAAGGAGGCAGCGGCCTCTGCTGCGTCATTGGCGGGGCGCTGCTGATCAGCAACGTGAACGCGGACGGCCGGGTGGCGGTGCTCTCTCAGGTGGAGCCCTGCCAGTGGCTGGGCGAGATTGCGACCCTGGACCGTGGCCCGCGCCACTTTTCCGCCCACGCCATCGGGAACACCGAGGTCCTCTTTGTGCCGGGGGACGCCCTGGAGTCCTGGCTCAACCAGCATCCGCTGTGCTGGCGGGACATCGGCATCCTGGCCTGCAGCAAGCTCCGGGTGGCGCTGGACTCGATCCAGGAGACGGTTTTCCTGTCGCTGGAGCAACGCATTCTCAAGCGCCTGGAGCGGGTGGCCACGGGGTACGGAAGCCGGATGACGCCCAGCCGGCGGGTCAAGGTGCCACAGGAAGTGATCGCCCAGATGATGGGCGTCAGCCGGCAGAGCACCAACAAGGCACTCAAAGCGCTGGAAGAGGTGGGCCTGATTTCACGCAGCTACGGGATGGTGGAGCTGCACAGCGGGGTTGCTGAAGTGCACAAGCTCAGCGCTGGCCCAGGCGAGCCACCAGCCAGCGGTTGAGATCCGCCGCTTCGTCCATGCAGACCTCGTGCCCCATGGGGTAGCTGTGCCAATCCACCGCGTATCCCAGAGCGGTCAGCAGGTCGCGCGTGCCGAGCCCGCGCTCGATCACCACCACCTCGTCGTATTCGCCGTGGGCCAGGAAGAGCGGCACGTCCGCGCCGGCGGCGCTGCGCTCGGCGGCGGTGGTCCCGGCCAGCGGCAGGTAGCCCGACAGGCCCACCAGACCCGCCAGACGCCGCGGCGCGCGCAAGCCAGCCAGCAGGGTCATGGCGCAGCCTTGCGAAAACCCCATGAGCACGGTGCGTTCGGGCGGCACGCCGCGCGCGGCCTCGCGGTCCAGCAACTGCTGCACGATGGCCTGTGAAGCGCGCAGCCCGGCCTCGTCTTCGCGGCGCGAGCCGTCGGGGCCGGGTGGGTGGATGTCGTACCAGGCGCGCATTTCGTAGCCGCCGTTGATCGTGACCGGGCGCACCGGCGCACTGGGGAATACGAAGCGCACCGGGCCGATGGCGGAGAGGTCCAGTTCCTGCGCGATCGGCACGAAGTCGCTGCCGTCGGCCCCCAGGCCGTGCAGCACCACGATGCTGGCCACGGGCTGGGCGGCGGGGTCACCGCCGGTGACGAGTTCACGAAGTTCGATGCGGTCAGAGGTGTTCATCGCACCAGCATAGCGCGCGCGGCATCCGCACAAACCCCCATGGGTCTCTATACCGTTTGGGAGGCGCCGCGGCGCACCCCGATCCCTACGCTTGTGGCTCAGATTCCGGTTCTTCCCACCCCTGACCCACGAGAGGCCTTTCATGTCCCCCACATCCCTCTGCATCCCGAAAATCCTGGTGTCGGCCGCGGCCCTCACCCTGGCCGGCGCGGCGCACAGCGTTGAAAGCGGCGCCCCCATCACGCCCTTCGGCATCTTCGAATTCGGCGCCGGCATGCTGCCGCCGCCCTCCGATGTGGCCACCGTGGGCATCCGCGGTGCCGCCTACAGCGCCAGCGAGCTGCGCGACACCCAGGGCAAGGTATCGCCCGTGGGCATCAAGCTCAAGGTGAACAGCGCTTCGCTGGCCATCATCAAGACCACCGACATTCCGCTGCTGGGCGGCAGCTACGGCTTCGCGGCGGTGGTGCCGTATCTGGACATGTCCAACCAGTTGCGCATTCCCACACCGGCTGGGCCCCTGCCGCTCAAGGGCACCAACGGCGCCGTGGGCGACGTGACCCTCACGCCGTTGATCGTCAAATGGACGCCCTCTCCGGGCCTCTTCGTCAACGGTCGCCTGGAGCTGCAACTGCCCACGGGCTCCTACAAGGCGGACCGAATCATCAACACCGGATCGAACCACTGGACCGCTTCGCCGGCACTGGCTTTCACCTACATCAATGCCGAAGGCTTCGAGGTCTCTTCGAACATCCAGCTCAACGTCCACGGCAAGAACAAGGACACGAACTACCGCTCGGGCATCGAGTACCAGCACGAGTTCGGGCTGGGCCAACACGTCGGCCCCTGGACGCTGGGCGTCGGCGGCTACCTGTACCAGCAGCTCACGGACGACAAGCAGAACGGCGCGAAATTCCAGGACGGCAACCGCTCACGCGTGATGGCCCTGGGCCCGGCGATCAGCTTCTTTGAACTGGGTTCGGACTGGCCCCTGATCTGGGCCCACGCCTACAAGGAGTTCGGTGCGCGCAACCGCAGCCAGGGCACCCAGTTCGCCGTGCGCGCGGCCTGGACCTTCTGAACTCAGCGCCCCCAGGCCTGACCGGAGCCCGACAGATGCGCTGCCGCCGACGACAGCACCAGCCGCACCAGATCGGACTGCCGACGCTGGCCGGTCTTGGTCTGGATCTGCTTGAGCTGCACCCGGGCCGTGCCCACGGAGACGCCGCGCTGCAAGGCGTAGTCTTCCACGGTGCTGCCGGTGGCAATGGCGCCCAGCAGGCGGGCCTCGGTCGGCGTCAGTCCAAACAGGCTCTCCAGCGCGCTCGCGGGCAGCTGCAGCACCTGGCTGGCCGAGGAGATCACCAGCATCAGCGCCGACGGATCGCCCGCCGCCTGCACGGCCACGTGCAAGGCCTGCGCGCCCTGCCCCACCCGCAGGTAGCCCACGCCCTGCCCCACGGCGCGCCGCGCCCGGGCCAGCTCGGCCAGCAGCCGCTGGGTCTCGGCCGGGTTGCGGCCGTTCAGGTGTTCGCCGCGCAGCGTCAGCGCCGCATCCGGCCCGAGCAGGCTCACGGCGCTGCGGTTGGACCATTGCACGCGGCCACTCTCGTCGCACAGCACGATGCCAAAGCACAGGCTGTCCATCAGTTCGCGCAGCCGGCCGTCGCGTTCGACGGAGGCCTGCAACTGGTCGGTGAGCAAAAAGGCCTGCCCCAGGTGGGGCGCCAGATCGGCCAGGCGGTTGACGTGCTGTTCGTTGAAGTCGCTCGTGTCCTGCACCGCTCGGTGCAGGGCCAGCCCCAGGTACACGCCGCGCCCCACGTCCTGCAGGGTACCCAGGAAGCGGCCCAACCCCAGGGTGGCCAGGCGCTGCTGCAGCATGGGTCGGGCTTCGTCGTCGGGATCGAAGAGCGTTTCGTCCCAGGCCACGCGGTCCAGCCCGCGCAGCACACGCCGGTGGTCCAGCCGCGGGTTGTCGCCATCGGCCACACCATCGGGCTCCATCACCCAGCGCGAGAGGGTGCGCGAGTCGCGTGCCGACCAGAGGATGCGGGCGCGCCCCTCTTCAAAACGAAAGGCCTGCACCACCGCGGAACAGGCCCCGGTGGACGCGCACAGCCGGTCCAGCGACTGCACCCAGCGCGAAGGCTGGGCCGCGCTGGCGTACAGGTCCAGCAGCAGTTCGTCGGGCTTGCTCAGTTGAGCCGAGGGGCCATTCCACATATCGGTCTTTCGACGCCCAGCGTCATCGGTTCACACACGTTGGCCATGACCGGCCAGACAACTTCCTCCCCGCTGACCAGCGTAGCGAGCACCGCGCCGTTTGCAACGGTGGATTCCCTCGTTCCATTTCACCCCCCAGAGCCTCGCCCATGAGCACCGACACCACCACCCTGCCGACCCTGATCCTTCACCACCCGCGCATCTGCACCCTGGCGGCCGACCGCCCCTGGGTAGAAGCAATTTCCGTGCGCGAAGGCCGCATCGTTGCCGTGGGCACGCTGGACGAAGCCCGCGCCGCGCTGCCCGGTGCGCCGGTGGTGGAGCTGCCGGGCGAGATGGTGGTGCCCGGCCTGCTGGACGTGCACAACCACTTCGTCTGGGCCGGGCGGGCCGAGCTGTACGAGGTGTTCGTGCCGCCCGTCTTCAGCCTCGACCAGGTGCTGGACGCGGTGCGCGAAGCCGCCGCCGGCAAGGGCCCCGGTGAGTGGATCGTGGGTGGCATCTGGGGCTCGTCGCTGATCGGCCAGATCGACCGCGCCGCGCGCCTGCGCCTGGACGAGGCCGCCGGCGGGCGCCCGGTGATGCTGCGCGACGACTCGCACCACAACCGCTTTGTGAGCACGGCCGCCCTGAAGGCGGCGGGCATTCACCGCGACACACCCGACCCGCTCAACGGAACCATCGTGCGCGACGCCGTCACCGGCGAGGCCACCGGCCTGCTGCTGGAGGCGGCCTGCGGCCTGGTGGAGCTGGCCGTGGCCCGCGCCATCGAGGCCGCGCCCCACCTGGACGTGCAAGCCGCCGCCCACGCGGTGAAGCGGCTCAACGCCTGCGGCGTGACGGGCATGCAGGAAGCGCTGACCACGCGCGCCGTGATGCGCGCCCTGAAGACACTGGACGACGAAGGACGCCTGAGCGCCTGGGTGGTGGGCTCGCTGCCCATGACCGAAGCGCCGCTGGCCCCGGGCGAGATGCCCGAAGAACTGCTGGCCATGCGCAACGACTTCCGCTCCCCTCATTTCATGCCCGACGCCGGCAAGATCTTCCTCGACGGCGTGCCCACCGCACGCACCGCCGCCATGCTGGAGCCCTACCTGCCCGACGCGGTACACGGCTGCTGCTTCCGGGGCGGCACCACGCTCACCGTGCCGCAACTGGCCAAGGTGCTGGCGGACTGCGAGCGGCGCGGCACCCGGGTGAAGATCCACTGCACCGGCGACGCCTCCACACGCGCCGCGCTCGACGCCATCGACGTGCTGCGCAGCTTCAACGGCCCGGGGCTGCAGCACCACATCGCGCACGCCAGCTTCATCGACCCGGCCGAGATTCCGCGCTTTGCCGAACTGAATGTGGTGGCCGACCTGTCGCCGCCGCTGTGGTTCCCGAGCGTGATCATCGAGGCCATCCGCGCCACGGTGCCACAACCACTGGTGGACCGCATGGCACCGATCCGCTCGCTGCTCGACGCCGGCGCCCTCATCGCCGGTGGCTCGGACTGGCCCGTGGTGCCCGACCCCAGCCCCTGGCCCGCCATGCAGGGCATGGTGACGCGCCGCGACCCCAGCGGCCGGCTCGAAGGCGCGCTCTGCCCCGAGCAGGCCATCGGGGTGGAAGACGCCCTGCGCGCCTACACCATCAACGCGGCCCAGGCCATCGGGCTGGGCGATCGCACGGGCTCGATCGAGGTCGGCAAGTCGGCCGACCTCGCCGTGCTGGACCGGCGGCTCTTCAGCATCGATCCCGCCGAACTGGGCCAGACGCGGGTGCTGCAGACCTGGTTCGAAGGCCGCTGCGTGCACGAGAAATGAAACACCCCCGCCGCGCTGCGCGCGACCCCCTCAAGGGGGCTGCACCCTTTCATGCATCGGGGTGGCGCTCCGACGCCATGGAGAGCTGATATGAACGACCCACGCCTGCCGGTCACCGTGCTCACCGGCTTCCTCGGCAGTGGCAAGACCACGCTGCTGCAGAACCTGATGCAGCGCGCCGAGTGGAAGGACACGGCCGTGATCATCAACGAGCTGGGCGAGACCGGGCTGGACCACCTGCTGGTGCAGCATGTGGCGCCCTATGTGCGCTTGCTGCAGAGCGGTTGTCTGTGCTGCTCGGTGCGCGATGACCTGACACTCACCCTGGCCGACCTGCACGCGCGCCGCGCGCGTGGCGAGCTGCGCTTCGAGCGCGTGGTGGTGGAGACCACCGGCCTGGCCGACCCCATGCCGGTGTTGCACACGCTGGCCACGCACCCGGACACCGCGCGCCACTTCCGGCTGGCCGGTGTGGCCACGGTGGTGGACGCCCACAACGGCTTCGCCACGCTCGACCAGCATGAGGAAGCCCGGCGCCAGGTCGCCGTGGCAGACGCCTTGCTGCTGGCCAAGACCGACCTGACGCCACTGGGTGCGCTGGAGCTGCTGGAGCAGCGCCTGGCGCGCCTCAACCCCAGCGCGCCCCAGCACCGCGTGACCCACGGCGCGCTGCGCTCGGAGCACCTGCTCCAGTTGGAGAACCCGTTTCTTTCGAAGCCGCAGCAGCGCCTGGGCGAGCCCCCTCACAGCGGCACCACCTGGCTGCTGCGCGGCACCGGATCGCGGACCGAGTCGGTCTTCGTGCGCTCGCTTAAGCCCCACGCCAGCGACATCCAGACCCTGTGCCTGACGGTGGACGAGCCGTTCGAGGCCGAGACCTTCCAGCACTGGCTCGCCCTGCTGACCGCCCTGCGCGGCGAACGCCTGCTGCGCTTCAAGGGCTTGATCCACATCGCCGAAACCCCCGACCACCCCCTGGTGGTGCACGCCGCGCAGCACCTGGTGCACCCGCCGGTGCCCTTGCCCGCCTGGCCCGACGCCGAGCGCCGCTCGCGGCTGGTGTTCATCACCCAGGGCATGGAGCCCGGGCTCATCGAAAACACCCTTCTGAAATTCACCGGCGCCCGCGCCACCCCCTCAGCTTTCTGACCCCCGCCCTCACCCACCACGCTTCCGGAGCACCACCATGAATCACCTGACCGCCCTGCACCCCTCCGCGCCACCCCGCCGCGATTTCCTGAAGACCTCGGTGGCGCTGACCGCCGCCAGCGCCCTGCCGGGCTTCGCCATCGCGCAGACCAAGCCACTGCGCATCGGCTACATCACCGCGCTGTCCGGCCCGCGCGCGCCCTTCGGCGTGGCCGATCAGTGGCACCTGGCCAAGGTGCGCGAACTGCTCAAGAACGGCCTGGAGGTGGGTGGCAAGCGCGTGCCGGTGGAGATCCTGCTGCGCGACAACCAGTCCGACCCCAACCGCTCGGTGCAGGTGGCCAGCGAGCTGGTGCTGCGCGAGAAGGTGGACCTGATGCTGGTGGAAGACGGCGACGCCTCCACACCCGCCGGCCAGCTCTGCGATGTGCACGGCATCCCGATGATCAGCACCATGTCGCCCTGGCAGGCCTTTCTGTTCGCGCGCAACGGCAAGGTCAGCAAGGGCTTCCCCTTCTCGTTCCACTTCTTCTGGGGCGCGGACGATGTGGTCAAGACCTTCACCGCACTGTGGGACAGCGTCAAGACCACCCAGTCGGTCGGCACGCTCTACATCGACAACCCACCCGGGGCCGCCTTCGCCGACCCGCTGATGGGCATGCCGCCCGCGCTGCGCAAGGCCGGTTACCGCGAGTCCACCGGTGGCTTCTTCAAGGTCGCCACCGACGACTTCAGCAACCCCATCGCGAGCTTCAAGAAGGCCAACGCCGACATCGTCTCGGGCTTCATGTACGAGAGCCACTTCGCCACCTTCTGGAAACAGGCGCAGCAGCAAGGCTTCAAGCCCGAGGTCTGCACCGTGGCGGCGGCCTTCCTGTTCCCCAGCGCGCTAAAAGGTCTGGGCGCGGCGGGCAACGGCATGTCCACCGAGGTCTGGTGGACGCCCAGCTTCCCCTACCGCTCCTCGCTCACCGGACAGAGCGCCGCCGACTTCGCGGCCGAATGGGAAAAGGGCACCGGCAACCAGTGGACGCAACCGCTGGGCTACGCGCACGCCCTGTGGGAAGTGGGCCTGCACGCGCTCAAGACCGCGGGCGACCCGTTCGACCGCAAGGCCGTGCGCGACGCGATCCAGGCCACCAGCATCGACACCATCGTCGGCAAGGTGGACTTCAAGAACAGCCCGATCAAGAGCGTGGCCAAGACCGCGCTGGCCGGTGGCCAGTGGCGCCGCACCGCCGCCGGCGCGAAACACCCGTTCGAACTGGTGGTGGTGAACAACGCGCTGGCGCCGGCCATCCCGCTGGGTGGCAAGCTCGAACGGCTCTCGCAGCTCCAGTGAGGCCCACCCCATGAGCTTGGAAGTCAGGGGCCTGTGCAAGGCCTATGGCCAGATGGTGGTGGCCGACGGGATCGAGATCGATCTGTCGGTCGGCCAGTGCCTGGGCGTGATCGGTCCCAACGGGGCCGGCAAGAGTTCGCTGTTCCACCTGATCACGGGCACCGTGGCGGCGGACGCGGGTCACATCGCGCTGGACGGCAAGGCGCTGTCGGGCCTGCCGGTCCACCAGCGCGCCCGGCTCGGGGTGGCGCGTGCCTTTCAGGTGCCGCAACCCTTTGGCAATCTGCGGGTGTTTGACAACGCCCTGGCTGCGGCCACCTTCGCCGGGGGCCTGCGCGGTGAAGCCGCCGCCCAGGCCGCGAGCGAGGCGCTGCGCCGCTGCGGGCTGGAGGCCATGGCGCACAAGACCGCCGGCGCCCTGCCCCTGCTGGACCGCAAGCGCCTGGAGATGGCCAAGGCCGTGGCCTCGCAGCCGCGCCTGCTGCTGCTCGACGAGGTGGCCGGCGGCCTGACCGAGCGCGAGGTGCACCAGATGGTGGACCTGGTGCACGAGCTCAAACAACGCTACGCCGTGATCTGGATCGAACACATCGCCCAGGCGCTGCGCGCGGTGGCCGACCGCATCATGGTGTTGCACTTCGGCCGCAAGCTGCTGGAGGACACCCCCGCCGAGGTCATGGACAGCGCCATCGTGCGCGAAATCTACATGGGGGTGCCCGCCAATGCCGCTGCTTGAAGTGGACAACGTCGACGTCTTCTACGGCGACTTTCAAGCGATCTCGGGCGTGGGCCTGGCGCTGGAGACCGGCGAGGTGCTGGCCCTCATCGGCGCCAACGGCGCGGGCAAGACCACGCTGCTGCGCACGCTCACCGGTCTGCACCAGCCACGCCGCGGCCGCATCCGCTTTGACGGTGCCGACGTGACCGGCCTGCCCGCCGAAGCCCTGGCCCGCCGGGGCATCGCCATGGTGCCCGAGGGCCGCATGCTGTTTCCCTCGCTCACGGTGCAAGAGAACCTGCAGATGGGCACGCTCACCCGCCGCTCTGGCGTCTGGACGCTGGACGCCGTGTACGAGGTGTTCCCGGTGCTCAAGGAGCTGCGCCAGCGCAACGCCATGCAGCTCTCGGGCGGACAGCAGCAGATGGTGGCCATCGGCCGCGCGCTGCTGAGCAACCCGCGCCTGCTGATCTGCGACGAGCTCTCGCTGGGCCTGGCGCCGCTGATCGTGGAAGAGATCTACCGCACCTTCGAACGCATCCGTGGCGCGGACCTGTCCATCGTGCTGGTGGAGCAGGACGTGGCCCGCGCCTGTGCGGTGTCCGACCAGGTCACCTGCCTGCTCAAGGGCCAGGTCACGCTGCAGGGCGCCAGCCGGGACATCGCGCTCGCGCAAGTGACCGCAGCCTATTTTGGGGAATGACATGGACTGGCTATCGACCTTGATCAACGGCCTGCTGCTCGGCGGCCTGTACGCGCTCTTCGGCCTGGGCCTGGCGCTGGTGTTTGGCGTGATGCGGGTGGTGAATCTGGCGCACGGCGAATTCATCGTGCTCGGCGCCTACGCCGGCTTCTTTCTGGTGGGCTGGTTCAGCGCCGTGCCGGTGTGGGCCATGCTGATCCCGGTGGTGCTGATCGGCTACGGCTTCGGCTGGCTGCTGCAGGCCACGCTACTCAACCGCGCGGTGCGTTCGGGCAACGTGCTCACGCCACTGGTGCTGACCTTCGGCCTCTCGGTGCTGCTGCGCAACGGCATGGTGGAAGTCTTTGGCGCCGACTCGCGCGCGGTGGACGCGGGCGCGCTGGGCAGCGCGAGCATGGACCTGCTCGGCATCTCGGTGGGCGTGTACCCGGTGCTGATGCTGCTGCTGGCGCTGGCCCTGTTCGCCAGCCTGCAATGGGTGCTGCAACACACCGAGTTCGGCCGCACGGTGCGCGCCACCGCCGATTTCCCGGACGTGGTGCGGCTCATGGGCGTGAAGCCCGAGCGCGTGTTCTGCCAGGTGATGGGGCTGGCGGCGGCCTTCGCCATGGGCGCGGGCTACCTGCTGGCACAGCGCACGCTGTTCACGCCGTTCTCGGGCGTGGAGCGCATGCTGGTGGCGTTCGAGGTGGTGATCATTGGCGGTCTGGGCTCGTTCTGGGGCGCCATCGCGGGTGGCCTGGTGCTGGGTGTGGCCCAGCTCTTCGGCCAGCGCATCGATTCCAACGCCGGCTCGCTCTACGCGCACCTGCTGTTCCTGGTCACGTTGATGGTTCGCCCCAAGGGACTGGCTGGAGGCCGCGCATGAAACGCCTGACAACCAACGACTGGTTTCCCCTGGCCTGGACCCTGCCCTGCGCCCTGGCCGCCTGGCTGGCGCCGCACTGGCTGGACGCGGGCCTGATGCGCCTGGCCAGCGAGGTGCTGCTGGCCATCTGCATGGCGCAGATGTGGAACCTGCTGGCCGGCTACGGCGGCCTGATGTCGCTGGGCCACCAGCTGTTCATCGGCGTCGGCGCCTACGCACTGTTCGATCTGGCGCAGCGCACCGGCGTCTCGCCCTACTGGCTGCTGCCGCTCACCAGCTTGGCCGGCGCGCTGTGCGCGGCGCTGATCGCACCCGCCCTGTTCCGCCTGCGCGACGCCTACTTCGCCATCGGCATCTGGGTGGTGGCCGAAGTCGTGGCGTTGCTGGTCTCGAAGACATCGGCGCTCGGTGGCAGCGCGGGCCTGACGCTGGACATGTCGGCGCTCGAAGACATCGAGCTCTTCGGGCAGATGAGCTTCTGGCTCGCCTGCGCGCTGGGCATCGTCTCGGTGGCCGGCCTGCAGCTGCTGATGCGCTCGCGCCTGGGCCTGGCCATGACCGCCGTGCGAGACAACGAGGTGGCCGCGCGCAGCGTGGGCATCGACGTGCAGCGCGTGCGCCTGATCGCCTTCGTCATCTCCGGCGGCATGAGCGCGCTGGCGGGCGCGGTGTATTTCATGGGTGGCATGTTCCTCGCGCCCAGTGCGGCCTTCGACGTCAACTGGGTCGTGATGATGCTGTTCGCCACACTCATCGGCGGTATCGGCAGCATCGGCGGCCCGGTCATCGGCGTGCTGATCTGGTTCGGTCTGCGGGAGGTGCTGGCCACGTCGCTGGGCATCTCCGGTGGCTGGTACCTGATCGCGATGGGCGCCGTGGCCGTGGTGGTCAGCCTCTATGCGCCGCGCGGCCTGCTGGGCCTGCGCCTCCCGGCATCGGCCAAAAGGGCGGCTTCATGAAACACCATGCCCTGGTCGTGGCCCTGGCCTCGGCGCTGGCTGCGGCCCATCCCCTGCACGCCCAGGAGAGCGACCAAGGCCCGATCGTGGTGGGCGCCGTGAGCAGCCTCACCGGGCCGGGGGCCTCGGACGCCAGCACCCAGGCGGCCCGGATGTATTTCGACGCTGTCAACGCCGCCGGTGGCATCCAGGGCCGGCGCATCGAATACCGCGTGATCGACGACCAGATGCATCCCACCAAGGCACAGCAGGCGGCCACCCTGCTGGCGGGTGACCCTCGCGTGATCGCACTCGTCGGCGGGTCCAGCGTGCTCGAATGTGCGGTGAACCAGCAACGCTACGCCACGGCCGGTCTGTTCAACCTGCCCGGCGGCGGGGTCGACCCGGCGTGTTTCGCATCGACCCACATCGCCCCGGTGAACACGGGCCCCTATGTGGCCACCGCGACGGCCCTCACGTTCGCGCACACGGTGCTGCGCCACGAGCGCATCTGCGTCGTCTCGCCCGCGCTGCCGGGCATGACCGAGGCCTTCGAGAAAACGGTCAAGGACTGGACGCAGCGCTCGAAAGCGCCCGCGCCTTCACTGGACGTGTACCGGCTCGAAGACCCGTTGCCCCCGCTGGTGCAGCGGGTGGCGGCCCGCCAGTGCCAGGCCATCGTGTACACCGGCCCCGGCGGCCCCGCCATCGGCTGGGTGCTGGCCAGCCGCCAGGTGATGCCCAAGGTCCCGGTGGTGATGCTCACCTCCGCCTACACCTCGCAGGCGGCCAAGGCACTGGCGAATGCGGGCGATGGCCTCTACGCCATGGCCGAGTTCGACCCATGGTCCAGCGGCTCGCTGCAGATCATGGGCTGGCGGCGCCTGTTGATCGCCCGCCAGATCGAGCCCAGTTCGCTTTCGCAGGGCGGCCACATCGCGGCGCAGGTGCTGGTAAACACGCTGCAGGGCATGCGCGGCCCCATCCACCGGGCCAGCGTGTCTCAAGCCCTTGAGACCATGGCGCCCTGGCGCAGCGGCATGATGGACCAACCCTTCAAGGTCGGCACCAACGGGCAGCACCAGCTCAACCGCAGCGCGCTGCCGATGAAGCTGGAAGCGGGCAGGTGGCGCATCGCCCACGCCCGGTGGATCAGCGACTGATCCCCAACAGTCTCCGGGCCATCGCAAACGACGTGGCCGGCTGCAGCACATCGAAATGCACCACCCGCATGCCGGCCTTCACGCCGCCGTCGGCGTTGCGCTTCTGGTCATCGACGAACACACATTCGCCAGCGGGCAGCCCCAGCGCCTCGGTCACGGCCGCGTAGGCGCGCGGGTCGGGCTTGAGGATGCCGGTGTAGGTGGCGTCCACGATCACGTCGAACATCTGCAGCAGCGGCAGGCGCTTGCGGAAATCGGCGCCGTAGAACAGGTCCAGCTCGTTGGAGAGGATGGCCAGGCGCTTGCCGGCGGCTTTGGCTGCCTCGATGGTGGCCACCGCCTCGGGGCGGATCACGGCCTCCACGTCGGCGCCGCGTGCGCGCTGCACGAAGGTTTCCATCGAATCCCACTCTTCGCCAACGAGACGGCCGACCTCGCGGGTGCGGGCCATCCAGTAGTCGCGCTCGCTGAGCTTGTCGGCCTGCATGTCCTGCCACAGCGGATCGGTCGAAGGGTCGAAGGGACCGCGCCAGGTCAGCGTGCCGGGCGCCAGGCCCAGCGCCTGTTCGGTCAGGGGGTGGGTTTCAAACAGCATGCGGCTGATAACGCCGCCGAAATCGAGCACCAAGGCTTGCGCGGTCATGCGGTCTTCCTTGCTTCAGCGGCATCCACCACCCCGGCAGGCACCAGCCCAGCCGCCACCCAGGCGTCGAACACCTTGAGCGCGGCCTGCACGAAGGCCTCGTCGTTGATGTGCGCGTCCACCGGCTGGAACACGGTGTTGGGCGAGACCACGTGGCACATCTCGTCCACAAAGGCTTTCAGGCCCTCGGGGTCGTGCAGGGCCTCGCCGGGCCGGTCCCACTGCTCCACGCCACCCGTGGGCAGCAGCAGGCAGGTGGGGCCGGTGGCTTCGGCCAACCGGTCGCTGATGGCGCGCGCCACGCTGCGGCGCATGTCGTGGTCCACGCAGACCGAGGCGATCAGGCGGTTGTGGTCGTGCACGGCGCGGCCAGAGAAGCGTTCGGGGCAGCGCGTCCAGGCGGCGAAGTCCACCATGTCGGTGGCGCCGGGCGCCACGATCTGCGGCACACCGGCGCGGCCCGCGCCCAGCAGGCGCTCACTGCCCGCGCTCACACAGCTGCCGGCGAGATCGTTCACCAGTTCCTGCAGGCTGAAGTCCATGACCGCGGCGAAGTAGCCCCGGCGCGCGAGATCTTCAAAGGCCCGACCACCCATGCCGGTGGTGTGGAACACCGCCAGCTCGTAGCCGCGCGCTTCGAGTGCCGGCTTGAGCTTCTTCATGTAGGACAGCGCACTGCTGCCCAGCGAGGTCATGCCCACCACGGGGCGCGGGTCGGCGTCGACCCGGCGCGCCTGGCAGGCGCCCACCACCGCGCCCGCGGCCTGGCTCAGCGCCGACTTGCACAGGCGGTTCAGACCATACAGACCACCGGCCCACAGCCGCATGATCAGGTCGGGCGGGATGCGGTCGGGCGGGATCAGCGGCGAATACGCGATGGTGGAGAGCACCACCTTCGGGCAGCCCAGCGGCAGGCGGTTGGTCACGTCCAGCGCGAGGTCGGTGCCCATGGTGCCGCCCAGGGCCAGCAGGCCGTCGAAACGGCCTTCGAGGTACCACTGGTTGGCGATCAACGCGGCGCCGTCGGCCATGAGTTTCATGGAGGTGTTTTCGTCGCCGGTTTCCATCACCTGCTGCAGCGTCACGCCCGCGGCGGCGGCCACCTCGGTGTTGAGGATGTCGGGCGTGAAGCCGCCCCGGCCGAGCACGCCCACGTCCATCACCAGGGCCGTGCCGCCGCAGTGTTCGACCGACTCGCGCAGGAAGGCGATCTCGTCGCTCTTGGTGTCGACCGTGCCGATCAGCAGGATGACCGGCGGGCGGCCGGCTCTGGTGGGGCTCACAGCGTCGCCTCCACCGCCGCGAACGACGCCTCCAGCACGTCGCACAGGTGGTTCACCTCGTCGGCCGAGATCACCAGCGGCGGCGAGAGGATGAGGTTGGGGCCGGAGATGCGCACCATCAGGCCGCGCTGGTAAGCCTCTTTCGCCACCCGCGCCGGGATGTCGCTGCTGCGCGGCATGGGCGTGCGCAGGGCCTTGTCGTCCACCATCTCGATGCCCAGCATCAGGCCGACACCGCGCACGTTGCCCACGAAGCTGCCGGTCTGCTCCAGTTTGCGCAAGCGCTCCTGCATCACGGCGCCCACGCGGCCCGCGTTGCCCGGCACGTCCAGCCGTTCGATTTCGTCCAGCGTGGCCAGCGCGGCGGCGGCACCCACCGGGTGCGCGCTGTAGGTGTAGCCGTGGCCGACGGCGGCCTGGCCGGTCTTGTCGTCGTCGAACACTTTCGCCACCTTGGCCGAGATGGCCGTGGCGCCCAGCGGCACATAGCCCGAGCTGATGCCCTTGGCCAGGCACCACAGGTCCGCGTTCACGCCCCACAGCCGGGTGCCGAACAAATGGCCGGTGCGGCCGAAGCCGGTGACCACCTCGTCGGCGATCAGCAGCACGCCGTGTTTGTCGCAGATCTTGCGCACCAGGGGCCAGTAGTTGGCCGGCGGCACGATCACGCCGCCCGCGCCCTGCACCGGTTCGGCGATGAAGGCGGCCACGGTGTCTGGCCCCTGGAACACGATCTCGCGCTCCAGCAGCTCGGCGCAGATCTCGCCCAGCTCCAGCGGGTCGTCGGTGTAGGGGTTGCGGTAGAGCCAAGGCGTGTCGATGTGGAAGCAACCGGGTAGCAGCGGCTCGTAGGCGCGGCGGAAGTTGGTGTTGCCGTTGACGCTCATGCCGCCGAAGTGCACGCCGTGGTAGCCCTGGCGCAGGCTGATGAACTTGAAACGGTCTTTCTCGCCGCGCAGCTTGTGGTACTGGCGCGCCAGCTTGAGCGCGGTCTCCACCGCGTCGGAGCCACCGCTGGAAAACATGACGCTGGCCACGCCATCGGGCTCCATCAGCTTCACCAGCCGGGCCGAGAGCTCGATGGCGCGCGGGTGCGAGGTGCCGCGGAAGGTGTTGTAGAAGGGCAGCTCGTCGAGCTGGGCCACGATGGCGTCGCGCACCGCCGTGGCGCTGTGGCCGAGGTTGCTGGCCCAGAGGCCGCCCACGCCGTCCAGCAGCTTGTGGCCATCCACGTCCCAGATCCAGCAGCCTTCGCCGCGCGCCACGATGTCGGGCTTGGTCTTCTTCATGGCCGCCGGGTGCGCCATGGGGTGCCAGAGGAACTCGGCGTTGTCGGCTTTGAGTTGTTCGATGCTGTTCATGTGATGTGCTCCCGGGTTCAGAACGGTTGGCCTACCGTGATGGTTTTGATTTCGGTGTAGTGCGTGATGCCCTCGGGGCCCTGTTCGTGGCCGATGCCGCTCTCGCGGATGCCGCCGAAGGGCAGCTCGGGCTGCGAGACGCCGAAGTGGTTGATGCCGACCATGCCGGCTTCGATGCCTTCGCCCAGGCGGTGGGCGGTGTGCAGGTCGCGCGTGAAGGCGTAGGCGCCCAGTCCGTAGGGCAGCGCGTTGGCCTCTTCGATGGCGCCGTCCAGCGTGTCGTAGGGCTGGATCACGGCGATGGGGCCGAAGGGTTCCTGCTGCATCAGCCGCGTGCTGGCCGGGGCTTCGGCGAAGACGGTGGGTTCGAAGAAGAAACCCGGCCGCGCCACGCGGTGGCCGCCGGTGAGCAGGCGCGCGCCCTGGCCCACGGCATCGTCCACGAAGCGCTCCATGTCCTCGATGCGGCGCGCGTGCGAGAGCGGCCCCATCTGCGTCGCGGCGTCCAGGCCCGAGCCCAGGACCAGCTTCTGCGCGGCGGTGGCGAAACGTTCGCTGAAGACGGCCAGTTGCGCGCGCGGCACGTAGAAGCGGATCGGCGAGGCGCAGACCTGGCCCGCGTTGCGGTACTTGGCGCTGACCGACTGCTTGAGCACGAAGTCCAGGGCGCTGCCTTCGGCCATGTCATCGGCCACGATGACCGGCGCGTGGCCGCCCAGCTCGCCGGTAAAGCGCTTAACGTGGCGCGCGGCCTGCTCGCCCAGCAGCTTGCCCACGGCCACCGAGCCGGTGACCGAGACCTTGGCGATCTCGGGCCGCTCGATCAGGAACGAAGACACCAGCGCCGGATCGCCCCACACGAGGTTGATCGCGTCGGCGGGAACCCCCGCGTCGAGGAAGCAACGCACCAGCAGCATGGCGCTGCCCGGCGTTTCTTCGGCCGGCTTGAGCACCACGCTGCAACCCGCGGCGAGCGCACTGCCGAGCTTTCGGCTGGGCAGGTTGACCGGAAAGTTCCAGGGCGTGAACGCGGCCACCGGGCCCACCGGCACGCGCTGCACGGTGTGCGAGAGGATGCCGTCGACCCGCGGCGCCACGCCGCGGCCATAGAGGCGTTTGCCCTCTTCGGCCTGGACATCGATGATGTCGGCCGAGAGCAGCACCTCACGCTTGGCTTCGGCCAGCGGCTTGCCCTGTTCGAGCGTGAGCACCGTGGCGATCTCATCGGCGCGCTGGCGCAGCAGTTCGGCCGCGCGGCGCAGGATGACGTAGCGGTCGTGCGGGCGCACGCGGCGCCATTGTTCAAAACCGCGCTGGGCCGATTCGGCGGCGGCCGCCAGCTCGGCCGGGCCGGCCAGGGGCAGCATGCCCAGCGAGGCTTCGTCGGCTGGGTTGATCACCGGGCGTTCGCCGCCCGATCCGCTGGACAGCCATTGGCCGGCCACGTGAAGTGAAAGAGCAGGGTAGTGGGCAGTCATGCGGCGCACTGTGCCTGTCACACCCGGATGGGCGTGATCGGAAATGCGCAAAACCACCTCTCGGGTTTACCCTGAGTGCCCTTTTTTCGCCCCGGTTCAGGGTGTCCGATGGCAGAAAGCCAGGACGGAGCGCGCCCAGGAGGGAACGTCTGTCGCTTCATGGTGCTCAGCGCAGCAGCACCGCAGCCGATTGGGAGAAACCCGGACCCCATCGTGCGCAGTTTTGATAACCCGTTTGGCCGCCCGTCCCTAGCATCCGTCCACCCTGGCGCCAAAAGCCAGTGGCACGGATCACACAGACACAACGACGAGGAACAGCCATGAACACCGCTTCCACTTCACTTTCATCGTCCGGGCCTTCCCCGGGCACCGAGTCCTCCCTGCGTTCCGGTCGCCTGGGGGTGATCGGCATCGTCTTCTTCGTGGTCGCCGCCGCTTCGCCGCTGGTGGGCATGACCGGGGCACTGCCCGCCGCCATCCTGCTGGGCAACGGCGCCGCCGCGCCGGGCGCCTACCTGCTGGCGGGTCTGATCCTCCTGCTGTTCAGCGTGGGCTATGCCGCCATGAGCCACCAGGTGACCAACTCCGGCGCGTTCTTCGCCTACATCGGTCGCGGCATGGGCCTGCACCTGGGCGTGGGCTCGGCCTTCGTCTCGCTGCTGGCCTACCTGGCCATCCACTTGTCGATCTTCGGCTTCTTCGGTGGACTGATGGCCGAGCAGGCCGGGGGGCTGCCCTGGTGGGGCTGGTCCCTGGTGGCGTGGGCCGCGGTGACCTGGTTGTCGCTGCGCAGTGTCGACGTGGGGGCGCACGTGCTGGGTCTGTTGATGGGGCTGGAGCTCCTGAGCCTGGTGGTCACTGCGGTGGCGATCTTCGTGCAGGGTGGCCCGGAGGGGTGGAATTTTGCGGCGTCCTTCAGCCCGGCCAACATCCTGGCCGGTGGTCTGGCGGGCTCCGCCGGCATCGCGCTGGCCTTCGCGTTCGCCTCTTTCGTGGGCTTCGAAGCCACCGCCATCTACGGTGAAGAATCGGTCGACCCCAAGCGCACCGTGCCGCTGGCCACGTACGTCGCCGTGGTGCTGATCACCGTCCTGTTTGCCTTCACCTCGTTTGCGGTGGTCAGTGGCCTGGGCGCTGGCAAGGTGATGGACCGTGTGGTCGAGCTGTCGTCGGTCGACGGCGCGCCCCTGGTCAATCCCGCCAATGTGCTGTTCACGCTGGCCGGCCAGTATGTGGGTGACTGGCTGTCCGCGCTGATGAAGAGCCTGGTGCTCTCCAGTCTGTTTGCCGCCATGCTGGCGTTCCAGAACTCCGCCGCGCGCTACCTGTTTGCCCTGGGTCGTGGCGGCACCCTGCCGGCCGCACTGGCCAAGGTCAACCCGCGCGGTGCACCGTCGGCCGGCTCGATCATCGTCTCGGTGATCACCGCCGCCGTCATTGCCCTCTTTGCGGTGACGGGCCTGGACCCCATCCTCAACATGTTCTTCTGGTTCTCCGGCCTGGCGGTGGTCTCCATCCTGCTGATCGAGATCCTGGTCTGTCTGGCGGTGATCGCCTGGTTCCGCCGAGTGCCCGGCGACGCGAACATCTTCCAGTCGCTGATTGCGCCGGTGCTGGCCACCGTCGGCCTGTCGGTCGGGCTCTACCTCCTGTTGGCACGGTTCGGCCTGCTGACGGGGGCCGTCGCCGAAGGCATGGACCCGACGACCACCTCCTGGGCCATGAATGGTCTGGGCTGGTTCATGGCGCTGATGCCCTTTGGGGTGCTCGTGCTGGGCTACTTCTTCGCGATCGTTCGCCACAAGGAGAACAAGGAACTGATCCAGGACGTGATCTCCTGAGGTCTGGACGCGTGGGCTGAAGAAGTTCTGGCGCCGCAGGCGCCAGAACTCGTTTTTCCTGGTTGGCTGTTTTGATGGAATCTGCAATGAATGAAACCGAACTGATGGAGAGAAGGCGCTCCCTTCTCGGGCCGAATGTGTCCACCTTCTACCAGCGTCCGATCCACATCGTGAAGGGCGAGGACGTGTGGCTGTGGGACGCGGAGGGCCGCCGCTACCTGGACTGCTACAACAACGTGCCACACGTCGGGCACTGCAACCCGAGGGTGGTGGACGCGATCTGTTCGCAGAGCGCACAGCTCAACGTGCACAGCCGCTACCTGCACGAGAACCTGGTGAACTACGCCGAGAAGCTGACGTCCACCTATGGCGGCGAACTCTCCAACGCCTTGATCACCTGCACCGGCTCCGAGGCCAACGACATCGCGCTGCGCATGGCCGAAGCCATGACCGGCAAGCGCGGGGTGATCGCCACCGATGCCACCTACCACGGCAACACCAGCCTGGTGAGCCAGCTGTCGACCGGCAATGCGCCGACGTTCGGTTACGGGCTGGACCAGTACGTGCGCCATGTGGAGGCGCCCGACAGCCTGCGGATTCCTGACCCTCAGGGGCTGCGCTTCGCCGCGAAGGTGCAGGAACAGATTGACGAGCTGGAGCGCTCGGGCATCGGCTTCGCGGCGCTGATCGTGTGCCCGCTGTTCTTGAACGAAGGCTTTCCCACCCAGGCCCCGGGCTGGTTGCGCCCGACGGAGCAAGTGGTCCGTGACGCCGGTGGCCTCCTGATCTGCGACGAGGTGCAGTCGGGCTTTGCCCGCAGCGGCAGCCATTTCTGGGCGCACCAGAAGCAGGGCGTGACGCCCGACGTGGTCACGATGGGCAAACCCATGGGCAACGGCTACCCGGTGGCGGGCCTGGTCACGCGGCCGGAGGTGATGGAGCGCTTTCGGAACTCCTACCGCTACTTCAACACCTTTGGCGGCAATCCCGTGGCTTGCGCTGCGGCGATGGCCGTTCTGGAAGAGATTCAGCAGCGCAACCTGCAGGCCAATGCCGCCAAGATCGGTGTCCTGGCCGCGAAGGCGCTGACCGGACTGTCCAGGAAGTACGGCGTCATCGGCGACGTGCGCCAGAGCGGCATGGTGTTCGGCGTCGAGTTCCTGAAGGACAAGACCACGCTGGAGCCCGCCTCGGGTTTCGCTGACCAGGTGGTGGAGGCGATGCGCGACCGGGGTGTTCTGCTCTCCAAGCTGGGACGGCACAAGAACACCCTCAAGATCCGCCCGCCCATGACCTTCTCGGAAGAACACCTGGGCCTGCTCGTGCAGACGCTGGACGATGTCCTGGCCGAGCTGGCGCCGCAGTCATGATGGATCTCGCCACAACGGCGGCCGCCCGGTGGGGCCTAGCGAATGCGCGCCTGCAGTTCGTGGCCGGTCGGGAGAACCAGGTCTACCGGGTCTCCGACGCCACCGGCGACTACGCCCTTCGTCTCAAGCGTCCGGGTTATCGCCAAAGCATCGAACTCGAATCCGAGCTGCAGTGGATGGCGGCGCTGGCCCAGGCCGGTCTGCTGGTGCCCAGGCCCGTACCGTCGCAGGCAGGCCGGCTGCTCGAAGAGGTGAACGGCCACCAGGTGGATCTGCTCACCTGGCTGCCTGGTCAGACCCTGGGCGCCTTGTTGACCTGTGGCTCAGAGGACGATGCCCAGGGGCTGTTCGAGCGCCTCGGGCGGCTCATGGCGCAGTTCCATGCGGCCTCCGATGCCTGGGCCAAGCCCGTCGGTTTTGCGCGCGTCACGTGGGACGCCGACGGCCTGCTGGGCGAGGCGCCGCTCTGGGGACGCTTCTGGGAACATCCAGCGCTGCCGGCCGAAGACAAGGCCCTGTTTGAGGACTTCAGGGCCAGGGCGGCGCAAGCCCTGCGCCTGATGGCCAGCGGCCTCGACCATGGTTTGATCCATGCCGATCTCGTTCGCGAAAACGTGTTGATCAGCGATGGCCGGATCGGGATGCTGGACTTCGACGATGGGGGCTGGGGTTATCGGGTGTTCGATCTGGCCACCACGCTGCTCAAGTTCCTCGACGCGCCCAACTTCTCCAGGCTGAAAGATGCGCTGCTACGGGGCTACCTGAGCGTCAGGTCGATCGACACGGGTTGTCTCGACCTGTTCCTGGCGCTGCGTGCGGTGACCTATGTCGGATGGATTGTTCCTCGCCTGAGCGAAGACGGCGCTCTGGATCGCAGCCATCGCTACATTGCGACCGCTCGAAATACCTGCTCACGCTATTTGATGAATTCGTCGGACAGCTGATCGACGACCCAAGGGCCCCATGTCTATCGGCGCCATGCCCGCGCCAAGGTCTCGGACGGCAGTTCGAAGAAGTGCTTCTTGTAGTCGAGCGAGAACTGGCCCAGGTGCCAGAAACCCCAGCGCGCGGCCACGTCCTGCACCGTGTCGGACGCGCTGGCGTTCTTCAGGCCGCGCCGCACGCCATTGAGCCGCAGGGCGCGCAGGTACTGCGTGGGCGAGGTGCCCAGCACGTCCTGGAAACAGTAGTTGAGCTTGCGCCGGCTCGCGCCCACGCGGCTGCACACCTGCAGGATGGACAGCGGTTCGTCGGGGTGGGCCAGCATCAGTTCGCAGGCCTTGTCCACCATGCGCTTGCGCCGCTCCAGCGTGTCGAGCTCGGAGATGTCCACCGACGGCGGCAGCGCTTCGATCCACTCGATCAGGATGTCGTCACGCAGTTGGTTCAGGGCCGACGCATCGGGGTACTGCTGCGCCAACGCGAGCGACTGCTGCAGCGCCTGCAGGTGCCGCTGGCGCAGCACGTCGGCGGCGGCGCTGGAGGCCTCCAGCACCAGCTGGTGCTCCAGCCAGCCGGCCAGGGGCTTGTGGTACATGAGCTCCCACAGCGGGTTGAGCAGGCTGCGCTCGACCACGATCGCGATCATGGCGTGGTTGACCGGCGTGACCAGGTCGATCTGGTTGCCGCGCCCGCACATGATCGCGTCGGGCGCGACCTTCTGGCCATGGAAGAACACCGGCGACGGCGCCTGCACCGACATGGCAAAACCGTACACGCTGTCGCCCAACTGGCCGCGCTGGCGCACGGCCAGATTGGTGCGCTCGCCAAACAGGCGCAGGCCTTCGAGCTGCACCATGGTGAGCTCGCCACGGAAGCTGCCCTGCGAGAGCTGCTCGTAGCCAAACCGCCACGAACCCTGCGCCGCGGCGTGGGCGTCCACGTCGAAGGTCAGCACCGCGCGCGCCCAGCCGCTGGCGGGCTCGGCGTCGTCGGATTCAACAGGGGTGACTGGTTGGGTCATGGTGTGCATGGGCATGCGTTGCAATAACCGTACCGCAAGACGCCGTCGGCCGCAGCCTAACAGCGGGCGATCCCACTGGAGGCCCCACCCTGCCGTCAGCGCGGACTTTTCGTCGCCGGGGAAACCGGGGAGGTCTTCACCGCGCCGTTCGCCCCGGCACTTTTCGAAGGCAGCCGCAACAGCTGCAGGCTCGCGGCGTCACCATTGAACACGTTGCCGTCAATCGGCGCCTTGGCGCCCGGGGGCTGCCAGGTTTCGGTGTACTGCCACAGGGTCCAGCTGGACCAGCCGTCGGGCACCGTCGGCGCGGGCACACCGTACTGGGCCACCCACAGCGGATGGCCCGGGAAGTGCTGGCGCATCGCGTGGTTCCAGAAATCGGGACCGGTGTAGATGATGGCGGGCTGGCCGTAGTGCGCTTCCAGCGCGTTGAGGAAGGCGGCGAACTGGGTGTGCAGGTCGCCGTCAACCGGCGCCTTGATGCGCTCGATGTCCACGACCGGCGGCAGGTCACCGGGTTGCAGATCGACATGGCGGATGAACCACGCCGCCTGCGCGGCTCCGTCATCGTTGGTCTCGTAGAAGTGGTAGCCGCCGCGCAGCAGGCCGGCCGCCTGCGCGGCGCGGAAGTTGTCGGCGAACGCCGGGTCCAGGTAGTCCATCCCGTCCGTCGCCTTGATGAAGACGAAGCGCACGCCGCCAGCGTACAGCGCGGTCCAGTCCACCGCCGTGTTGTGGTGCGAGGTGTCCACCCCCTGCGGCTGGTCGCCCGGGGTCGCCGCGCTGGCCATGCCAGCGACCCACCACACGAGCAGCAGGCCCCATCGGGCAAAGGGATGGCGGAGAAAGCGCATGGAGAGGCGTGTCGACCACATGCGGCAAAGTATCGCACCTTGTCCGCGCGTCACGGTCCTCCCACCGCGGCGGCCACCCTGCGGCGAGGCATCCGGGACACATGGCCCCCCCCGAACAGGTGAAACCCTCTAAACGCTTGGGCGCCCGCTTGGTAGATTGGCGGGTTCACACAACACCCTCAAGGAGACAAGAACATGCCAAAGATCGCGCCCGACCTGCTCGCGCTGCAGCGCCTGTACCACTGGGAGAAGACCGCGCCCAACCGCGTGGCCCTCACGCAGCCCATGGGCGCGGGCGCGGTGCAGGACTTCACCTGGAGCCAGATCGGCGACCAGGTGCGGCGCATGGCAGCGCACCTGCAGTCCCAGGGCTGGGAGCCGGGCTCCAAGGTGGCCATCCTCTCGAAGAACTGCGCCTGGTGGATGATGAGCGACCTGGCGATCTGGATGGCCGGCCATGTGTCGGTGCCGCTGTACCCCACGCTGGCGGCCGAGACGGTGCGCCAGATCCTGACCCACAGCGAGGCCAAGGCCTGCTTCGTCGGCAAGCTCGACGGCTGGGAGGGCATGAAGCCCGGTGTGCCCGAAGGCCTGCCCTGCATCAGCTACGCGCTCTCACCGCTGGACGCGATCGAAAGTTACGAAGGCTGGGACACCATCTGCGGGCGCCACCAGCCGCTGCAGGGCACACCGCTGCGCCAGGGCGAAGAGCTGGCCACGCTGATCTACACCTCGGGCACCACCGGCCTGCCCAAAGGCGTGATGCACAGCTTCGAGAATTTCGCCTGGGCACTCGACTCCGGCCTCAAGCGCATCCCCATGTCGGCCGACGACCGCATGCTGTCCTACCTGCCGCTGGCGCACGTGGTCGAGCGCATGCTGGTTGAACACGGCTGGCTGCGCACCGGCATGCACGTGTATTTCGCCGAGTCGCTCGACACCTTCGCGGCCGACCTGCAACGCGCTCGGCCCACCATCTTCTTCTCGGTACCGCGCCTGTGGGTGAAGTTCCAGCAGGGTGTGCACCACAAGATGCCGCCGGCCAAGCTCAACCGGCTGCTGAGCATCCCCATCCTGGGCGGCATCGTGCGCAGGAAGGTGATGAAGGCGCTGGGCCTGGACCAGTGCCAGTTCGCCGCCGGGGGCGCCGCCCACATGCCACTGGCCCTGCTGCAGTGGTACAGCCGGCTGGGGCTGCACATCAACGAGGGCTACGGCATGACCGAGAACCTCGCGCTCTCGCACATCACCGAGCCGGGCAAGAACCAGCAAGGCACGGTGGGGCCGGTCTACGAGGGCGTCGAGCACCGCATCGACCCGGCCACGGGCGAGGTGCAGATGCGCAGCCAGGCGCTGATGCTGGGCTACTACAAGGACCCGGAAAGGAGCCGCGAGGCCTTCACCGAAGATGGCTGGCTCAGGACCGGCGACAAGGGCGAGATCGACGCCCAGGGCCTGCTGCGCATCACCGGCCGGGTGAAGGACCTGTTCAAGACCGGCAAGGGCAAATACGTGGCGCCCGCACCGATCGAGGACAAGCTGGTGGAACACGAAGCGGTGGAGGCCTGCGTGGTGACCGGCGCCAACCTGGGCCAGCCGCTGGGCATCGTGATGCTCAACGCCGAGGCCGTGGCCCGGGCGGCCGATGCCGGCGCACGCGCCGAACTCGAACGCTCACTGGAACAACACCTTCAACGCCTCAACGCCACGCTCGACCCGCACGAACAGCTGCAATGCCTCGTGCTCGTGACCACCGCCTGGACGGTGGACAACGACGTGATCACCCCGACGTTCAAGGTCAAGCGCAACCGCATCGAAGACCTGTACGCGAAGCACTACGAACGCTGGGAATCCTCGGGCCGCAAGGTGATCTGGCAAAACAGCTGATCAGGCCAGCAGCGTGCGCGCGTGGTGGCGCAGGTGGTCGTCGATGAACGAGGCGATGAAGTAGTAGCCGTGGTCGTAGCCCGCGTGGCGGCGCAGGGTGAGCGGCTGGCCCGCTTCGGCACAGGCGGCTTCCAGCAGGTGGGGGTGCAGCTCGGCGGCGAGGAACTGGTCCGCCAGGCCCTGGTCCACCAGCAGGGGCGGCGCCTTGTGGCCTGCCTTGATGAGCTCGGTGGCGTCGTGCGCGGCCCAGCCGCTGCGGTCCTCGCCGAGGTAGCCGGTGAAGGCCTTTTCACCCCAGGGGCACTGGCTGGGCGCCGCGATGGGCGCGAACGCCGAGACGCTCTGGTACTGCCCCGGGTGGCGCAGCGCCAGGGTGAGCGCGCCGTGCCCGCCCATGGAATGGCCAAAAATCCCCACCCGGTCGGCGCGGGCCGGGAAGTGGGCCAGCACGAGGTGGCGCAGCTCCTGCGTGACCCAGGTCTCCATGCGGAAACGGCCCGCCCAGGGCGGCTGGGTGGCGTCGAGGTAGAAGCCCGCACCGTGGCCGAAGTCCCAGGCGGCGTCGGCCGCGTCGATACCGGTGCCGCGCGGGCTGGTGTCGGGCGTGACGATCATCAGCCCGAGCTCGGCCGCGAGGCGCTGGGCGCCGGCCTTGATGGCAAAGGTCTCTTCGGTGCAGGTCAACCCGGCCAGGAAGAACAGCACCGGCACCGGGCCGTGCGCGGCCTGCGGCGGCACGAACACGCCGAACTTCATGGGCAGGCCGATGGTGTGCGAGCTGTGCCGGTAGAAGCCCTGCACGCCGCCAAAACAGTGGTGCTGACTCAGCGTTTCCATGGTGGTCAGTACTCCACCACCGCGCGGATCGATTCGCCACTCTTCATCAGCTCGAAGCCCCGGTTGATGTCTTCGAGCTTGAGCTTGTGGGTGATCAGGTCGTCGATGTTGATCTTGCCGTCCATGTACCAGTCCACGATCTTGGGCACGTCGGTGCGGCCGCGCGCGCCGCCGAAGGCCGAGCCCTCCCACTTGCGACCGGTCACGAGCTGGAACGGCCGCGTGCTGATCTCGGCGCCCGCTTCGGCCACGCCGATGATGATGCTGCGGCCCCAGCCCTTGTGCGTGCACTCCAGCGCGTCGCGCATCACCTGGGTATTGCCGATGCACTCGAAGCTGTAGTCGGCGCCGCCGTCGGTCAGCTGCACGATGGCGTCAACGACGTTGGCGTGGTCCTTGGGGTTGATGAAATGGGTCATGCCGAACCGGCGGGCCATGGTTTCGCGCGCTGGGTTCAGGTCCACGCCGATGATCTTGTCGGCCCCCACCATCCTGGCGCCCTGGATCACGTTCAGGCCGATGCCGCCGAGGCCGAACACCACCACGTTGGCACCCGCTTCCACCTTGGCGGTGAAGATCACGGCGCCGATGCCGGTGGTGACGCCGCAGCCGATGTAGCAGACCTTGTCGAACGGCGCGTCCTCTCGGATCTTGGCCAGCGAAATTTCGGCCGCGACCGTGTAGTTGCTGAAGGTGCTGGTGCCCATGTAGTGGAAGATGGGCTTTCCGTCCAGGCTGAAGCGGCTGGTGGCGTCGGGCATCAGGCCCTTGCCCTGCGTGCCGCGGATGAGCTGGCAGAGGTTGGTCTTGCGGCTCAGGCAGAACTTGCACTGGCGGCACTCGGGCGTGTAGAGCGGGATGACGTGGTCGCCCTTCTTGAGCGAGGTCACGCCCGGCCCCACGTCCACCACGATGCCCGCGCCTTCGTGGCCGAGGATGGCGGGGAAGATGCCTTCGGGGTCGGCCCCCGAGAGCGTGTAGTAGTCGGTGTGGCAGATGCCGGTGGCCTTGATCTCGACCAGCACTTCACCCAACTTGGGGCCCTGCAGATCGACGGTCTCGATCGTCAGGGGTTCGCCGGCCTTCCAGGCCACGGCGGCGCGCGTTTTCATGAGGTCTCCCTTCCGTTGAAAATAGCTAGGTTAATGCACACAAGCCATCCCTTGTCACCGGAGTCCCAAATGCCCTGTTCAATGTTCTCTCCCATTCGGTTCGTGTTCGCGCTGGCGGTTGCCACCACTGCGGCGCTGGTGAGCGGATGTGGCGGAGGCGATGGTGAAGGAACGTCGTCCCGCTGGACCCCGGCCGTTTCGGACACCTGGCAATGGCAGTTGTCCGGGACCATCAACACCGCCCATGCGGCGAAGGTGTACGACGTCGATCTTTTCGATGCACCGACAGCCACCTTGAACCAGCTCAAGTCCCAGGGCAGACGGGTGGTGTGTTACTTCTCGGCGGGCAGCTCCGAAAACTGGCGGCCCGACTTTTCGCGGTTTGCCGCGGGCGACATGGGCCGCCCCCTGGCCGGCTGGGCGGGCGAGCGCTGGCTGGACACCCGCTCGGCCAACGTCCGCGCGGTCATGAAGGCCCGGCTGGAACTGGCCGCCGCCAAAGGGTGCGACGGTGTCGAACCGGACAACGTGGACGCCCACACCAACCCATCCGGCTTCCCGCTGGATGCCGGCACGCAACTCGACTACAACCGTTTCCTGGCCCGCGAGGCCCACGCGCTGGGCCTGGCCGTCGGCCTGAAGAACGATGTCGATCAACTGGCGGCACTGGCGCCGGACTTCGACTTTGCCGTCAACGAGCAGTGCCACGAATACGACGAGTGCGGCGGCTATGCCGCATTCATCAACGCGGGCAAGCCGGTGTTCAACGCCGAGTACCACCGCCGGTGGCGCGACAACGCCGCCGAAAGGGACCGCTTGTGCCAGGCCTCCCGGGCGCTCGGCCTGCGCACGCTGGTGCTGCCGCTGGAACTGGACGACCGGTTCCGCTTCAGCTGCGACTGAGCTCAGTTCACCGGCGCGCCGGCCTTGAACCACTGTGCGAACAGGGCGCGCTCGTCCTCCGTGAGGCCGGTGGCGTTGTTCATGGGCATGGCCTTCATGACCACCACCTGCTGGTAAACCATCTGCGCGTGCTGCTTCAGGCCATCGGCCGAGTCCAGGCGCACCCCCTTGGACTGCAACGCTTCGCCGTGGCACATGACGCAGCGCTGCTCGATCACCGGCCTAAGCTGTGCATAGCCCACCTTGTCGGGCACGGCCACCGCGGCCACCGGCGCCGGCTTGAGCCAGACGATGAGCGCGAGCAGCACCACCAGGCCGACGGCCGCGTAGGGCCAGGGGTGCGGGCAACGCCCGAGCTTGTAGCCGTGGCGCATGACGAAGAACTGGCGGATCGCGGCGCCCGCAAACATCATGCCGATGAGAATCAGCCAGTTGTGTTCGTTTGCGTAAGTGAAGCTGTAGTGGTTGCTCAACATGGCGAACAGCACCGGCAGCGTGAAGTAGGTGTTGTGCACGCTGCGCTGCTTGCCGCGTTGGCCGTGGACCGGGTCGATCGGGCGCCCGGCTTTCATGTCGGCCACCACGGTGCGCTGGCCGGGGATGATCCAGAAGAACACGTTGGCGCTCATCGAGGTGGCGAGCATGGCGCCCACCAGCAGGAAGGCGGCGCGGCCGGCGAACATCTGCGTGGCCGCATAGGCCGCGACGCAGACCAGCACCAGCACCAGCGCGCCGACCTTGGCGTCGCCGTTGCGGGTCTGCCCCAGCGTGCGACAGATGGCGTCGTAGGCGAACCAGAACACCACCAGGAAAGCCAGCGCGGCGACGATGGCGCCGGCCGGACTCCACGGCATGACCTTGGGGTCGATCAGGTAGACGCTGGGGCTCCACAGGTACGAAATGAGGAACAGCGCAAAGCCCGAGAGCCAGGTGGAATAACTTTCCCAGTAGAACCAGTGCAGGTGCTCGGGCAGCGTGGGCGGCGCGCCCGCGAACTTCACCGGGTGGTAAAAGCCGCCACCGTGCACCGCCCAGAGCTCGCCGCTGACGCCGTCCTTCTTCAGCTGTGGGTCAACGGGGGGCGTGAGGCTGCTGTCGAGAAAGACGAAATAGAAGGAAGAGCCGATCCAGGCGATGGCGACGATGACGTGCAGCCAGCGCAACAGCAGGTTGGCCCAATCGAGCAGATACGTTTCCATGGCACCTCAACACGACGACGGACGGGCCGTCTGGGTTTTCGACTCACCACCGCGGGCGCTCTGAGCCGACTGAGGGCCGCGTTTGAACACCCATCCTGGGGATGAGCGCCCTGCTCCGCTGCGACCGGTCAGCCAAAAGTGTATACAGTTTTTGAAGACATTCCAACCAGCCCGAACCCGGAATCTCCGGCGCCTTCAGCGGTCCGGGCCAGCGTGCTCCAGAAGCAACAACTGCGCCACCACCGAAGCGGCGATCACCGCGGGCGCCTTGCCCGTGATGCCCGGCAGGCCGATGGGGCAGGTGATGTGGGCCAGCTCGTCCGCGCTGAAACCGCGAGCTTCCAGGCGGTGGCGGAAGGTCGCCCATTTGGTGCGGCTGCCGATCAGGCCCACGAACGGCAGGTCGGCCTGATCGCGCTGGCGCTGCAGGCAGGCCGCCACGATATCCAGGTCTTCGGCGTGCGAAAAGCTCATGATCAGCACGCGCGAGCCCGGCGCCAGATCGCGCACCGCGGCCTGCACCGGGTCGGAGTGTTCGGCGCGCACGGCGCCGGGCAGCTCGGCGGGGAAAACGCCGTCGCGGCTGTCCACCCAGAGCACCTCGAACGGCAGGGGCGCCAGCGCCTGCACGAGGGCATGGCCCACATGACCACCGCCGAACAGGGCCACCGGCGTCAGGGGTCGCGCAAGAGCCTCGCGCAGGCGCTCGGTGTCGGCCGCCGTCACCGGCTCAAAGCGCAGCCGCAGCACGCCGCCGCAGCACTGGCCGAGGCTCGGCCCCAGCGCCACGCTCTGCGCCCAGGGTGCCGATGGCGTGCCCGAGGGGGCGCTCAGGTGGGCACGGGCCTGCCGCAACGCGTCCCACTCCAGGTGCCCGCCCCCGATGGTGCCCACCATGCCGCTGGCGAACACGGCCATCCAGGCACCGCTCTCGCGCGGCACCGATCCGCGGGCCTGCGCCACCGTGACCAACACGGCCGGCTCGGTCTGCAGGCGCTGCAGGCAGTGGTTCAGTTCGCTGGGCATTTGTGGTGTGTTTGCCTAAAATATGTGCAGGAATGTAAACGCGGTGAACAGGACCGAGTATCCCCGGCTCTTCGCCCGATACGGCCCACCAAACCGCCATAGACTGCATGGGCCAACCCATATGGCGCCGGTTGGGAACCCTCCTTTTGGCCACAGTGCGCCACCCGATTCTCACCGCTTGAGGGACCCGCGAATCATGAAAACCACCTGTCCGGCGCCGCGCTCCCACAAGGATGCACCGCCTTCGCCCGCAGTGTCCCCCAGCCGACGTGCGCCATGGGGTCTTCTGGGCACCTGCACCGCCCTCTTGCTCGCGTCGTGCGCCGCGCGGGTGCCGCCCCCGCCCACCCCCGAACCCGCCGCACCGCTGCCTCCGCCCGCCACCGCCCTGGAGCCGACACCGGTGTCCAACGCCGTCAGCCCCCGAGACTACCGCCGCGACGGCGCCCGCCACATCTACAGCAAGAACGGGCACCGCATCTACAAGGGCCAGATGCCACCGTTGATGCACGCGGTGGGCGTGCTGCAGGTGGACCTGGACCGCAACGGCCAGGTGCGCAAACTCAACTGGATGCGCGCGCCCAGCCATGCGCCCGATGTGGTGCGCGAGATCGAACGCACCGTCATGGCGGCCGCGCCCTTCCCGGCCCCCGTGCGCCTGGGCGGCGTGGTCTACACCGACGTCTGGCTCTGGGACAAGAGCGGGAATTTCCAGCTCGACACGCTGACCGAGGGACAGCGGGACAGGTAACCCCCCCCCCCGCGCCGCCTGCGGCGTCACCCCCCAGGGGGGCGATGCGAGTGGCCCGGCAAAGCCGGTTCCACCGCATCCTTGATCGAAGGCACGTCGCACCGGAGGGGGAGTTTGACCCAGGGCACCGCCGGGCCGGCTTTGCCGGACGGCCAGTGCCGCCCCCCTTTGGGGGGTGACGCCGCAGGCGGCGCGGGGGGAGCAGCGTCAGCTGCCCCTGTATGTGGAATAGCTCCAGGGGCTCACCAGCAGCGGCACGTGGTAGTGCTCGCTGGGGTGAGCCACGCCGAAATCGATTGATACGCGGTTGAGGAAATTGGGCTCGGGCAGGGCCACGCAGCGGCGCGCGAAATAGCCTTTCACGTCGAACACCAGGCGGTAGGTGCCGACCTTGAGGCTGGCGTTGTCGTAGAGCATGCCGTCGGGGTTGCGGCCGTCGGCGTTGAGTTCGAAGCGCTTGACCAGCGTGGCGAAGTCGCCGTCCGTGGTGAAGAGCTCCACCGCCATGCCGGCGGCGGGACAGCCGTGCATGGTGTCCAGAACGTGCGTACTCAAGCCCATGGTGCGTCCTTTGAAAAGCGGTCGACTGAAAGTGTATACACTTTTTGCCTTTTCTGGCTATGATGCCCGCATGGACACCTCCAGCACCCACCAGATCGTCGCGTCGCTCACGCGGGCCATCGTGGAACACCGGCTGCACCCGGGCACCAAGCTGGCCGAGCAGAAGCTGGCCGACCACTTCGGGGTCTCGCGCACGCTGGTGCGCCAGGCGCTGTTCCAGCTCTCGCAGAACCGCCTGATCCGGCTGGAGCCCGCGCGTGGCGCTTTCGTGGCCACCCCTTCGGTGGAAGAAGCGCGGCAGGTGTTCGCCGTGCGCCGCATGCTCGAAACCGAAATGACGCGCGCCTTCGTGCGGCAGGTGACGCCGTCCCGGATCAAGGCGCTGCGCGAGCACCTGGCCCAGGAAAAGCAGGCGATCGACCAGCAGGACGTGAGCGGCCGCACCGAGCTGCTGCGCGACTTCCACGTGCGCATGGCCGAACTCATGGGCAACCAGGTGCTGGCCGAGCTGCTGCGCGAGCTGATCTCGCGCTGCGCGCTGATCACGCTCATGTACCAGAGCACGAACGCGGCCGAACACTCCAGCGAAGAACACGCGGCCATCGTCAAGGCGCTGGCCGCCAAGGACGAAGACACCGCCGTGCACCTGATGAATCAACACCTGTTGCACGTGGAAGAAGGCCTGACCTTCGACCGCAAGCTGCCGACCAACGACATTTCCATGGCCTTGTCATGACGATCTACGACTCCACCGCACCGTACCCCCGAGACCTGATCGGTTATGGCCGCGACGTGCCACATGCGCGCTGGCCGGGCGGGGCGCGCATTGCCGTGCAGTTCGTGCTGAACTACGAAGAAGGCGGCGAGAACTCGGTGTTGCACGGGGACGCAGGTTCGGAGCAGTTCCTCTCGGAAATGTTCAACCCCGCGGCCTTCCCGGACCGCCACATCAGCATGGAAGGCATCTACGAATACGGCTCGCGCGCGGGCGTGTGGCGACTGCTGCGGGAGTTTGAAAAACGCGGCCTGCCGCTCACGGTGTTTGGCGTGGCGACCGCGCTGGAAAAACACCCTGAGCTGACCGCCGCGTTCCAGCAGTTGGGCTACGACATCGCCTGCCACGGACTCAAGTGGATCCACTACCAGGCCGTCGACGAGGCCACCGAGCGCGCCCACATGGCCGAGGCGATGGCGATCATCGAGCGCCTGAGCGGAGAACGTCCGCTGGGCTGGTACACCGGCCGTGACAGCCCCAACACGCGCCGCCTGGTGGCCGATTTCGGCGGCTTCGAATACGACAGCGACTACTACGGCGACGACCTGCCGTTCTGGATGAAGGTGAAGAAGAGCGACGGCAACGACGCCCACCAGCTCATCGTGCCCTACACGCTGGACTGCAACGACATGCGCTTCGCCCTGCCCCAGGGTTATTCACACGCCGACCCGTTCTTCCAGTACATGAAGGACACGTTCGACGCGCTCTACGCCGAGGGCGACCCGGACGGCCTGGACCGCCCGAAGATGATGAGCATCGGCATGCACTGCCGCCTGCTCGGCCGGCCCGGCCGCATCACCGCGCTGCAGCGTTTCCTGGACCATATCCAGTCGTTTGAGAAGGTGTGGGTGGCGCGGCGGCTGGACATCGCGCGGCACTGGAAGGCCACACACCCGGTGAGTGCCTGAGGTGAACCCCATGCCGATCACGCTGGACCAACTCAACGCCGCGCCGCTGGCCGAGGCCGCGATGCTGCTCGACGGCCTGTACGAACACTCCCCCTGGATCGCCGAGCAGGCCCTGGCGCAGCGCCCCTTCGCTTCGCTGGCCGCGCTGAAACACGCCATGGTGCGCGTGCTGAATCTAGCCGGCGTGGAACCGCAGCTCGCCCTGATCCGCGCCCACCCCGAGCTCGCGGGCAAGGCCATGGTGAGCCAGTCGCTCACCGCCGAGTCCACCCACGAGCAGGCCAAGGCCGGCCTGACACACTGCACGCCCGAGGAGTTCGCCCACCTCCAGCAACTCAACGCCGACTACAACGCGAAGTTCGGTTTCCCGTTCATCCTCGCGGTCCGCGGGCCGCGTGGCACGGGCCTCAGCAAAGCGGAGATCATCGCCACCTTCGAGCGGCGTCTGCACCACCCGGTGGACTTCGAGCGCGCCGAGTGCCTGCGCAACATCCACCGCATCGCCGAGATCCGGCTGAACGACAAGTTCGGCTTCGAGCCCACGCTGGGCAACGCGGTGTGGGACTGGCACGAAGACCTGGCCCGCCACACCGACCCGGGTTACGCCGAGCTCGGCCAGCTCACCGTGACCTACCTGACCGACGCGCACCGCGCGTGTGCGGCGCAGCTGCAGCGGCAGATGCTGGCGCTGGGGTTTGACGAGGCGCACATCGACGTGGTGGGCAACGTGGTGGGCGTGTACCACGCGGGCCCTCACCCCAACCCTCTCCCAGAGGGAGAGGGAGTGAAAACCGGTTTCACCGCCGGGCCGCCCCAAGGTGAAACACGCCCCCTCGGGGGGCAGCGACCCGCGCAGCGGCAGAGCGTGGGGGCCAAGACCCTGCTCACGGGCAGCCACTACGACACCGTGCGCAACGGCGGCAAGTACGACGGGCGTCTTGGCATCTTCGTGCCCATGGCCTGCGTGCAGCAGCTGAAGCAGGCCGGCCGGCGCCTGCCCTTTGCCATCGAAGTGGTGGGCTTCGCCGAAGAAGAAGGCCAGCGCTACAAGGCCACCTTCCTGGGCTCGGGCGCGCTCACCGGTCACTTCAACCCAGCCTGGCTGGACCAGCAGGACGCCGACGGCATCAGCATGCGCGCGGCCATGCAGCACGCCGGCCTGCCCGCCACGCTGGACGCCATCGCCGCGTTGCAACGCGACCCATCGAAATACCTCGGCTTCGTCGAGGTGCACATCGAACAGGGCCCGGTTCTCAACGAACTCGATCTGCCGCTGGGCGTCGTCACCTCCATCAACGCCAGCGTGCGCTACCTGGGTGAAGTGATCGGCATGGCCAGCCACGCCGGCACCACGCCCATGGACCGCCGCCGTGATGCCGCATGCGCCGTGGCCGAACTCGCGCTCTACGCCGAACAGCGCGCCGCGGCCGACGGCGACTCGGTCGCCACCATCGGCATGCTGCAGGTGCCCAATGGCTCCATCAACGTGGTGCCAGGCCGCTGCAGCTTCAGCCTCGACCTGCGCGCGCCCAGCGACGCGCAGCGCGATGCGCTGGCCAAGGACGTGCTGGCGAAACTCGGCGACATCTGCGGCCGCCGTGGTCTGCGCCACACGCTGGAAGAAACCATGCGCGCCGCGGCCGCACCGAGCGCCCCGGCCTGGCAAGCGCGCTGGGAAGCCGCCGTGGCCGCGCTCGGCCTGCCGCTGCACCGCTTGCCCAGCGGCGCCGGCCACGACGCCATGAAGCTGCACGAACTCATGCCACAGGCCATGCTGTTCGTGCGCGGGCAGAACAGCGGCATCAGCCACAACCCGCTCGAATCCACCACCAGCGACGACATGGACCTGTGCGTGCGCGCCTTCGCGCACCTGCTCGAACAACTCGCCGCCGAACACCCAAGCTGAACACCCCATGACCACTCCGCAACAACAACTCGACGCCTGGATCGACGCCCACTTCGACGAAGAAGTGCGGTTCCTGCAGGAACTCGTTCGCGTGCCCACCGACACGCCGCCCGGCAACAACGCGCCGCACGCCGAGCGCACGGCCGAGCTGCTGGCAGCCATGGGTCTTGCGGCTGAAAAGCACGCCGTGCCCGAGGCCGAAGTGAAAGCCGCCGGCCTGCAGTCCATCACCAACCTGATCGTGCGCCGCCGCTTCGGCGACGGTGGCCAGACCATCGCGCTCAACGCCCACGGCGACGTGGTGCCACCCGGCGAAGGCTGGACGCACGACCCCTATGGTGGCGAGATCGTGGACGGCCGGATCTATGGCCGCGCCACCGCGGTGAGCAAGTGCGACATCGCCAACTTCACGTTCGCCATCCGCGCGCTCGAAGCGCTCCGCACCCCCCTGAAGGGCGGCGTGGAACTGCACGTGACCTACGACGAGGAATACGGCGGTGAGGTCGGCCCGGACTGGCTGCTCAAGAACGGCCTGACCCAACCCGACCTGATGATCGCCGCCGGCTTCAGCTACCAGGTGGTGGTGGCGCACAACGGCTGCCTGCAGCTGGAAGTGACGGTGCACGGCGACATGGCGCACGCCGCCATTCCCGACAGCGGCACCGACGCGCTGCAGGGTGCGGTGCACATCCTCAACGCGCTCTACGCGCTCAACGCCGACTACCTCAAGGTCACGTCCGGCGTCGAAGGCATCACCCACCCCTACCTCAACGTGGGCCAGATCAGCGGCGGCACCAACACCAACGTGGTCCCTGGCAAGGTGGTGCTCAAGCTCGACCGCCGCATGATCCCCGAGGAAGACCCGGCCGAGGTGGAAGCCTCGCTGCGCCGCACCATCGCCGAAGCGGCGGCCAGCTACCAGCCGCCGCGCAGCGGCCGCGCCATCGGCGTGGACGTGAAACGCATCCTGCTGGCGCGTGCACTCAAGCCCCTGCCCGGCAACCAGCCCCTGGTCGACGCGATCCAGAAGCACGGCCAAGCGGTGTTCGGTGAGCCCATTCCCGCGGTGGGCACACCGCTCTACACCGACGTGCGCATTTACGGCGAACGCGGCATCCCCGGCGTGATCTACGGCGCCGGCCCGCGCACCGTGCGCGAGTCCAACGCCAAACGCGCCGACGAGAACCTGCTGCTGGAAGACCTGCGGCGCGCCACCAAAGTGATCGCCCGCACCCTGCTGGATTTGCTTCAGGCACCTTAAGCACCACCTGTGGAATGCCCCAGCAGATGGCCGGCGGGCAGCGTGCCACAATGACCGCCCGCCCACGCCGGGCGGCCCGATTCTGGAGACACCATGACCCCCGCTGAACAAGCCCTGCGCGACGCCGCATTCGAATACCACCGCTCCCCCAACAAAGGCAAGATTTCCGTCAACCCGACCAAGCCGCTGTCCAACCAGCGCGACCTGTCGCTGGCGTATTCGCCGGGCGTGGCCTACCCCTGTCTGGCGATCGAAGCCGACCCGACGATGGCGGCCGAATACACCTCGCGCGGCAACCTCGTGGGTGTGATCACCAACGGCACCGCCGTGCTGGGCCTGGGCGACATCGGGCCACTGGCGAGCAAGCCGGTGATGGAAGGCAAGGGCTGCCTGTTCAAGAAATTCGCCGGCATCGACGTGTTCGACATCGAACTGGCCGAGCGCGACCCGGACAAGCTGGTCGACATCATTGCCGCGCTGGAGCCCACGCTGGGCGGCGTGAACCTGGAAGACATCAAGGCGCCCGAGTGTTTCTACATCGAGAAGAAGCTGCGCGAGCGCATGAAGATCCCGGTCTTCCACGACGACCAGCACGGCACGGCCATCATCTCCAGCGCCGCCCTGATCAACGGTCTGGAACTGGTCGGCAAACAGATCGGTGAAGTGAAGATGGCGGTGTCGGGCGCGGGCGCCGCGGCCATCGCCTGCCTGGACCTGATGGTCAACCTCGGTGTGAACATCGAGAACATCCTGGTCTGCGACTCCAAGGGCGTGATCCACACCGAGCGCGCCGACGCCGTGGCGGGCAAGCTCGACGAGTCCAAGCGCCGCTACTGCCGCAGCACCAGCGCACGCACGCTGGCCGACGCGCTGAACGGTGCCGACGTGTTCCTGGGCTGCTCGGCCGCCGGCGTGGTGGACGCCGACATGGTCAAGAGCATGGGCACGCAGCCCATCATCCTGGCGCTGGCCAACCCCGAGCCGGAAATCCGGCCCGAAATCGCCAAGGCCGCGCGGCCGGACTGCATCATCGCCACCGGCCGCTCGGACTACCCGAACCAGGTCAACAACGTGCTGTGCTTCCCCTACATCTTCCGAGGCGCGCTCGACTGCGGCGCCACCAAGATCACGGAAGAAATGAAGATGGCCTGCGTGCGCCAGATCGCCGAGCTCACCAAGAGCGAGATCAGCGACGAAGTGGCCGCCGCCTACGCCGGCCAGGAGCTGGTGTTCGGCCCCGACTACATCATCCCCAAGGCCTTTGACACCCGCCTGATCCTGAAGATCGCGCCCGCCGTGGCCCAGGCCGCGGCCGACTCCGGTGTGGCCACGCGGCCCATCGCCGACATGGAGGCCTACAAGGAAAGCCTGGGGCGTTTCGTCTACCAGACCGGCATCCTGATGCGGCCGATCTTCAACGCGGCCAAGGCCCTGCCCGACAACCGCAAACGCGTGGCCTTCGCCGACGGCGAAGACGAACGCGCGCTGCGCGCCGCCCAGATGGCGATCGACGACCACCTGGCCGTGCCGATCCTGATCGGGCGCCCGGCCGTGATCGCCGCGCGCATCGAAAAAGCCGGCCTGCGCATGCGCCTGGGGGTGGACGTGCAGAACACCAACCCCGAGGACGACCCGCGCTTCCGCCAGTACTGGGAGCACTACCACAAGCTCATGGCGCGCAACGGCGCCACGCCCGAGGTGGCCAAGGCCGCCGTGCGCCGCTCCAACACCATCATCGGCTCGCTGATGGTGTCGCTGGGCGATGCGGACGCTCTCATCTGCGGCCTGGTGGGCAGCTACAACACCCACCTGGAGCGCATCGACGCGATCCTGGGCAAGCAGCCGGGCGTGACCAACTACGCCGCCGTCAACGCGCTCATGACCGACCGCGGCCCGATCTTCATCACCGACACCTACGTCAACGAAGACCCGAGCGCCGAGCAGCTGGCCGAGATTGCCTACATGGCCGCGCAGCAGGTGCAGCGCTTCGGCATTCCGCCCAAGGTGGCCTTCCTCTCGCATTCGAGCTTTGGCTCCAGCAAGCGGGCGTCGGCCAAGAAGATGCGCGCCGCGCGCGACCTCTTCGTGGCGCAGCACCCCGAGATCGAGTGCGACGGCGAGCTGCATGGCGACGCCGCGCTGCAGGAAGAAATCCGCCGCAGCTACGACGCCCAGACCACGCTCACCGGCTCGGCCAACCTGCTGATCTGCCCCAACCTGGACTCGGCCAACATCCTCTACAACGTGCTCAAGACCACGACCAGCGGCGGCGTCACCGTCGGCCCGGTGCTCATGGGCGCCGCGGCCACGGCCTACATCCTCACGCCCGCGGCCACGGTGCGCCGCGTGCTCAACATGACGGCCCTGGCCGCCGCCGCCAGCCCGCGCTGACCCGGCCCCAAGCCCACCCCCGAGGGACGCTGCGGCGTCCCTTTTTTCACCCCACGGCGCGGGCCACGGCCGCCATCCAACGGCCCGCCGTCTCATGATTTTCTGGAAAGTGCGTGCCGCCGCAGCGCCGGGGCCCTACCGAGGCGGTCATCGCCCGACAATGGGCACATGGTCGAACCCCTCTCGCCGCCGTTCCCTCTGCCCCGCATGCGCAGTGCCTCGCTGCGCCTGCAGCTCAACCTGATCGTGGCCACGCTGACGGGCCTGTTCGTCGCTGCGCTGGTGGGGCTGCAGATCGACGGCACGCGCGCCAGCGTGCGGGAAGAGATCACCGCGTCGAACAAAGTGGCCACCCAGCTGCTGGAGCGCGTCAGCGGCATCTTCTCCCGCGGCGGCCCCCCGGCCATGCTCGGTTTCCTGGAACAGCTCGGTCGCGTGCGGTCCAACGACATCGTGCTGGTGGGCGACGACGGCCGGGTGCTCTACCGCTCGCCGCCGGCCACCTACAAGCAGGGTCGCGATGCCCCCGAATGGTTCACCGCCTGGGTCGTGCCGCCGCTGCAGCGCCAGCTGGTGCGCATGCCGGGCGCCGTGCTGGCGATCGAGCCCAACCCGTCGCGGGCCATCCTCGACGGCTGGGACCACCTGGTGCGGCTGGCCGGCATCGCCACGCTGGCGCTGGTGGCCCTCCATGTCGCCGTGTTCTGGGCGGTCGGGCGAACCCTGCGCCCCTTTGCGCGCATCGTCGAGGGCCTGCGGCGGCTGCAGGCCGGCGACTACGCCACCCGGCTGCCGCCCCTGCCGGGCCGCGAGGCGGCGCTGATCGGCGAGTCGGTCAACCGGCTGGGCGAGGCCATCGAGACGACCCTGCAGCAACGCATCGCCGCCCGCGAGGCGCGGCAGCGGCTGTCGGAGAGCCGGGCCTGGGCCCAACAGGTCGAGCAGCGCCTGGAGGCCGAGCGCAAGGACATCGCCGCCGAGTTGCACGACGAGTTGGGGCAATCGGTCACCGCCATCCGCTCGCTCGCCCGCTCCCTGCTGGCCCGGCTGCCGACCGACGACACCACGGGCCGCGAGGCCGCCCAGATGATCGACACCGAGGCCGCGCGCCTGTACGACGCGATGCACGGCATGATTCCCCGGCTGACACCGCTGACGCTGGGCCCGCTGGGCCTGCCCGATGCGCTGCGCGACCTGGTCGCCAGCCTGCGCCTGCGCCACCGCGCGCAGGTCTTCGACCTGCGCATCGAGGGCCCGGAAACACCGGTCGACGCGGACACCGCCCTGGCGGTCTACCGGACGGCCCAGGAGGCCCTGAACAACGCGCTCAAACACAGCGGGGCGCGGCACCTGGGCCTGCTGCTGCAGCACAACGCACAGACCCTGAGCCTGACGGTGACCGACGATGGCTGCGGCCTGCCGCCGCCAGACCAGCGCCCCCACCGCTTCGGCCTGCCCGGCCTGCACGAACGCGCGGTGGCGCTGGGCGGGCGCTTCGACGCCCAGCGCCGCCCCGAGGGCGGCACGCAGGTCCGCCTGGAACTGCCCTGCGGGGGCCGGCCGGCCGATGGAGACGACGCATGAGCCCCCACGCTCCACCGCTGCGCGGGTCGCTGCCCCCCAGGGGGGCTGATCCGGCTTGGGGCGGCCCGGCGCCGTATCGGAGGATTGTCCAGTGATCCGAGTTGTTCTGGTGGACGACCATGCCGTGGTGCGCATGGGGTTTCGACTGCTGCTGCAGGCACAGGGCGGGTTCGAGGTGGTGGGCGAGGCCGCCGACGGTGAGACCCTGTTGCGGGAGCTGCCCCAGTGGGCCGCCGACGTCATCGTCATGGACCTGACCATGCCCGGCCTGGGCGGGCTGGAGACGCTGCGGCGCCTGCGGTCGCGCGATCCCGTGCCCGGGGTGCTGGTGCTCTCGGCGCACGACGACGCGGCCTACCCGCGCCGCGCCCTCAACGCCGGCGCGCTGGGTTTCCTGGGCAAGCGCAGCGCCCCCGAGGCCCTGCCCGAGGCGGTGCGCGCCGTGGCGCAGGGCCGGCGCTACCTGGACCCGCAGACCGCGCAGGCCCTGGCCCTGTCGCAGTTCGACGGCAGCACCAGCCCGTTCGACGCGCTGTCCGAGCGCGAGTTCGAGGTGTTCACCCGGCTCGCGCGCGGGCGCAGCGTCCAGGAGATCGCCCGGGCGCTGAGCCTCTCGCCCAGCACGGTGGGCACCCACCTGTACAACGTCAAGCAGAAGCTGGGGGCCGGCAACCAGGCCGAACTCACGTTGCTGGCGCTGCGCTGGGGCGTGATCGAGGCCTGAAAGGCCGAAGGCCGAGCGCCCGGCCGGCGCCAGCGCCGACGCCGCAGGCCCTCATGATTTTCTGGAGCCATTCCCATGAAAATCCCGAGGGGCGATTCGCGATCCCTCCGTGGCGCCTGGGCCCGGCGGTCTCCACAATGACCAGCAGGCGGGGTCGATGCCTCGCCGCTGTTTCCCTTCATCTCAACCTCAAGGAAATCACCATGCAATGGATTGATCCGGCTTTCTGCGACATCCGCCTGGGCTTCGAAGTCACGGCCTACGTTTACGTGCGTTGATCCGTCGGGGGCGGCGCAAGCCGCCCCCGGACACGAGGGGTACCCACCATGAACCACGCCGCCCGGCCCGATCCGCACAGAGACCCCCACGCTTCGCTGCCCCCCGAGGGGGCGTTCGCCGCCTTGGGGCGGCCCGGCGGCGACTCAGGCCGCCATGTCCTGCACCCGATGTACCTGTTTCGCTGGGAGCCCAGCCAGGCGGCCCACGTGCTGCTGTACCCGGAGGGCATCGTCAAGCTCAACGAGACCGCCGGCGAAATCCTCAAGCGCTGTGACGGCGTGCGAACAGACGCGCAACTGATCGCCGAGCTGCAGGCGCTGTATCCCGATGAACCGGCCCGCGTCGAAGCGGGCGTACTGACATTCCTGGAGGTGTTCCGTGCCAAAGGATGGATCCGTCGTCAGACTTGACGGCCAGGGCCTGCCGCTGTGGCTGGTGCTCGAACTGACCTACCGCTGCCCGTTGAAGTGCCCGTGGTGCAGCAACCCGGTGAACGCCGCGCCCGGGCACGGGCCGGAGCTGAGCACCGACGAATGGAAACGGGTGCTGCGCCAGGGCCGCGAACTCGGTGCGCTGCAGCTGGGCTTCACCGGCGGCGAGCCGATGCTGCGCGACGACCTGGAGGAACTGGTCGAAGAGGCCAACGGCCTGGGCTACTACACCAACCTGATCACCTCGGGCGTCGGGCTGAGCGAGGCGCGCCTGGTGGCGCTGAAACAGGCCGGTCTCAAGCAGATCCAGCTGTCGATCCAGTCGAGCGACCGCGAGCTGACCGACGCGCTGGTGGGGGCCAAGGTCTTCGACCTCAAGCTCAAGGTGGCGCGGATGATCAAGGCCCACGGCTTCCCGATGGTGCTCAACGTGCCGGTGTTCCGCCACAACGTCGACCAGACGGCGCAGGTCCTCGCGATGGCCGAGGACATCGGCGTGGACTACCTCGAGTTCGCCAACATCCAGTACTACAACTGGGCCCTGCTCAACCGCGACGAGCTGATGCCCACGCGCGAGCAGCTGGAGCGGGCCGAGCGCACGGTCAACGAGGCCCGGCAGCGGCTGGGCGACCGCATGACGATCTACTTCGTCATCCCCGATTACCACGAGTCGCGGCCCAAGGCCTGCATGAACGGCTGGGGATCGATCCACCTGACCATCGCCCCCGACGGCACCGCCATGCCCTGCCAGGAGGCGCGATCGATCGACGGCCTGAGCTTTCCGACGGTGCGCGAACACGGGCTGGACTGGCTCTGGAACGAATCGCCCACCTTCCGCCAGTTCCGCGGCCTGGACTGGATGCGCGAGCCCTGCAGCTCCTGCGACGAGCGGGAGACCGATTTCGGCGGCTGCCGCTGCCAGGCCTACCTGCTGACCGGCGACGCCTGCAACACCGACCCGGCCTGCGCCAAGTCCCCGCACCACGGGCTGATCACCCAGGCCGTGGCCCGCGCCACCGACCCGACCCGTGTGCGCATCCCGCTGATCATGCGCACAGCGCCGCAGGAGCCGTCGCGATGAGCTCCCCACCCCGGCGCCATCCCCTGGACTCGGCCCTGCTGACGGTGCTGCTGGGCGTGGCCCTGACCGCCGTGCTGGCGGCCCTACTGCGCCTGCTGGGCGGCGCCTGACGGAGCCTGGGCATGGACATCTTCCTGCTGGACCTGCTGCTGCGCTGGGCGCACTTCGCTGGCGCGCTGGTGTGGATCGGCCACAACTACGCCACCGCGATCACACGCCCGCGCTACCTGCCACTGGCGGCGTCCGACCTCGCCGACCCCGGCAGTCCGCGCCAGCGCGACCTGCTGGCGCGCGAGCACGGCACCTTTCGCTACGCCTCGCTGCTCACGCTGGGCACCGGGTTGGCCATGCTGGGGCTGCGCGGCACGCTGCCCGGCGCCCTGGGCCTGCAGGGCGGCCTGGCGCCCATCGGGGTGGGCCTGTGGCTGGGCGTGATCATGGTGTGCAACCTGTGGTTCGTGCTGTGGCCGAACCAGCAACGCGTGCTGGGCTTCGTGCCCGCCCCCATCGAGCAGCGCCTGCGCTGCTCGCGCATCACCTTCCTGTCGGCGCGCGTGAACACGATGCTGTCGGTCCCGCTGCTGTTCTTCATGGCCGCGGGGTCCCATGGCGGAGCCCTGCTGCCCTGACCCGGTGGCCGGACCATCGGCCGCTCCTGCGGATGGCCACCGCTTCTCGGCGGCGGCCGGCCCGCTGCCGCCCGAGGTGGTGGACGAGGTGGCCGAGGCCTGCCGGTCCTGGCGCGGCGGGGCCCCGGTGCTGAGCCTGCCGTTCACCTCGGAGGCGTTTCGCGAGCTGCAGCACGAGACCGAGGCCCGCCTGCGGCGGCTGCTGGGCATCCCGCCGGGCTACCGGGTGCTGTTCATGCAGGGCGGGGCCAGCGCGCAGTTCGCCCTGGTGCCGCTCAACCTGCTGTGCCCCGACGATGCCGCCGCCCACCTGGACACCGGGCACTGGTCGCGGCGGGCCGCGGCCGAGGCCGCCCGCCACGCCCGGGTCGTGAGCCTGCACCACGATGACCTGGACCCCAGCGCCCCACCCCGGGAAACCGTGCCGGTGGCCTACCTGCACCTCACCAGCAACGAGACCGCGGACGGCTGGCAGTGGCCCCGGCTGCCCGCCAGCCCCTGGCCGCTGGTGGTCGACATGAGCTCCGACCTGCTCACCCGCGAGATCGACTGGACCAACCTTGGCCTGCTCTACGCCAGCGCCCAGAAAGCGCTGGGGGTCCCGGGGCTGACGCTGGTGATCGTGCGCGACGACCTGTTGGGCCACGCCCGGCCCAGCGTCCCCAGCGTCATGAACTACACCGCCCTGGCCGCCGCCGACTCGCGCCTGAACACACCACCGGTGTTTGCCGTCTTCGTCGCCCACGCCATGCTGGGCTGGATCGAACGGCAGGGCGGCGTGTCGGCGATGGCCCACAGCGCCGCCCGGCGCAGCGAGGCGGTCTACCAGGCCCTGGACGCCAGCGGCGGTTTCTACCGGCCCCGGGTCGAGCCGGCCTGGCGCTCGCGCATCCACCCCTGCTTCGGCCTGGCCGAGCCGGCCCTGACGCCCCGCTTCCTCGAACAGGCGCGGGCCGCCGGCCTGTTCGATCTGCAGGGCCATCCGGACCTGGGGGGTCTGCGCGTGAGCCTGTACAACGGCACGCCCGAAGGGGCGGTGTGTGCCTTGATGTCGTTCCTGAGGGCGTTCCAGCGCAGCCATGGCTGAGCCCGCCACCGAGGTTGAAACGCCCCTGGCCCGCCGCACGCGCCTGGCACTGGCGCAGCTGCTCGACGCCGCCCGCGACGCGCCGCAGCGATACCCCTGGCCGGGCCCGGCGCTGCGCCGGATGGGCCTGGACTTTCCCGGCCCGGTCGGCCTGGCCGCGGGCTTCGACCCCCAGGGCGCGCTGCTCGGTGACGCCCACCGGCTGGGCCTCGGGCACGTGGAACTGGGCACCGTGGCCGGCCCCGCGCTGTGCGGCACCGGCCAGGGCCCCGCCCGACCGGGTCACCTCGGTCCACCGGCGCCCGCCGCGCCGCGCGCCGTCTGCGGCCTCAGCCTGGGCCGGCACCCGGCGACCCCCTGGGCCCGGGCCGAAGACGAGCTGCTCGCCGGCCTGCCGGCCCTTCCGCCCTGGGTGGACTACCTGACGCTCAACCCGGGCCGCGCGCCCCCGACGGCGGCGCGCTTCGCCCACCTGGTGGCCACCGTGGCCGCCGCGCTCGACACAACCCCCGCCCGGCCACGCCAGCCGATCGTCGTGAAGCTGCCCATGGCCTGGACCGAGGGCCCCTACGGCGCCCGTGTGGCCGCCGACTTCGTCACCCGCGGGGCGGCCGGGTTGCTGCTCAGCGCCGAGGGCGCAAGCGACGCCGGTGCCGCCCTCGAAGCGCTGCGCCGCGTGGCCCGCGCCGTGCCGCGCGAGACCTGCCTGATCAGCGTGGGCGGCATCCACAGCGCCCCGGAAGCCCTGGCCCGCCGGCACGCCGGCGCCGACCTGATCCAACTGCACCGGGGGCTGAGCGCCCTCGGCGTGGACCTGATCCGCACGATCAACCGCGCCCTGGCGGCGCCGCTCGACAGCCCAACACCCCGAAACGGTGCATGACCTGACCGGCGCGCACCGTTTCAGGGTTAGCCATGATGACAAGCGTCTTCGCATGGCCAAGTATCTGTATACACATTCTGTGTTCAATCATCCCCGGGGCCGCACGCGCTTGGCATTGTTTTTGCTCAATGCCCTGGATGCGGGCCGCCCGCGCCCGACGCCCTCGCCACGGAGACCCCCCATGAACAAGCGCCTCTTCCTCAAGACCACCGCCGCCCTGGCCGCCGCAGCCGCCTTTGGCAGTGCCCAGGCGCAGACGCCGATCAAGTTCCAGCTCGACTGGCGCTTTGAAGGCCCGGCCGCGCTGTTCCTGCAGCCCGTGGCCAAGGGGTATTTCAAGGCCGCCGGCCTGGACGTGAGCGTGGACTCGGGCAACGGCTCGGGCGGCACCGTCACCCGCGTGGCCTCGGGCACCTACGACATGGGCTTTGCCGACATGGCCGCGCTGATGGAGTTCCACGCCAACAACCCGGACGCGCCGAACAAACCCGTGGCCGTGATGATGGTCTACAACAACACGCCCGCCGCCGTGCTGGCGCTCAAGAAGAGCGGCATCACCAAGCCGGCCGACCTGAGCGGCAAGAAGCTCGGCGCCCCGGTGTTCGACGCCGGCCGCAAGGCCTTCCCGATCTTCCAGAAGGCCAACGGCGTGAGCAACGTCGCCTGGACCTCGATGGACCCGCCGCTGCGCGAGACCATGCTGGTGCGCGGCGACATCGACGCCATCACCGGTTTCTCGTTCACGTCGCTGCTCAACCTGGAAGCGCGTGGTGTGAAGGCCGCTGACGTGGTGATCCTGCCCTACGCCGACCACGGCGTGAAGGTCTACGGCAACGCCATCATCGCCAGCCCCAAGCTGATCAAGGAAAACCCGGCCGCCATCAAAGCCTTCCTGAGCGCCTTCACCAAGGGCGCCCGGGACGTCATGGCCAACCCAGCGGCCGGCATCGACACCGTGAAGGCGCGCGACGGCATCATCAACGTGGCGCTGGAAACGCGCCGCCTGCAGCTCGCGATCGACTCCGTGGTGGCCAGCCCCGACGCGCGCAAGGAAGGTTTTGGCCAGGTCAATGCCGGGCGGCTCTCGCTGATGGCGTCCCAGGTGTCCGACGCCTACGCCACCAAGACCCGCATCAACCCCGCCGCCATCTGGGACGGCTCCATGCTGCCCCCGGCCGCCGAGCTCAACGTGTTGCCGCCCGCCAAGAAATAACGCCCGCGAACAGCACCGGCGCGCGCCCGTCGCCTGCGGCGCGGGCGGGCGCCCTTTCGTGACCGCTGGCCTTTTTTCAAAACCACCCATGCCAGAAGCCACCCCCGCGCCCGCCGCCAGCGACAAGTCCTTCGTCGAATTCGACCAGGTCTGGCTGGCCTACAACGACGAACTGCTGGCCCAGAACGTCTTCGCGGTCGAAGACATCAACCTGCAGGTGAAGCAGGGCGAGTTCATCGCCATCGTCGGCCCCTCGGGCTGCGGCAAGTCCACCTTCATGAAGCTCACCACCGGGCTGAAGATGCCGAGCATGGGCCGGATCTGGATCGACGGCCAGCCCGTGACTGGCCCGCTCAAGATCTCGGGCATGGCCTTCCAGGCGCCTTCGCTGCTGCCCTGGCGCACCACGCTCGACAACGTGCTGCTGCCGCTGGAGATCGTCGAGCCGTATCGCAGCCAGTTCAAGGACCGGCGCAAGGAATACGAGGAGCGGGCGAAGAAGCTGCTGGCCAGCGTGGGCCTGGGCGGCATGGAGAAGAAGTTCCCGTGGGAGCTCTCGGGCGGCATGCAGCAGCGCGCCAGCATCTGCCGCGCCCTCATCCACGAGCCCAAGATGCTGCTGCTCGACGAGCCCTTCGGCGCGCTCGACGCCTTCACGCGCGAAGAGCTCTGGTGCACGCTGCGCGACCTGTGGGAAGCGCAGCGCTTCAACGTCATCCTGGTCACGCATGATCTGCGCGAGAGCGTGTTCCTGGCCGACACGGTGTATTGCATGAGCAAGAGCCCGGGGCGTTTCGTGGTGAAGCGCGACATCGAGATCCCGCGCACGCGCGACCTGGAGGTGACGTACACGCCGCAGTTCACGGACATCGTGCATGAACTGCGGGGGCATATTGGGGCCTTGCGGCGCCCTGTCAACCAATGAACGGTGCCACACCATGAACAAGAAACAGGTCGAACGCTGGTCGCCCTTTCTGCTGCTGATCGCCATCGTCGTGGTCTGGGAGGTGATCACCAGCGGTTTCGGTGTTTCGGAGTTCATCTTTCCCAGCCCCTCGCGCATCTGGGAGCAGACGCTGGAGCACAAGGCCACCATCCTCGGCCACGCCTGGCGCACCTACTGGGTGACGATGGCGGGCTTTGGCATCGCCATCGTGGTGGGCGTGCTGCTGGGCTTTCTCATCGGCAGCTCGCGCCTGGCCTATGCGTCGGTGTACCCGCTCATGACGGCGTTCAACGCCCTGCCCAAGGCAGCCTTCGTGCCCATCCTCGTGGTGTGGTTCGGCATCGGCGCCGGCCCGGCGATCCTGACCGCCTTCCTCATCAGCTTCTTCCCCATCATGGTCAACATCGCCACCGGCCTGGCCACGCTGGAGCCCGAGCTGGAAGACGTGTTGCGTGTGCTCGGCGCCAAGCGCTGGGACGTGCTCACCAAGGTCGGCCTGCCGCGCTCCATGCCTTACTTCTTCGGCTCGCTCAAGGTCGCGATCACACTGGCGTTTGTGGGCACCACGGTGTCGGAAATGACGGCCTCCAACGAGGGCATCGGCTACCTGCTGATCTCGGCCGGTTCGTCGATGCAGATGGGCCTGGCCTTCAGCGGCCTGCTGGTGGTGGGCGCCATGGCGATGGCGATGTACGAGCTGTTCAGCTTCATCGAGAAACACACCACCGGCTGGGCGCACAGGAGATGACCCCCCGCGCCGCCTGCGGCGTCACCCCCCAGGGGGCGACACTGGCGGCCCGGCTGAGCCGGTTCCGCGGTGTCCTGGGTGGGGCTGCCGCTCGCTCCCGCCCCCTACACTTCCTCCCATGCCCTGGCACGCCCACCTGAATCTCGACTACCGCCTGGCCGCCCAGCGCACGGTGCTGCGGCACGAACACGACGGCCCGCTGCGCATCTTCAAGAGCCTCTACCCCGAGGGCGATGCGGTCTGCCACAACGTGCTGATCCACCCGCCCGGTGGCCTGGTGGGGGGCGACGTGCTGGAGGTGGCGGTGCACGTGGGCAGTGGCGCCCATGGCCTGATCAGCACCCCGGGCGCGACCCGCTTCTACGCCTCCGACGGGCTGCCCGCCACGCAGCGGGTGGCGCTCACGCTGGACGCCGGCGCGCGGCTGGAATGGCTGCCGCTCGAAGCCCTGGCCTACCCCGGCTGCACGGCGCACAACACGCTGCGCGCCACGCTGACCGAGGGCGCCGAGCTGATGGCCTGGGACGTGACCGCGCTCGGCCTGCCCCTGGCCGGCCAGCCGTTCACCCAGGGCAGCTTCAGCCAGCGGCTGGAGATCCCCGGGCTGTGGCTGGAGCAGGCGCGCATCGACGCGGCCGACTCGCGCCTGCTGGACTCCCCGCTGGGGCTGGGCGGCCAGCGCTGCCTGGGCACGCTGCTGCTGGCCTGCGGCACGGCCTTCAGCCGGGAGCGCCGCGAACAGCTGCTGGAGGTGGCCCGCGCCGTGCTCGACGGCGGGGCCGACGGGGTGCTGGCCGGCGCCACCTGCCCCAACCCGCAGACGCTGGTGGTGCGCGCCGTGGCCCCGCTGGTGGAGCCCCTGATGGCCCGCCTGCAGCGGGTCTGGGCCGCGCTGCGCCCCGCCGCCTGGGGACTCGACGCCACCCCACCGCGCATCTGGCGGGTCTGATCCCGGGCCAGAAAAGCCCCCGCTTTGCGCCGCAGTTCCGGCGTTTGGCGCGCGCCAGGCTGTGCAGAATGAAAGATAAGCCCCCCTGCCCGTGCCCATTCCACCCACCCCAACACCATGCCCGTGACCTACAGCGATCTGCAAGACGCCCGCGCGCTGGTGGTGGACAGCAACCCGCTGTCGCGCTCCATCCTGGTGTCGCAGTTGCGCGAGTGCGGTGTGGGCACGGTGGTGCAGTGCCCCAGGCTGGCCGACGCGCGCCGCAAGCTGGAGATGGGCAGCTACGACGTGGTGATCTGCGACCAGTATTTCGAGCGCGAGGAAATCACCGGGCAGGACCTGCTCGACGACCTGCGGCGCAACCAGCTGCTGCCCTACTACACCGTGTTCGTGATGGTCACGTCCGAGTCGTCGTACAGCAAGGTGGCCGAAGCGGCCGAGTCGGCGCTGGACGCCTACATCCTCAAGCCCCACACCGCGGCCGGCCTGGTGGAGCGCATCCGCCAGGCGCGGGTGCGCAAACAGGCGCTCAAGGAGATATTCACCGCCATCGAGCGCGAGGCCTTCGAGCACGCCGCCGACCTGTGCCGCAAGCGCTTCGAGTCCCGCGGGCCGTACTGGCTGTACGCCGCGCGCATTGGCGCCGAGCTGATGCTGCGCAACGGCCACCTGAGCGAAGCGCAGAAGCTCTACGAGGCGGTGGTGGAGGCCAAGACCCTGCCCTGGGCCCGCCTGGGCGTGGCGCGGGCACAGCTCGAAGCGGGCTACCCGCAGCGCGCCACCACCACCCTGGAGGGCCTGATCGAGGCCGAGCCCGGCTACTCCGACGCCTACGACGTGATGGGGCGCGCGCAGTTCGAGCTGGGCAACTTCCAGAACGCGCTGGCCACCTTCCGGATGTCCACCCAGCTCACGCCCTCGTCGGTCAACCGGCTGCTCAAGCACGGCATGATGGCCTATTACGCCGGGGACCGCGAAGAGGGCGTGGAACTGCTCGACCGCGCCACCCGCCTCGGGCTGGACTCCAAGTTCTACGACCCGCAGGCGCTGCTGCTGCTGGCCTTTGAGCGGCTGGACAACAACGACCAGCGCGGCCTGATGCGCTGCGTGGAGCAGCTCGAACACCTGCGCGACCGCAGCCCGGACAACCCGCGCCCGCAGCGCCTGCTGGAGATGGCCCAGACCCTGGTGTCGATCCAGACCTACCAGACCGCCCGCGCGCTCGACGACGTGCGGCACTGGGCCAGGACCATTTCCCAGCCCGAGTTCGACTTCGAATCGGCCAGCAACCTGCTTGCCCTCATGACCCAGCTGGCCCGGCGCTCGATCCAGCTCTACGAGGTGGACGCGGCCGTGGACACGCTGGGTCTGCGCTTTTGCACCAGCAAGGCGCTGACCGAGCTGTTGGCCTGCGCGGCGGTCGGTCGCTCGGAGTTCGCCGACCGCGTCCGCGAAGCCCACGCGCAGATCCTCAAGCTCACCGAGGAAGCCATGACGCTGAGCCTCCAGGGCGACCCGCGGGGCGCGGTGGAGAAACTGCTGGCGGACGCCACCCGCACGCTCAATGCCAAGCTGATCGAATCGGCCCACCTGGTGCTGCAGCGCTACCAGGACAGCATCCCCGACCACGCGGCCCTGCTGGAGCGCGCGCAGGCCATGCGCGAGCGCTACCGCAGCAGCGACATCCACGCGGGCCTGGGGGAACAAAGCCACGTCGGGCGCGCGGCCGGTGGCGTGTCGCTGCCCGGCGGCTACAAGCCACCGAACCCCGATGGCCTGCTGGGGAAGGTGACCGCGGTATAGCGGCCATTGCGCCCCTGCGGCCCTGGCCTAAATCGCCACCAGCTGGCGCACGCCTTTGGCCTGCATCTCGCTGCCCGGGCCGCTGGCGATGACCTCGCCACGCTCCATCACCACATAGCGGTCGGCCAGCGCTTCGGCGAAGTCGTAGTACTGCTCCACCAGCACGATGGCCATGTTGCCGCGGTCGGCCAGCATGCGGATCACGCGGCCGATGTCCTTGATGATGTTGGGCTGGATGCCTTCGGTGGGTTCGTCCAGGATCAGCAGCTTCGGCCCGGCCGCGAGCGCGCGCGCGATGGCCAGCTGCTGCTGCTGCCCGCCCGAGAGGTCGCCACCGCGGCGGCCCAGCATCTGCTTCAACACCGGAAACAGCTCGAACAGCTCGGCCGGGATCGGCGTGCCGCCCTTCTTGGTCGCCAGCCCCATCTGCAGGTTTTCCTCGACCGTGAGGCGGCCAAAGATCTCGCGCCCCTGCGGCACGAATCCCATGCCCAGACGGGCGCGCTCGTAGGGCGTGGCCCTGGTGATCGCGACGCCATCGAGCGTGATGCTGCCGCTCTTGATGGGCACCAGCCCCATCAGCGATTTCAGCAGCGTGGTCTTGCCCACCCCGTTGCGGCCCAGCACCACCGTGACCTGGCCCAGCTCGGCCTGCAGGCTCACGTTGCGCAGGATGTGGCTGCCGCCGTAGTACTGGTTGACGTCTTTGACTTCGAGCAGGCTCATGGTGTTTCCCGTGTGCGGCTCAACGGCCCAAATAGACTTCGATCACGCGTTCATCGGCCTGCACCTCGTCGAGCGTGCCTTCGGCCAGCACAGCCCCATCGCACAGTACCGTGACCTTCTCCGAGATGGTGCGGATGAAGCCCATGTCGTGCTCCACCACCATCAGCGAATGTTGGCCCTTGAGCGTCAGGAACAGCTGCGCCGTGCGCTCGGTTTCTTCGTCGGTCATGCCGGCCACCGGTTCGTCCAGCAGCAAGAGCTTGGGGTCCTGCATCAGCAGCATGCCGATCTCCAGCCACTGCTTCTGGCCATGGCTGAGGTTGCCGGCCAAACGCGCCGCGCTGTCGGCGAGGTGGATGGTGGTCAGCACCTCGCCGAGACGGTCTTTCTCTTCGCCCGTGGGGCGAAACACCATGCTGTGGCGCACGCGCTTGTCGGTCGCCAGCGCGAGCTCCAGGTTCTCGTACACACTGAGCTGCTCGAACACCGTGGGCTTCTGGAACTTGCGGCCGATGCCCATGGCGGCGATCTCCGCCTCGCGGTAACGCAGCAGGTCGATGGTGCTGCCGAAGAACACCTGGCCTTTGTCGGGCCGGGTTTTGCCGGTGATGATGTCCATCATCGTGGTCTTGCCGGCGCCGTTGGGGCCGATGATGCAACGCAGCTCACCGGGCGCGATGTCCAGGCTCAGGCCATTGATGGCCTTGAAACCGTCGAAGCTCACGTGCACGTCTTCCAGGTACAGGATGCGGCCGTGCGTGGTGTCCACCGCGCCGGGCGTGTGGATGCGGCCGTAGACGGCGCTGCGGCCACCCGACTCGGTCTGACCCGGCACACTCGCGGTCTGCAGTTTTTCAAAGCGCTGCGCGCCTTCTTCCATCAGGTCGGGCGTCATGCTTTCGCTCCACGGAATTTCTTCACCAACCCCACCACGCCCTGCGGCATCCACAGCGTGACCGCAATGAACAGCGCGCCCAGGAAATACAGCCAGTACTCGGGGAAACTCACGGTGAGCCAGCTCTTGGCGCCGTTGACGATGAAGGCGCCGATGATGGGGCCGACCAGCGTGGCGCGGCCACCCACCGCGGCCCAGACCGCGATCTCGATGCTGGCGGCGGTGCTCATCTCGCCGGGGTTGATGATGCCGACCTGCGGCACGTACAGCGCGCCGGCCACGCCGCACATCACCGCCGAGATCGTCCAGATGGTGAGCTTGTAGGGCAGCGGGTTGTAGCCGCAGAACATGACGCGGCTCTCGGCGTCGCGCACGGCCTGCAGCACACGGCCGAACTTGCTGCCCACCAGCCAGCGCGCCCACAGGAAAAAGCCCAGCAGCGTGAGGCCCGTGATGACGAACAACGCCATGCGCATGCCCTGCGTCGCAATCGGAAGCCCCAGGATGCGCTTGAAATCGGTGAAGCCGTTGTTGCCGCCCAGCCCGGTCTCGTTGCGGAAGAACAGCAGCAGCGCGGCGAAGGTGAGCGCCTGCGTGATGATGGAGAAATACACGCCCTTGATGCGCGAGCGGAAAGCGAAGTAACCGAACACGAAGGCCACGAGGCCCGGCACCAGCACGATCAGCAGCAGCGTGGCGATGAAGCTGTCGGACAGCGCCCAGTGCCAGGGCAGTTCCTTCCAGTCCAGGAACACCATGAAGTCGGGCAGCTCGCTCTTGTAGTTGCCATCGGTGCCGATCTGGCGCATGAGGTACATGCCCATCACGTAGCCGCCGAGCGCGAAGAACAGGCCGTGACCCAGGCTGAGGATGCCGGTGTAGCCCCAGATCAGGTCCATGGCCAGCGCGCAGATGGCGTAACACATGATCTTGCCCAGCAAGCCCACCATGTAGTCGGAGAGGTGGAAAGCGCTGCCGGCCGGCACGAACAGGTTGAGCAGCGGCGCCACGGCGCAGACCACCAACAGGGCCACGATGAAAGCGCTCCAGCCGGTGCGGGTGAGCAAGGGGCCGGCTTGCGGCAGCGTCACAGATGCGGGAACGGGAGGTGTGGACATGTTGGTCATGCTTCAGCACTCCGGCCTTTCATGGCAAATATCCCTTGCGGCCGCTTCTGGATGAAGACGATGATGAAGACCAGCACCGCGATCTTGGCCAGCACGGCGCCGGCCCAGCCTTCGAGCAGCTTGTTGAGAACGCCCAGGCCCAGCGCGGCGTACACCGTGCCGGCGATCTGGCCCACGCCGCCGAGCACCACCACCATGAACGAGTCCACGATGTAGTTCTGGCCCAGGTCGGGGCCCACGTTGCCGATCTGGCTGAGCGCGCAGCCCGCCAGCCCGGCGATGCCCGAGCCCAGCGCGAACGCGTAGGTGTCGATGCGCGCGGTGTTCACGCCCATGCACGCGGCAATCGGCCGGTTCTGTGTGACGCCGCGCACGAACAGGCCCAGGCGGGTCTTGCCGATCAGCAGCGTCACGCCCACCAGCACCGCCACCGCGAAGCCGATGATGATGATGCGGTTCCAGGGCAGGCTGAGGTTGCCCATGAGGGTCACGCCGCCGCTCATCCAGCCCGGGTTTTCCACGCCCACGTTCTGCGCGCCAAACAGGCTGCGCACGCCCTGCATCAGCACCAGCGAAATGCCCCAGGTAGCGAGCAGCGTTTCCAGCGGCCGGCCATAGAGGAAACGAATCACGGTGCGCTCCATCGCCGCGCCCACCAGGGCCGAGGCGATGAAGGCCAGCGGCATGGCCACCAGCAGGTACCAGTCGAACCACTGGGGCAGCGCCTCGCGGAAGAACGACTGCACCAGCCAGGTGGCGTAGGCGCCGATCATGATCAGCTCGCCGTGGGCCATGTTGATCACGCCCATGAGGCCGTAGGTGATGGCCAGGCCCAGCGCGGCCAGCAGCAGGATGCTGCCCAGGCTGAGGCCGGTGAAAGCCTGGCCCAGCGCGCTGCTGATGGCCAGCGAGCGGTCCAGCGCGGCCAGCGAAGCCTTCAACGCGGCCTGGACCGGCGCGCGCTCTTCGGTTTCCAGCCGCTGCAGCAGCAGCGGGCGCACGATGGCCTGGCGCGCCTCGCCCAGCTTCTCGGCGGCGGCCAGGCGTTGGGCCTCGTCTTCACTGGCCAGCCGCACGGCGGCCCGCGCCAGCTCCAGCGTCTGGCGCGCCTGCGCATCCAGCTCGCCGGCCAGGGCCTTGTCGATCAGCGGCAGCTGCGACGCGTCGGGCTCGTCGAAGGCGTTGCGCTGCAGGCTCTGGGCCGCTTCGCGCTGGCGCTCGGGCGGCGCGCCAAACAGCTGCATGCCCGCCAGCGCCGTTTCCATGGCGCTGCGCAGGCGGTTGTTGACCATCACGTCTTCGGCCTCTTCGGGCACGCTGGCCAGGGCCTCGCCGGTCACGGCGTCCACCGCGCTCTCGCCCTGCACCATGAGCACCCGCTCGCCGACCACGCGCACGCGCTCGTCGGCCATGGCCTGGATCAGGGCCGCGGCCTTGTCATCGCTGCCGGACGCCAGGCGGTTCAGGGTGGTGATGCGGTCGTCCGTCTCACCCGCCACCAGCGCCAGCGCGTCGGCCGGCGTGAGCGCATGGGCGGCACCCATGCCAAGCCACAGCGCCAACCCCAGCCCCAGAAGCCGGAGCCAATGAAATTTCATGGAAGTTCCTCAACCAAATACCAGGCCACGCACGGTGCGCAAACAGATCCGCAAGGCCAACGCCAACCACGCCGAAACCCAGGGACACCGAGGGTCCGGCTCCGCCGGCCCCAGGTGTCGCCCCCCTCCCGCCGAAGGCGAGAGAGGGGGGAGCGCCGAAGGCGCGCGGGGGGTGCTTACTTCACCATCGGCATGTTCTTCTTGCCCTTGTTCTCGGCGATGTAGTCGCTCCACGGATCGGCGACCACCGGGCCCGGCGTCTTCCAGACCACGTTGAACTGGCCGTCGGCCTTCACCTCACCGATGAACACCGGCTTGTGCAGGTGGTGGTTTTCCTTGTCCATGGTGGACGTGAAGCCACCTGGTGCCTTGAAGGTCTGGCCGGCCATGGCGGCGATCACCTTGTCGGTGTCGGTGGACTTGGCCTTCTCGACCGCCTGCGCCCACATGTTGATGCCGATGTAGGTGGCTTCCATCGGGTCGTTGGTCAGCGGCTTGTCCTTGTGGCCGGCGATGCCCTTGGCCTTGGCGTAGGCGGCCCACTTCTTGGTGAACTCGGCGTTGGTCGGGTTCTTCACGCTCATGAAGTAGTTCCAGGCGGCCAGGTGGCCCACCAGCGGCTTGGTGTCCACGCCGCGCAGCTCTTCTTCACCCACCGAGAAGGCGACCACCGGCACGTCCTTGGCAGACAGGCCGGCGTTGCCCAGCTCCTTGTAGAACGGCACGTTGGAATCGCCGTTGATGGTGGAGACCACGGCCGTCTTCTTGCCAGCGGCCGCGAACTTCTTGATGTTGGCGATGATGGTCTGGTAGTCGGAGTGACCGAAGGGGGTGTACTCCTCCATGATGTCTTCTTCCTTCACGCCCTTGGCTTTCAGAAAGGCGCGCAGGATCTTGTTGGTCGTGCGCGGGTACACATAGTCGGTGCCCAGCAGCACCCAGCGCTTGGCCGAGCCGCCGTCTTTGCTCATCAGGTACTCCACGGCGGGGATGGCCTGCTGGTTGGGCGCGGCGCCGGTGTAGAACACGTTCTTGGACAGCTCTTCGCCTTCGTACTGCACCGGGTAGAACAGCAGGCTGTTCTTCTCTTCGAACACCGGCAGCACCGACTTGCGCGAGACCGAGGTCCAGCAGCCGAACACGGCGGCCACCTTGTCCTGGTCGATCAGCTGCTTGGCCTTTTCGGCGAACAGCGGCCAGTTGGAAGCGGGGTCGACCACCACGGGCTCCAGCTTCTTGCCCAGCACGCCGCCCTTGGCGTTGATCTCGTCGATCGTCATCAGGGCCACGTCTTTCAGCACGGTTTCCGAAATGGCCATCGTGCCCGACAGGCTGTGCAGCACACCGACCTTGATCGTGTCGGCCGCGTGGGCCGAGAGGCCGAAAGCGCCCAGGGCGGTGGCGACCGTCAGGGCTTTGAGGGTGAATCGACGTTGCATCATGGCGCTTCTCCAGGGGGTTCTAAAAACATCCGGTTGATGGGTGGACCTTGCCGCCGAACCGCCCTTGAAAGAGGGATTCACAGCGGACAGGGGGATGCTATGGAGAAGCCTGGAGGGCGTATGTACGCCGGGTGGCGTATGCGGGGGCCTGGGGCGGCTGGAAGGGGTCCGAGCGCCCTGCTCATCCTTGCAATTCTGGAAACTGGTTCCTGATTTGCAAGGTTCACGGCCGTCGTGAAAATGGGGTGGTCAGCCCCGCGGCTCCCCATGTCCGGGCACATTGCCCCTATTCCCCAGGCCGGCTGCTGGAGCCTTGGCTATCATGATTCGCCACACCAAACACAAGACAGCGGCATTGGTCATGAGCAAGAAAACCCCTTCAGCCACCTCGAAACAGAAAGAGATCTCCCTCGTCCGCTCGTCGGCGGCGGAGTACCTGACCTTCATCGCGGCCACGGCTGGCGGCAGCGCCAGTGTGGAGATGCGCTACGAGGACGAAAACCTCTGGCTCACGCAGAAGATGATGGCCACGCTGTACGACGTGTCGGTGCCGGCCATCAACCAGCACTTGAAGCGGGTGTTTGCCGACAACGAGCTGGATGAGGTGGCAGTTGTTAAGCCGTACTTAACAACTGCTGCTGACGGCAAGAACTACCAAGTCAAGCACTACAGCCTGCAGGCCATCATTGCCGTGGGCTTCAAGATCGAAAACGAACGGGCCGTGCAGTTCCGCAAGTGGGCCAACCAGATCGTCAAGGACTACACGATTCAAGGGTGGGTGATGGACGCCGAGCGCCTCAAGAGCGGCGGCAGCGTGCTGACCGAGGAATTCTTTGAGCGGCAGTTGGAAAAAATCCGGGAAATCCGGATCTCTGAACGCAAGTTCTACCAAAAGATCACCGACATCTACGCCACGGCGCTGGACTACGACGCTTCGGCCACGGCAACCCAGCGCTTCTTTGCTGCCGTGCAAAACAAGCTGCACTACGCCATTCACGGGCAGACAGCGGCGGAGGTGATCGTGGACCGCGCGGACCACAAAAAGGACAACATGGGCTTGACCCACTGGGAAGGCGCGCCCCAAGGCAAGAACGCTTGAGCGGTTTCCTGAAACTCTGGGACCGGGAGATCCTGCGGGACGCCGGCAAGGTGTCAGCGGAAATCGCCAAGGCCCACGCCGAAACGGAGTTCGAGAAGTACCGCATCGTGCAAGACCGGTTGTTTGAAAGCGACTTCGACCGCGTGATCAAGCAGATCGAAGCGGGCCACAAGCCGGATTGACTGCCCGCTGGCGCGGTACTTCGATCACCCCCCATGCTGCGGCTGCAGCAGCGGCACGCGGTTGATCGCCATCGCCGCCGCCGCGGTGCGGGTTTCCACGCCGAGCTTGGCGTAGATGCGCTCCAGGTGTTTCTTCACCGTGGCGGGGCTGGCGCCCAGGATGTCGCCGATGTCGCGGTTGATCTTGCCCTTGGCCACCCAGTACAGGACTTCGGCCTCGCGCGCGGTCAGGCCGAAGGCCTGGCCCATGGCTTCGAGCACGCTGGCGTCCGAGGTTTCCTGCATCACGATCAGCCAGTCGCCGCCCTCGCCCGGCGCTTCGATGCTCTCGGCACCGTCCTGATCGCCCACGCGCTGGTGCAGCCGGAAGGTGAGGCGGCGCGGGCCGTGGTCGAGCGTGAGGCGCGGCGGCTCGCACTGGGCCCGGGCGTCCTGCAGGTGGCGGCGCAGCCACTGCAGCACGGCGGGTGGTGTGTCGGGCGCGGTGGTGCCGCAGTAGCGCTGCAGCAGCTCGCGCGCCAGCGGGGTCTGCCACATCAGGCGGCCGTCGCTCTCGCGCACGGTGATGGTGGCGTAGCCGAAGGCGTCGAGCGCGTAGCGGGCCTGGCTGCGCTCCAGGGCGCCCTGGCGCGCGTGGCGCGCGGTGCGCAGGTGCACGCCCATGCGCGCCATGACCTCGCGCGGCTTGATGGGTTTGGTCACGTAGTCCACACCACCGGCGTCGAGCGCGGCCACCAGGTGCTCGGTTTCGGTGAGGCCGGTCATGAAGATGATGGGAATCTGCGCCGTGGCCGGGTCGGCCTTGAGGCGGCGCGCCACCTCGAAGCCGTCGATGCCGGGCATGACCGCGTCGAGCAGCACCACGTCGGGCAGAGCCTGGGTGGCGCGGCGGATGGCGGACTCGCCGTCGAGCGCCACCAGCACGGTGTAGCCGGCTTCGTCGAGCGCGTCGTGCAGCGGGGCGACGTTGTCGGGCACGTCGTCCACGATGAGCACGACCAGCGCGTCCAGCGACGGCAGGGGCGCGCTCAGCGGTTCGGGTGTCGGCAAGGAGGTGTTCATGGCGCGCCGGGCAGTATCGGGTGGTCGCTGTGCGGCTGCAGCAACCGCTGCTCGATGGCTTCAAAGCGGAACTCGCGCGCCAGGGTGCGCAGGCCCTGGGCGAAGTCGGCCTGCTCGGGGCGCAGGCCCACCCAGTCGTCGAGCCAGTTCACGATGCCTTTGTAGTAGCCCAGGCGCACCAGTTCGAGCAGCGGCGCCAGCTCGGCGGGGCTGGTGGCCCCTGCGCTGGCGCCACCAGCCGGCAGGGGCGCCGGGTCCACGGCAACGGGCGCGGGCTCGGCCGCAATCCAGGCCAGACCGAGCCGCTGGCCGAGCCAGGCGAGCAGGTCGTCGCGCCGCACGGGTTTGACAAAAAAGTCCTGCGGCTGGTGGCCGAGGTCGTTGTCCAGCCCTTTGTCGAAAGCGTTGGCCGAGACGATGGCCAGCGGCACGCCGGCCCAGCCGCGCGCGCGCAGGCGGCGCAGGGTCTCCCAGCCGTCGATGCCGGGCATGGCCAGGTCCATGAAGATGGCGTGGGGGGCGCCCGGTGCGCCGGGCTGCAGGTCGTCGAGCAGGCGCAGCGCGTCCAGGCCGCTGGTGGCCAGCATCACCTCGAAACCCAGTGGCGCCAGCCAGCGCTGCAGCAGCTCGCGGTCGGCCTCTTCGTTGTCCACCACCAGCAGCCGGCGGCGCTCGCCGGCGTAGCCGCTGCACAGGGGCGCGGTGGCCGGGCGCGGCAGCGCCACACCGTGCAGTTCGGGCAGGAACAGGCGCACGGTGAAAACCGAGCCCTGCCCCGGCGTGCTGCGCACCGTCATCTCGCCGCCCATGAGGTCGGTGAGCATCTTGGCGATGGTCAGGCCCAGGCCGGTGCCGGAGCTGCCGGCGCCGGAGGCGGCGGCCAGCGAAGCGTCGTTCTGCCCGCGCGCGAAGGGCTCGAACACGCGCTCCAGGTCGAGCGCGCTCATGCCGGGGCCGGTGTCGTGCACCTCGAACTGCGCCATCTCGCGGGCGTGCGTCACGCGCAGGCGCACCTCGCCCGCGTGGGTGAACTTCACCGCGTTGCCCAGCAGGTTGATGAGGATCTGGCGCAGGCGTTTTTCATCGGCGCGCACGGCGTCGGGCAGGCGGCTGCCACTGTCGAACACGAAGCGCAGGCCCTTGGCCGCGGCCTGCAGCTCGAACATGCTGGCCACCTCCTGCATGGCGCCGGCAAAGGCCATGGGCCGCACGTCCAGCGCGAGCTTGCCGGACTCGATGCGGGCGATGTCCAGCGTGCCTTCGATCAGCGAGAGCAGGTGTTCGCCCCCGCGGTGGATCACGCGGATGGCCTGCGCGCGGTGCGGCGCCATGCCGGTGTCTTCCTGCAGCAGTTGGGCGTAGCCGAGGATGCTGTTGAGCGGCGTGCGCAGCTCGTGGCTGATGGTGCTGATGTAGCGCGTCTTGGCCTGGTTGGCCTGGTCGGCGGCGCGCCGGGCCTGCTGCAGCGCTTCGTCGGTGCGGCGGTGCGAGTCGATCTCGTGCATGAGCAGCCGGGTCTGCCGGTTCGACTCTTCCTGCGCCACCTCGCGGCTCTTGTGCGCCAGCACCAGCCACCAGGCCACGGTGGCCGCGATCAGCAGCAGCACGGCGTAGACGCGCAGGAAGCCCGAGCGCAGCGCCGCGTCGACCAGGCCGGTGTCGGCCACGGCCTGCAGGCCCTCGCCCAGGCCCTCCACCTGCTGCCGGTAGAGCAGCCCCAGCACCGCGGCGAGCACGGGCGCGATCACCCCCATGATCAACAGGTAGTGCGCCAGGCCCGCTTCTAGGTAGGGCCAGACGCGGCGCGGCAACACGGTGCGCAAGGCCCCCTGCCATTGCACCGAGAGGCGTGCGTGGGGTTTGCACAGGTCACCGCAGCGCGCGTCCAGCGTGCAGCACAACGAGCAGATGGCGCCCTGATAGGCCGGGCAGTGGGCCATGTCGGGCGCTTCGTATTCGCGCTCGCAAATGACGCACTTGAGGACCCCCCCCGCGCCGCCTGCGGCGTCACCCCCCTCAAGGGGGGCAACACCTGCGGCCGGGCGAAGCCCGTTCCGCGGTGTTTCTGGGTGGGCTGCCCCTCGCGCATCGCAGCCCTCGCACGACTGCGCCCGGCAGGCTTCGCCTTGTCGGGCGATGTAATAGCGCCCCTGCGTCGCCCATGCAATCAGTGGCGAAGCGATCAGCGCCGTCACCATCGCGATCACCGCTGAAAAGGCCTGGGCCGACGCGCCCATCAGCCCCATGTGGGCCGCGATCGACAGCGCCGAGGCCAGGCCCATGGCGCCCACGCCCACGGGGTTGATGTCGTACAGGTGCGCGCGTTTGAACTCGATGCCCGGCGGGCTCCAGCCCAGCGGCTTGTTGATCACCAGGTCGGCGACGACGGCCATGATCCAGGCGATGGCGAGGTTGCTGTACAGGCCCAGCACCTCGCCCAGCGCCTGGAACACGTTCATCTCCATCAGCATGAAGGCGATCAAGGTGTTGAACACCACCCAGACCACGCGGCCCGGGTGGCTGTGGGTGAGGCGCGAGAAGAAGTTGCTCCAGGCCAGCGAGCCGGCGTAGGCGTTGGTGACGTTGATCTTGAGCTGCGACACCACCACGAACAGCGCCGTGGCCGCCACCGCCCAGCCGACCTTCGGGAACACGTATTCGTAGGCCGCCAGGTACATCTGGTTCGGGTCCACCGCGCGGTCGGGCGGCACCATGTGGCTGAGGGCCAGGTAGGCCAGCAGCGCGCCGCCCAGCATCTTCAAGACCCCCAGGATCACCCAGCCCGGCCCACCGGCCAGCACGCCGACCCACCAGCGCCAGGCCCGGCCTTTTTCGGGCGCCGGCATGAAGCGCAGGTAGTCGGCCTGTTCGCCCATCTGGGTGATGAGCGCGATGCCCACCGTGAGCGCCGCACCAAACAAGTGCCAGTCAAACACCGCGCCGGCGCCCGATTCCCCGCCGTAGTGCACCACATTGCTGAACGCACCGGGATCGAGCACCCAGACCGCCCCAAAAGGCACCAACATCATCACCAGCCAGAGCGGTTGGGTCCAGACCTGGAAGCGGCTGATGACCGAGACCCCGTAGGTCACGAGCGGGATCACCACCAGCGCGCAGATCAGGTAGCCCCAGGCGGGCGGAATGTCCAGCGCCAGCTCCAGCGCGTAGGCCATCACCGCCGCTTCGAGCGCGAAGAAGATGAAGGTGAACGAGGCGTAGATCAGCGAGGTGATGGTGGAGCCGATGTAGCCAAAGCCCGCGCCACGCGTGAGCAGGTCCATGTCCACCCCGTAGCGCGCGGCGTACACGCTGATGGGCAGGCCGGCCAGGAAGATGATCAGCCCGGTGACCAGGATGGCCAGCGCGGCGTTGATGAAGCCGTACTGCACCAGCAGCGTGGCGCCTACCGCTTCGAGGATCAGGAACGAGGCCGCGCCGAACGCGGTGTTGGCCACGCGCCATTCGCTCCACTTGCGAAAGCGCTGCGGCGTGTAGCGCAGCGCGTAGTCTTCCATGGTCTCGCTGCCGACCCAGCTGTTGTAGTCGCGGCGCACCTTGATGATGCGTTGCACCGGCTCGGGTCTGCCGGGCGTGGGATCGGTGGCGTTGTCGGGCGGGGCGTTCACTCTGGGCAAAGTGCAGCTTTCGTGCCATGCGCCATACGCCATGTGCCGGATACCCGGAACCGCCGGGCAAAGGCATACTGATCCACCGTCCCGGCACACACCTTGCTCCAGCCTCAATCATGGAACTGACTCCGCGTGAAAAAGACAAGCTGCTGCTCTTCACCGCCGCCTTGCTGGCCGAGCGGCGCAAGGCGCGTGGCCTGAAGCTCAACTACCCCGAAGCCGTGGCCCTGATCTCGGCCGCCGTGATGGAGGGTGCGCGCGACGGCAAGACCGTGGCCCAGCTCATGAGCGAAGGCCGCAACGTGCTCACGCGCGACGACGTGATGGAAGGCATCGCCGAGATGATCCCGGACATCCAGGTGGAGGCCACGTTTCCGGACGGTACGAAGCTCGTGACGGTGCACACGCCGATCACTTGATCCCCCCGCGCCGCGCTGCGCGCGTCACCCCCCAGGGGGCGATGCGAGTGGCCCGGCGGAGCCGGTTCCACCGCATCCTGGAACCAGACACTTCGCTCAACCGTTTCTTCTGGAGCAATCGAATGAAATCCCAAACACTGCTCGCCATTGCCTCCTTGTCCGCCCTGCCCGCCTTCGCCCACGACGGCCATGGTCTGTTTGGCAGCCACTGGCATGCCACCGATGCGCTGGGTTTTGTGGCGGTGGCCGGTCTGATCGCGCTGGCGGTCTGGCTGTCGAAGAAGTGAGGGCGTGGCCATGATCCCCGGCGAACTCTTCACCGACGCGGGCGAGCACGCCCTCAACCCCGGCCGCCGCACGCTCACGCTGGTGGTGCAGAACACGGCCGACCGGCCGGTGCAGGTGGGCTCGCACTACCACTTTGCCGAAACCAACGGCGCGCTGGACTTCGACCGCGCCGCCGCGAAAGGCATGCGGCTGAACATCGCTTCGGGCACGGCCGTGCGTTTCGAGCCCGGACAACAACGCACCGTGGAGCTGGTGGACTATGCGGGCGACCGCGTCGTCATCGGTTTCCGTGGCCTGGTGCAGGGCGCCGTCTAAGAAAAACAGAGAAAGAGCTGAGACCATGGCAACCATCCCCCGCAGCGCCTACGCCGACATGTTCGGCCCCACCGTGGGCGACCGTGTGCGACTGGCCGACACCGGCCTGATCGTGGAAGTGGAAAAAGACTTCACCCTGGCCGCCGGCGGCTACGGCGAAGAGGCCAAGTTCGGCGGCGGCAAGACCATCCGCGACGGCATGGCGCAGTCGCAAAGAACCCGGGCGCAGGGCGCGATGGACACGGTACTGACCAACGCGCTCATCATCGACCACTGGGGCATCGTCAAGGCCGACATCGGCCTCAAGGACGGCCGCATTGCCGCCATCGGCAAGTCCGGCAACCCCGACACCATGCCGGGCGTGGACATCGTCATCGGCCCGGGCACCGAGATCATCAGCTGCGAAGGCCACATCGTCACCGCCGGCGGTATCGACAGCCACATCCACTTCATCTGCCCGCAACAGGTGGACGAGGCCCTGGCCTCTGGCGTCACCACCATGCTCGGCGGCGGCACCGGGCCGGCTACCGGCACCTTCGCCACCACCTGCACACCCGGCCCCTGGCACATCGAGCGCATGCTGCAGGCGGCCGACGGCCTGTCCATGAACCTGGGCTTCCTGGGCAAGGGCAACGCCAGCCGGCCCGAGGCCCTGCACGAGCAGGTGGACGCGGGCGCCATCGGCCTGAAGCTGCACGAAGACTGGGGCACCACGCCCTCGGCCATCAGCAACTGCCTGGACGTGGCCGAAGCGGCCGACGTGCAGGTCGCGATCCACAGCGACACGCTCAACGAGTCGGGCTTTGTCGAGAACACCATCGCGGCCACCAAGGGCCGCACGCTCTGCGCCTTCCACACCGAGGGCGCGGGCGGCGGCCACGCGCCCGACATCATCCGCGTGGTGGGCGAGGCCAACTTCCTGCCCTCCAGCACCAACCCGACCATGCCCTACACCGTCAACACGCTCGACGAGCATGTGGACATGCTCATGGTCTGCCACCACCTGGACGCCGCCATCCCCGAAGACCTGGCCTTCGCCGAGAGCCGCATCCGCCGCGAGACCATCGCGGCCGAAGACATGCTGCACGACATGGGCGCCATCAGCATCATGAGCAGCGACAGCCAGGCCATGGGCCGCGTGGGCGAGGTGGTGATCCGCACCTGGCAGACGGCCGACAAGATGAAAAGCCAGCGCGGCACCCTGCCCGAAGACAGCAGCCGCAACGACAACTTCCGCGTCAAGCGCTACATCGCCAAATACACCATCAACCCGGCCATCGCCCACGGCATCGCGCACACCGTGGGTTCGCTCGAAGTGGGCAAGTGGGCCGACATCGTGGTCTGGAAACCGGCCTTCTTCGGCGTCAAGCCGGCGCTCGTGGTGCAGGGCGGCACGATCTCGCTGGCCGCCATGGGCGACCCCAACGCCTCCATCCCCACGCCGCAGCCGGTGCACTACCGGCCCATGTTTGGCAGCTTCGGTCGCTCGCTGGCGCGCGGCAGCCTCACTTTCATCTCGCAAGCGGGTCTGACCGCGGGCGTGGGCGAGCGCTACGGCCTGCAGAAAACCACCGTGGCCGTGCAGGGCTGCCGCAGCATCACCAAGGCGAACATGGTGCACAACCGCTACCTGCCGAAAATGGAGATCGACCCGCAGCGCTACACCGTGCGGGCCGACGGCGTGCTGCTGACTTGCGAGCCCGCCAGCAAACTTCCGATGGCGCAGCGATACTTCTTGTTCTGACCATCTCAACCTCTGTTATTCATGCTTCAAGCTTCCAAGCTCATCCCCCAGGCCCAGGGCCTCGCCCCTGCGTTGGTGCGCCGTGCCGCGCACATCGAACTGGACTGGGATGTGCGCCAGAAGAGCCGTTTTGACGCCACCGCGTCCGACGGCCGCAATGTGGGCGTTTTCCTGCCGCGCGGCACCGTGGTGCGCGGCGGCGATGTGCTGATCACCCAGGACGGCTCGCTCCTGCGCGTGGTGGCCGCGCCGCAAGCCGTGCTGCGCATCACCGCCTGCACCGACCACCACCACGGCCACACACACGACGGCGCCTTCGACCTCATGCGCGCCGCCTACCACCTGGGCAACCGCCACGTGCCCATCGAGCTGCAACCCGACCACCTCAAGATCGAGCCCGACCACGTGCTGGCCGACATGCTGCGCGCCATGCACCTCACGGTGGTGGAAACCCGCGAACCCTTCGAGCCCGAAGCTGGCGCCTATGGCGCGCACCCACCGGCTGGGGGGCACGACCACGGGCATGGCCACGATCACGGCCACGCCAAGGGCCATGCGCACGGCTGAACCGGCTGGCGCGGCGCAACCGTCGCGTTCCGCAGCCGGGCTGCTGCAGATCCTGTGGCTGGCCTCGCCCGCGCTGCCGGTGGGCGGCTTCTCCTACTCCGAAGGGCTGGAAGCCGCGGTGGACGCGGGCCAGGTGAGCGACGAAGCCAGTGCCACACGGTGGCTGCAAGACCAGCTGCACCTGGGCCTGGCGCGCGCCGACCTCGCCGTGGTGGCGCAGGCCATCCCCGCCTGGCGCCAGGGCGATCTGGAGCGCATCCACACGCTCAACGCCTGGGTGCTGCAGACCCGCGAAACCGCCGAATTCCGCCTGCAGACCGAGCAGATGGGCCGCTCGCTGCTCGAATGGGCGCGCAACCTCGGCGAGTTGGGCGCGGGCGTGTTTCAGCGCCTGCAATCGGCCCAACTGAACCCGGCCAGCTACCCCGTGGCCATGGCCTGCGCGGCCGCCAGCACAAACGCCGCGGTGCGCGACAGCCTGATCGGCTTCGCCTTCGGCTGGGCCGAGAACATGGTGCAGGCGGCCATCAAGTCGGTGCCACTGGGCCAGAGCGCGGGCCAGCGCATGCTCGCGCGGCTGGCGCTGGAGGTGCCCGCCGCGGTGGACCACGCCATGACGCTCACCGATGACACCCGCCAGGCCTTCACGCCGCTGCTGGCCATCCACTCGGCCCGCCACGAAACCCAATATTCCAGACTCTTCAGGTCCTGACTTTCCCCGCTCGGGCTGAAATCCGCGCATCCTGAGCCTGTCGAAGAATCGAAGCCCCCACCAAGGTACACCCATGACCGCCCTGCACCACATCCCGAACCGCACCAAGAAGCTCCCCCCACTGCGCGTGGGCATCGGCGGCCCGGTGGGCTCGGGCAAGACCACCCTGCTGGAAATGCTCTGCAAAGCCATGCGCGATCGCTACGACCTGATCGCCATCACCAACGACATCTACACCAAGGAAGACCAGCGCCTGCTCACGGTCAGCGGCGCGCTGCCCGCCGACCGCATCATGGGCGTCGAAACCGGCGGCTGCCCGCACACCGCCATCCGCGAAGACTGCTCCATCAACCTCGAAGCGATCGACCGCATGCTGGGCGAATACCCCAACGCCGACATCGTGTTCGTGGAGAGCGGCGGCGACAACCTGGCCGCGACCTTCAGCCCCGAGCTGAGCGACCTCACCATTTACGTGATCGACGTGGCCGCGGGCGAAAAAATCCCCCGCAAGGGCGGCCCCGGCATCACCAAGAGCGACCTCTTCGTCATCAACAAGACCGACCTCGCCCCCTACGTGGGCGCCGACCTGGAAGTGATGAAAGCCGACACCGCGCGCATGCGGCCCGACACCACGCGCCGCCCCTGGGTGATGACCAACCTCAAGACGCTGGACGGCGTGGCCGAGGTCGTGCGTTTCATCGAACAGCGCGGCATGCTGCTGGAACCCGCCGCGATGGCATGAGCGCAGCGCCGGGCCGCTCCCAAGCAAGCTCGCACCGCAGCCCGGAGGGCGAAGGTACTCCAGTGAGCGCGGCACGGAGGGAATCCAGCGAGCCCTTTTGCCCCTTCAGCACTCACATACAATCACCGGCTTGGAGAGCTGGCAGAGTGGTCGATTGCACCGGTCTTGAAAACCGGCAACCCGCAAGGGTTCCAGGGTTCGAATCCCTGGCTCTCCGCCAACACAGCAGAACCCGGCCCCGTGCCGGTTTTTTGCTTTCAGGGGCCCATGCTGCGGGCCGGAAACCGGTCAGTCCGCCAGAAACAGGCCCTGCAGATCGCTGAGGAAATCAAAACCGCGCTCGGTCGGCGCCACCACACCACCGGCCGACTCGATCAGCCCCTGCTGCACGGCGCGGTCCAGCGCGCCCTGGATGCTGGAGAGCGGCAGCCCGGTGCGGTCCATGAACTGCTGCAGCTCGAAACCGTGGCGCAGGCGCAGCGCGTTGAGCATGTACTCGAACGGCAGATCGCGCCGCGCCACCTCTTCCGCACTCACCACCGCATCGCCCGCGCGCGCTTTGTCCATGTACAGGCGTGGCTCGCGCGCGCGCACCTGGCGCACCACGCGGTGGGCGAAGCTGAGTTTGCTGTGTGCGCCCGCGCCAATGCCCAGGTAGTCGCCAAACTGCCAGTAGTTCAGGTTGTGCCAGCAGCGGTGGCCCGCGCGTGCGTAGGCCGATACCTCGTAACGCTCCAGCCCCTGCACCGCGGTGAGCTCGGTGATGCGGTCGAGCATGGCGTAGGCGTCGTCGTCCTGCGGCACCTGGGGCGGGAATTTGGCGAACACGGTGTTCGGTTCGATGGTCAGGTGGTAGATCGAGATGTGCGGTGGCTGGAACGACAGCGCGGTGCGGATGTCTTCCTCGCACTGCGCCAGCGTCTGCCCCGGCAGCGCGTACATGATGTCGAGGTTGAAGGTGTCGAAGGCCTGCGCCGCCTCTTCCACCGCGGCGATGGCCTGGGCGCGGTCGTGCACCCGGCCCAGCGCTTTCAGGTGCGCGTCGTTGAAGCTCTGCACCCCGATCGACAGGCGGGTCACGCCGGCCTGGCGGAACGCGCGGAAGCGGTCCTTCTCAAAGGTGCCCGGGTTGGCTTCGAGCGTGATTTCGGCGTCGGCATCCAGCCGCAGCAAGGCACGCACGTCACCCAGCAGGCGGTCGATGGCCTCGGGTGAAAACAGGCTGGGCGTGCCGCCGCCAATGAACACGCTGTGCACCGCGCGGCCCCAGATCAGCGGCAAGGCGGCTTCCAGATCGGCGCGCAGCGCGTCCAGGTAGGCCTGTTCGGGCAGGGCCTGGCCGGGTTGGCTGGTGGCGCTCCATTCGTGCGAGTTGAAGTCGCAGTAAGGACACTTCTTCAAGCACCAGGGCAGATGGATGTAGAGCGAGAGCGGCGGCAGGCCCTGCAGCTGCAGCGTGCCCGGGCGCATCCAGTGTTTGAGGCGGTCGGAGGCAGCGTTCATGGCAAGGACACCGCAAAACCGACATCACCGAGCGGCTGGTGTCGCCCCCTGGGGGGTGACGCCGAAGGAGGCACAGAGGGCTTCATGCCATCCACCGTTCGCGCATCAGTTCCAGCATCTGCTGCGCCGCTTTTCCGCGGTGGCTGTTGGCGTTCTTCTTTTCGTCGCTCAGCTGGGCGAAGGTACAGCCAAACTGCGGCAGATACATCACCGGATCGAAACCGAAACCGTTGTCACCGATGGGCTCGCGCGTGATCAGCCCCGGCGCACGGCCGCTGGCCACCAGCGGTTCGGGATCGTCGGCACTGCGCACCGCCACCAGGGTGCTGACCAGGGCAGCGCGGCGGTCATCCACCTGGGCCATCTGCTCCAGCAGGGCGCGCACGTTGTTGGCGTCACCCTTCTCGTAGCCGAACTGCGTGGCGTAGTAGGCGGTGTCCACGCCGGGCAAACCGCCAAACGCCTCCACGCACAGACCCGCATCATCGGCCAGTGCGGGCAGACCGCTCACGCGTGCGGCATGGCGCGCCTTGGCCAGGGCGTTTTCAATGAAGGTGCGGTGTGGCTCGGGCGCTTCCGGGATGCCCAGATCAGACTGGCGCACCAGTTCCACACCGAGCGGCGCAAACAGCGCCTGCAGCTCGGCGAGCTTGCCCTTGTTGTTGGACGCCAGAACGAGTCGCATGGTCACAGGCCGCAGCATGGGGGCTTCATGCTTCGAGGCTCTGCTTCTGCAGCGCCACCAGTTCGGCCACACCCTTTTCAGCCAGCGCCAGCAAGGCGTCCATTTCCTGGCGGCTGAAGGCCACGCCCTCGGCCGTGCCCTGCACTTCCACAAAGTGGCCAGAGCCGGTCATCACCACGTTCATGTCGGTGTCGCAGGCCGAATCTTCCACGTATTCCAGGTCCAGCAGCGGTATCCCCTGCAGGATGCCGACCGAGATGGCGGCCACATGGTCCTTGATCGGCGAGGCGGCGATCTTGCCTTCGGCCAGCAGTTGGGTCACCGCGTCGTGTGCCGCGATGAAGGCGCCGGTGATGCTCGCGGTGCGGGTGCCGCCATCGGCCTGCAACACATCGCAGTCCAGCGAAATGGTGCGTTCGCCCAGCGCCTTGAGATCAAACACCGCCCGCAACGAGCGGCCGATCAGGCGCTGGATTTCCTGCGTGCGCCCGCTCTGCTTGCCCTTGGCGGCCTCGCGGTCGCTGCGGGTGTGGGTGGCGCGTGGCAACATGCCGTATTCGGCCGTGACCCAGCCTTCGCCACTGCCGCGCTTGTGCGGTGGCACCTTTTCCTCCACCGAGGCGGTGCACAGCACCTTGGTGTCGCCAAACTCGATCAGCACCGAACCTTCGGCGTGGATGGTGAACCCCCGGGTGATGCGCACCGGGCGCAGGGCGTCGGCGGCCCGGTGGCCGGGTCGAATGAAATCTGTCATGGGAATCTCAAAAAAAAGGTGGTCGTATTGTTACGGAGGGGGCCGCCGGAGCGCCAAAGGATTCAACCCAGAACGCGGAGGAACCGGCTTCGCCGGGCCTCTCGCGTTGCCCCCTGGGGGGTGACGCCGCAGGCGGCGCGGGGGGTCAAGAGTTCTTTTCGGCGGTGCGCCGGATCGCCTCGTTGATTTCGGCGATCGATTTCTCGATCTCCTCGTCGTCCATGTCTTCAATGGTCGGATCGGCCACGCCCGACTGGATGGTGGAGGCGAACACGCCGTCCTCGATGTCTTCGGTGGACACGCGCGTGGTCTGGAATTCGTCGGGTGTTTCCCACTCCATGGCCAGCACGGTCACGTTGTCACAACGCGGCCCGCCACGCTTGAGCGCCAACTCCACGAGCTCGGGCACCGCCTGTTCCAGCGAGTTTTTCGAGAGCTCGGACACGATCTCCGCGTCTTTGACCGTGCCCCAGAGACCGTCGGAACACAGCAGCACCCGGTCCCCCTGCTGCAGTTGCAGCGCACCCGAAATGTCGTACACCGGCTTGGCCGGAGAGCCCAGGCAGGTGAAAAGAATGTTGCGGTTGATGTGCTCGGTGGCCTTGCCCAGGTGGGCCTGCTGTTCCATGTACGAGTGGTCGCGCGTGCGGGTGAGCAGCTCGCCGTCGCGCACGATGTACAGACGCGAGTCACCGCAGTGGATCCAGTTCATCTGGTTGCGCTCCAGCACCGCGGCCACCAGGGTGGTGCGCGGTGTGTCGAGCATGCCTTTTTCCGCTGCGTAGCGGATGATCTGGTGGTGCGCCGCCATCAGGGCGCTGGAGAGAAATTCCGGCACTTCGCGCACCGTCGGGTTGGCCGTCTTCTGAAAATAGGCCGAAAAGGTCTGCAGCGCCAACTGGGCCGCCATGGCCCCTTCGGGGTGCCCGCCCATGCCATCGGCCAGCACCAGCAAGCCGGACTCGCGCGTGTAGGCGTAGCCCATGCGGTCCTCGTTGCGCTCACGACCGCCCTGACGGCTGATCTGGTAAACCGAAAACTTCATCGGAACTTGGTCCCGGCGTCGGTCGACTTGCGTGGCGATTTCTTGCTGTCGGACACGATATTGTCGAACTGCAGCCGCATCTTCTCGGCCACGGTCAGCTTGGTGTAGCTGCGCTCGGTTTCACGGCTGAGTTCCTTCTGCAGCGCAAACACCGACTGGGGGCGGGAGAGCGGATCGAGCGACATGCACCATTCGACCACCTCGATCAGGTTGTCGGAGTAGACGCCGCGCAAACGGGACAGCGCCAGCGACAGGCGGTCTTTTTCGAGCCGTTGTGGCGCGTCGTTGGGCGGGTAGCCCTGCATGCTGGCGTAGATGCAGGCGCCAATGGCATAGATGTCGGTCCACGGCCCCATGCTGGAGTCGCGCCGGTACATCTCGGGCGCTGCAAAACCGGGCGTGTACATGGGCCGGATGAAATTGCCTTCCTTGCTCAACACCTCGCGAGCCGCACCAAAATCGATCAGCACCGAGCGGTTGTCATCGGTCACGAAAATATTGGCCGGCTTGATGTCCAGGTGCAGCATCTTGTGCTGGTGCACGATGCGCAGGCCACGCAGCACCTCGTCGTACAGCGAACGGATGGTGGACTCGCGAAACACCTTCTGCTTCTTGAGATCCCGCGCGGTGATGATGAATTCCTGCAGGGACGAGCCCTCCAGGTAGTTCATGACCATGTAGACGGTTTCGTTTTCGCGGAAGAAGTTGAGCACGCTGACCACCGAGGCGTGCGAGATCTGGGCCAATGCCCGACCTTCTTCAAAAAAGCTCTTGAGGCCCAGGCGGTACAACGACAGCTTCTCGGGCTGCACCTGGGGCAACAGCTCGCCAGGGCCGCGCGTGGCCAGCGAGGACGGCAGGTATTCCTTGACGGCCACTTGCTGGCCTTCGGTGTCCACAGCGAGGTACACCACACCGAATCCACCGGCCGCCAGCTTGCGAACAATACGGTAGCCACCGATCACGGTGTCCGGCGGCAGCGGGGCGGGTTTGACCTTTGACATAATTCGGATGGGTTCCGGAACGCCTCGTTTTGGACCACTCAACCTGATGGGACACAGTTCAATGGCAGTTTACAGCATGACCGGCTACGCCACGGCCCAGACTGGCGGGCCTGGAGGCGCAAACGCCGGCGAACCTGCCCGCGAGAGCACACCCGGCCTGGGCCTGGAAATCCGCTCGGTCAACAGCCGCTTTCTCGACCTCACTTTCAAACTCCCGGACGAGTTGCGCGGCACCGAACCCGCGCTGCGCGAACTGCTGGGCGCCAGGCTCAAGCGGGGCAAGGTCGAGGTGCGGGCCTGGATCGAAGGCAAGACGGACACCGGGCCACGCGCACCCTCGGTGCAGGAACTGCAGAAACTCGTGAGCCTGCAGGACAACGTGCGGGCCTGGCTGCCCACGGCCACCCCGCTGACGGTGGCCGAGGTTTTGCAGCTGACATCGCGCCAGGCCGCCGTTCCGGGGGAGCTGCACGAAACCTTGATCGCCCTGGGACACGAGGGCCTCGACGGTCTGGTGGCGGCGCGCGAGCGCGAAGGCCAGCGCCTGGCCAGCATGCTGCTGGACCGCCTGACACAACTGCGCCAGCTCGCCCAGGACGCCCAGCCCCTGATTCCCCAGCTGGTCGCCCAGCAGCGCCAACGCTTCATCGACCGCTGGAACGATGCCCTGGGTGCCGGCGCCGCATCGGGGACACTGGGCAATGCCGTCACCAACGACATGGCGCGCGACCGCGCCCTGACCGAAGCCACCGCCTTCGCGATCCGCATCGACGTGGCCGAGGAACTGACGCGGCTGGACTCGCACCTCAGCGAAATCGAGCGCCTGCTGACCAAGGGCAACGACATCGGCAAGCGGCTGGACTTCCTGATCCAGGAACTGCACCGCGAAGCCAATACCATGGGTTCCAAGTCATCGAGCCTGGAACTCACGCGCATCTCGGTCGACATGAAGGTGCTCATTGAACAGATGCGCGAGCAAGTGCAAAACATCGAGTAAGCATGGAATACCCTGGAAACCTGTTTGTCGTCGCGGCCCCCAGCGGGGCCGGCAAGTCCAGCCTGGTCAAGGCGCTGATGGAGCTGGACTCGCGTGTCGTGCCCTCCATCTCGCACACCACCCGTCCGCCCAGAGGCCAGGAACTGCACGGCCGCGAGTACTACTTCGTGGCCAAGGAAACCTTCGACCAGATGGTCATTCAGGGGGCGTTCCTGGAATGGGCCATGGTGCACGGAAACCGGTATGGCACGTCCAAACAAGCCATCGAGCAACGCATGGCCCAGGGGGCGGACGTGGTGCTGGAGATCGACTTCCAGGGCGCCATCCAGGTCAAACGCATCTTCCCGAACGCTGTGCTGATCTTTATCCTGCCCCCCAGTTGGGAAGAATTGCGCTCGCGGCTGGAGCGGCGCGCGGAAGACAGCGCCGAGGTGATCGAAGTCCGGCTGCAGAACGCCGCCCACGAAATGATGCACGCCAAAGAATTCGACTTCGTTATAATCAACGAGTTGTTCGAGCGGGCCCTGTTTGACCTCAAGGCCATCGTCCATGCCCAGCGGCTCAAGTTCGCCGCCCAGCGTATCGCCCGCAGCGATACCTTCCAGGCGCTCAACATCCACTGATTCACCGCACACCACCGAGGCCCGCACATGGCACGCATCACCGTCGAAGATTGTCTGGAAAAGATCCCCAACCGCTTTCAACTCGTGCTGGCCGCCACCTACCGCGCGCGCATGCTGAGCCAGGGCCACGCGCCCAAGATCGAAAGCAAGAACAAGCCCGGCGTGACCGCGTTGCGCGAAATCGCCGATGGCAAGATCGGTCTGGAAATGCTCAAGAAGGTCCCGCTCTGATCCGTCAGGTGCCCGAAAAAAAGCCCGCTGACTGCGGGCTTTTTTTCGTCTGAACCCACCTCAGGCGGCGCCGATGTTCGGCACCAGCGCCCCGGCGTCCTGACCGGCCCGGTGCGCGGCCGTGAAGGCCAGCATGCGGTCGATGGGCAGTCGGGCGCGCGGAATCAGCGCCGGGTCCACGTGGATCTGATTCAGGCCCTTTTCCAGCACCTGCGCCACGCCGGCCAGGCCGTTCATGGCCATCCAGGGGCAGTGCGCGCAGCTCTTACAGGTGGCGCTGTTGCCAGCGGTCGGGGCCTCAATGAACACCTTGCCCGGGTTCTGCTGGCGCAGCATGTGCATCATGCCGTTGTCGGTGGCCACGATGAACTCGTTCGCGTCCAGCTCGCGCGCGGCCTTCAGGATGGCCGAGGTCGAACCCACCGCATCCGCGAGCGCCACCACGTCGGCCGGACTTTCCGGGTGCACCAGCACCTTGGCTCTGGGGTGCTCCTTTTTCAGTGCTTCGAGCTCAAAGGCCTTGAACTCGTCGTGCACGATGCACGAGCCGTTCCACATCAGCATGTCGGCGCCGGTTTCGCGCTGGATGTAGCCGCCCAGGTGCTTGTCGGGCGCCCACAGGATCTTGTGGCCCTTGTCCTTGAGCGCCTTCACGATGTCCAGCGCGCAGCTGGACGTGACGAGCCAGTCGGATCGCGCCTTCACCGCGGCACTGGTGTTGGCGTAGACCACCACGGTACGGTCCGGGTGCTGGTCGCAGAAGGCGCTGAAGTCGTCGATCGGGCAACCCAGGTCCAGCGAGCAGTTGGCGTCCAGATCGGGCATGAGCACGGTTTTTTCCGGGCTCAGGATCTTGGCGGTCTCGCCCATGAAGCGCACACCCGAGACCACCAGCGTCTGCGCCACATGATCACGGCCAAAGCGCGCCATTTCCAGCGAGTCGCTCACGATGCCGCCGGTTTCCACCGCCAGGTCCTGCAGGTCGGGGTGCACGTAGTAGTGCGACACCATGACCGCGTTGCGCTCCTTGAGCAGGCGGCGGATCTTGTCTTTCAACTCGGCGCGCTGCTTAGGACCGGGCTCCACGGGAACCCGCGCCCAGGCGTGTTTGGTCGGGCAGGCCGGCTGTTCGTACTCGACGTCGATGACCACGGGATTGCTCATGTCAGTTGCTCCATCCGCATGGAGAAATCAATCGCCTTGACATCTTTCGTCAGGGCACCGATAGAGATGCGGTCCACCCCGGTTTCTGCAAGGGCACGCACCGTCTGCAGATTCACGCCGCCCGATATTTCCAGGATGGCACGGCCCGCGTTGCGGCGCACGGCCTCCTGCAGGGTGGGGATGTCCATGTTGTCGAGCAGCACCATCGTGGCGCCACAGGCCAGTGCCTCGTCCAGTTGCGCCAGGGTCTCGACCTCGATCTCGACAAAACGCGCCTGGGGTGCCGTTTCCTGCACCCGCTTCAACACGGCCGCCACGCCACCTGCGGCAGCGATGTGGTTTTCCTTGATCAGCACCGCGTCGTAGAGGCCAATGCGGTGGTTCACGCCTCCGCCCGTCTTCACCGCGTATTTCTGCGCGAGACGCAGCCCCGGGATGGTCTTTCGCGTGTCCACGATGGCCGCGCGCGTGCCCTGGACGGCATCGACGAACACCGCGGTCTTGGTCGCCACCGCCGAGAGCAGCTGCAGGAAGTTGAGCGCGGTGCGCTCGGCGGTGAGCAGGGCCTGGGCATTGCCCTCGATCTCCAGCACCACCTGGTCGGCCACGCAGCGCTGGCCCTCGGCCACGCGCCAGGTCAGGCGGGCCTGGGGATCGCAGGCAAGCACGGCCGCCTCCACCCAGGGTGCGCCACAGATCACGGCCGGCTCGCGCGCGAGGATGCGCGCGCGCGCGCCGCGTGCGTGGTCCACCAGGGCCGCGGTGAGGTCGCCCTTGCCCACGTCTTCGGCCAGCGCGCGAGCCACGTCGGCGCGGGCCAGTTCGACCAGATCATCGGCCGTGAATTCAGAGAGGTGTTTCATGGGTCGCAAGCATAACGGGATCGCATATAGTGCCTCCCATCGAAAGCCCACGCAAAGGGGACCCTCATGAGTTCAGTGAAATCCGCCGCCCCGACCAGCGGCACACCCTACGGCACCCTACCGTCGGCCTCGCCCATGCCCCAGCGCAAACCGGTGAGCCTGCCGCGCCTGCAGGAGATGCGCGAGCGCGGCGAAAAGATCACCATGCTCACCGCCTACGACGCCACCTTCGCCGCCGTGGCCGACGCCGCGGGTGTGGAGTGCATCCTGGTGGGCGATTCGCTGGGCATGGTCTGCCAGGGGTTGTCCAGCACGGTCGGCGTCACGCTGGAGACCATGCGCTACCACACCGAAAGCGTGGTGCGTGGCCTGCAGCGTGTGCAGGCCACGGCCTGGGTGATCGGCGACCTGCCCTTCGGCAGCTACCACGAGTCGAAAGAACAGGCCCTGCGCAGCGCCGCGGTGTTGATGCACGCCGGCGCCCACATGGTCAAGCTCGAAGGCGGTGGCTGGACCGCCGACACGGTGCGTTTCCTGGTCGAGCGCGGCATCCCCGTCTGCGCCCACCTGGGCCTCACGCCGCAGACCGTGCACGCACTCGGTGGCTATCGCGTGCAAGGGCGGGGCGACGCCGCCGCGCTACAGCTCAAGCGCCACGCGCTGGAACTGCAGGACGCGGGCGCGGCCATGCTGGTGCTGGAGATGGTGCCCGCGGCCCTGTCGCTCGAAATCACCCACCAGCTCAAGACCTGCCACACCATCGGCATAGGCGCCGGCAAAGGCACCGCGGGCCAGGTGCTGGTGATGCACGACATGCTGGGCATCAACCTGGGCAAAAACCCCAAATTCGTGCGCAATTTCATGGAAGGCCAGGCCAGCGTGCGCGATGCCATGGCCACCTATGTGGCGGCGGTGAAAGACGGCAGCTTCCCCGACGACGCACTGCACGCCTGGTGAACTTGACCCACCCCCGCCGCGCTGCGCGCGGCCCCCTCAAGGGGGCAACACCAGCCGTCTGGCAAAGCCAGCCCGGCGGTGTTCCCCGGTAACTCCCCCTCGGACACACCCATGCAACTCGTCCACACCATCGAAGACCTGCGCGCTGCGCTGCGGCCATACAACTCGCCGGCTTTCGTGCCCACCATGGGCAATCTGCACGAGGGTCATCTGGACCTGGTGCGCACGGCGAAACCCCTGGGCGACGTCACGGTGTCCAGCATCTTCGTCAACCGGCTGCAGTTCGCGCCACACGAAGATTTCGACACCTACCCCCGCACGCTGCAGGCCGACTGCGCACGGCTGGAGCAGGCCGGTTGCGACATCGTGTTCGCGCCGTCGGAGAAGGAGCTGTACCCCGAGCCGCAGGGCTTCAAGGTGCACCCCCCCGCCGAACTCGCCGACATCCTGGAAGGGCACTTCCGGCCCGGGTTCTTCATCGGTGTCTGCACCGTGGTGATGAAGCTGTTCCAGTGCGTGTTTTCCGAGGCCAAAGGCCCACGCCACGCGCTTTTTGGCAAGAAGGACTACCAGCAGCAGATGGTGATCCGGCGCATGGTTCAGCAGTTCGCGCTGCCCATCACCATCGTGGGCGGTGAAACCCAGCGCGCCCCCGACGGCCTGGCGCTGAGTTCGCGCAACGGCTATCTGGACGAGAGCGAGCGTGCCGAGGCGGTGCAGCTGTCGCTCGCACTGCGGGGTCTGGCGCGCGACGCTTTGGCCGCTGCGGCGAGTCTGCCCAACCACCAGTCCGCGCTGGAAGAGAAGGCCATGAGGGCATTGGCGGGGCGGGGCTGGCAACCCGACTACCTGACGGTGCGTCGCCGACAAGACCTGCAGACGCCCACTGCGGCAGACGCGACCACCCCCGGAGCCCTCGTGGTGCTGGGCGCTGCGCGCCTGGGCAACACCCGATTGATCGACAACTTCGAGATTTAGACCCACCCCCGCGCCGAACTTCGCCTGTCACACCTTCAAGAAGGCCGCTCGCATCGCCTCTTGGGGGGGGACGCGCCCTTAGGCGCGGCGCGTGGGAGGGGTGGCCTCATCCTTCGGGTCGCGCCCCATCAGGGCGGCCACAGCCTGTGCTGGCTGCAACTGACCATCCAGCAAGGCCACCACGCCGGATGAAATCGGCATGTCCACGCCCAGCAGGCGCGCGCGCTGCACCACGGTGCGGGCACTGTAGACGCCTTCAGCCACATGGCCGAGTGAGTCCACCGCCTGCCGCAGGCTCAGGCCGCGCGCCAGCAACTGGCCCACCTTGCGGTTGCGCGACAGGTCCCCGGTGGCGGTGAGCACCAGATCGCCCAGGCCCGAGAGGCCCATGAAGGTTTCAGCCCGGGCCCCGAGCGCCAGCCCCAGACGTGTCATTTCCGCCAGACCCCGCGTGATGAGCGCGGCCCGCGCGTTGAGGCCGAGATCGAGCCCATCGCACAAGCCGGTGGCGATGGCCAGAACGTTTTTCACCGCGCCACCCACCTCCACCCCCACGATGTCGTCGTTCGCATACACCCGCAGCGTGGGGCCGTGGAAGGCGCTCACCAGCGCCTCGCGCACGCTCGCGTGCTCGCTGGCCGCCACCAGCGCGGTGGGCTGGCCGCGCGCCACTTCCAGCGCGAAACTGGGGCCACTGAGCACGCCGGCACTGAGACCAGGGGCCACACGGGCACGGATTTCGTGGCCGAGCAGACCCGTGGAGGTGTCGCCGTCCTGCGGCGCTTCAAACCCCTTGCAGAGCCAGGCCACCGGCGCGGTACAGCCGGCCAGGCGCTCCAGCATGCCGCGCAAGCCGGCCATGGGCGTGCCCACGACCACCAAGTCGGCATCGACCAACCAGGGCTGATGCAGGTCCATCGCGCCACCGGCCAGTTCCAGACCAGATGGCAGTGCGACGCCCGGCAGGTAACGCCGGTTTTCCCGCTCGGCCCGCATGCTGGCCACCTGTTGTTCGTCGCGCGCCCAAAGGGTGACCCGGTGCTGGCCCGTCGACTGGCCTGCCGCATTGATGGCCAGCGCCGTCCCCCAGGCGCCGGCGCCCAAGACCACGATGTTCATGACACGCGCGCCGGTTGCAAAGCAGACTTACTGCGTGACGATGCGCGGTGCGTCTTCCGCGGCCTGGGCCTGCTGCTGCTCGTACATGGCCTGGAAGTTGATTTCGGCCAGGTGCACGGGCGGGAAACCGGCGCGCTGGATCAGGTCGGCCACGTTGCTGCGCAGGTAGGGGTAGACGATCTGCGGGCAGGCAATGCCCATGATCGGGCCCATCTGGTCCTGCGGCAGGTTGCGGATCTCGAAAATACCGGCCTGCTTGGCTTCGACCAGGAACACCGTCTTGTCCTTGATCTTGGTCTGCACCGTGGCCGTGACACAGACCTCGTAGACACCGTCGGCCACCGGGTTGGCTTCCACACCCAGCTGGATATCCACCGATGGCTGCTCCTGCTCCAGCAGGATGGCCGGCGAATTGGGTTGCTCCAGCGACGCTTCCTTGAGGTAAACGCGCTGAATCTGGAATACGGGTTCTTGGTTATCGGCCATGTTGCTCTCTCGGGTAATCTGGAAAAAACGAAACCCGCCGGGGACAAGCGTTCCCACAGCGGGCACCGGGGGCGATTATGTCAGCCCGCCATGTCAGGCCTTTGCGCCCATTCAACCGCCCAGCGGGGCATTTCGCCGGAGCTATCGATCTCAAGCCTGCAGCAGCGGCATCAGTCCACCCTGGCCATCAAGCGCGTGCAAGTCGTCACAGCCCCCCACATGCGTCTGCCCGATGAAGATCTGCGGCACGCTGGTGCGGCCCGTGAGTTCCCGCATGTGGGCCCGCAACTCGGGCTGTCCATCCACGAACACCTCTTCCAGATCGGTCACGCCGCGCTTTTCCAGCAGGGCCTTGGCCCGGCTGCAGTAGGGGCAATAAGCGCTGGTGTACATCTTGACCGTGGCCATGCGAATTCCTGTCAATGGGGGTGAAAAAGAAGTGTCCGGAGAACGATCAGGCCTTCTCGACCGGCAGGTTGGCCGAGCGCCACGCGCCCATGCCGCCCGCGAGCGAATGGGCGTTTTCGTAGCCCAGCTTCTTGGCCATCGCCACGGCCCGGTTCGAACGCATGCCCGAGGCACAGACCAGCACCACCGGCGTGGCCTTGTTCTTGACCAGGCCCGGCAGCTTGGCTTCCAGTTCGGACAGCGGCACGTTTTTCGCCCCCACCACATGGCCGGAGGCGAATTCGTCGGCGCCACACACGTCCACCACCACCGCTTTGTCCCGGTTCATCAGCTGGACCACCTGCGTCGCACTCAGCGACCCGGCCCGCCCGCCTCCCGTGACCGCGGGCCACACCAGCATGGCACCGGCAGCAAACGCCACCGCAATCAAAATCCAGTTTTCAATAAAAAAACTCACAGGAACACCTTTCAGTTAAGCCTGGGATTTTAGAATGTCCGGCTGAGCTCCGCAGACAGCCCCGCTGTGGGGTGCGCCACCCGGCTTTGCGCCATTCACTGTTTTTCACCGCCCATGCACAAACTTGTCCTGATTCGTCACGGCGAATCCACCTGGAATCTCGAAAACCGCTTCACCGGCTGGACCGACGTTGATCTGACTCCCCTCGGGCTGGAACAGGCGAAGAACGCGGGCCGGCTGCTGCGGGCCGAAGGCTACGACTTCGATCTGGCCTACACCAGCGTGCTCAAGCGCGCCACGCGCACGCTGTGGCACGTGCTCGACGAGATGGACCGCACCTGGTTGCCCGTGGCCCACAGCTGGCGCCTCAACGAGCGCCACTACGGTGCCCTGCAGGGCCTGAACAAGGCGGACATGGCGAAACAGTACGGCGACGAACAGGTGCTGATCTGGCGCCGCAGCTACGACACCCCGCCGCCAGCCCTGGAAGCGAGCGACCCCCGCTGCGAGCGCAGCGACCGCCGCTACGAGAAGCTCAAACCCGAGGAAGTGCCGCTGACCGAGTGCCTCAAGGACACCGTGGCGCGTGTCATGCCGTTCTGGAACGAAGCCATGGCCCCGGCCATCCGCTCGGGCAAACGGGTGGTGGTCGCCGCGCACGGCAACAGCATTCGCGCCCTGGTGAAATACCTCGACGGCATCAGCGACGCCGACATCGTGGGCCTGAACATCCCCAACGGCATCCCGCTCGTCTACGAGCTTGACGCCGAACTCAAGCCGCTCAAGAGCTACTACCTGGGCGACGCCGAAGCGGCGGCCAAGGCAGCGGCGGCCGTGGCGGCCCAGGGCAAGGCCTGACCCGCCCGCCGGGCGGCGGGAAACCACGGCACCCAAGGAGATGGAACCGAAATCCCCGACCGTGCTCCAAGGTGTATATTGGTTCGCCAGCGGGCCAAATCGTGTCTCGCTGGCTATTTTTTAGGGTGTTTCGATGGGTAAACAAATGAGTCACAAGCTGAAAATCGTGGGCTGGGTGGCCATTGGCGCGGTGGCCGGGGCCTTGACCACGGTGCAGTTGCAGGCTGTGGCGCGTGGAACCCTCGCACCCCTGCCACTGGAAGAGCTTCAACAGCTCGCGGCCGTGTTTGGCATGGTCAAGAGCGACTATGTGGAGCCGGTGGACGAGAAAAAACTCATTTCCGAAGCCATTTCGGGCATGGTGGCCAGCCTGGACCCTCACTCCCAGTATTTCGACAAGAAGTCCTTCAAGGATTTCCGCGAAGGCACCAGCGGGCGCTTTGTCGGTGTGGGCATCGAAATCACCATGGAAGACGGCCTGGTCAAGGTGGTCTCGCCCATTGAAGACTCACCGGCTTTCCGCGCCGGCCTCAAGACCGGCGACCTGATCACCAAGATCGATGACACCATGGTCAAAGGCCTGGCCATCAACGACGCTGTCAAGCTCATGCGCGGCGAGCCTCGCACCAAGGTGCTGCTGACCATCTTCCGCAAGGACGAAAACCGCAGCTTCCCGGTCACGATCACGCGCGAGGAAATCAAGACCCAGAGCGTCAAGTCCAAAATGATCGAACCCGGCTATGCCTGGGTCCGCGTGTCGCAGTTCCAGGAACGCACCATCGAGGACTTCGCGCGCAAGGTCGAAGAGATCTACAAGGCCGACCCCAAGCTCAAGGGCCTGGTGCTCGACCTGCGCAACGATCCGGGCGGTCTGCTCGACGCTGCGGTGGCGCTCTCGGCCGCCTTCCTGCCCGAGGGCGCGACCGTGGTGTCCACCAATGGCCAGCTCGAAGACAGCAAGTTCATCTACAAGGCCGCGCCACAGCACTACCTGCGCCGCGGCGGCGCCGACCCCATCAAACACCTGACCGAAGCCACCAAGGGCGCGCTGCGCACGGTGCCGCTGGTGGTGCTGGTCAACGAGGGTTCGGCCTCGGCCAGTGAGATCGTGGCCGGCGCCCTGCAGGACCACAAGCGTGCCACCCTCCTGGGTAGCCAGACCTTCGGCAAGGGCTCGGTGCAGACCGTGCGTCCGCTCGGCCCCGACACAGGACTCAAGCTCACCACCGCGCGCTACTACACCCCCTCTGGCAACTCGATCCAGGCCAAGGGCATCGTGCCCGACGTGATGGTGGACGAAACGCTGGAAGGCAACCTGTTCGCCGCCCTGCGCACCCGCGAAGCCGATCTGCAAAAGCACCTGGGCAATGGCAAGGACCCGAGCACGGAAGTGCAACCCATGACCGACGCACGCCGCGCCGAGGAACAGCAGCGCGAAGAGGCTCGTGAGCAGGCCCGCAAACGGCTGGAAGAGGAGTCCAAGAAGAACCCCGGCCAGCGCCTCGTGCCCGAGTTCGGCAGCGACAAGGACTTCCAGTTGCAACAGGCCATGAACCAGCTCAAGGGCCGTCCGGTGATGGTCAGCAAGACCCTGACCGTGCGCACCGAAGAGAAGAAAGAAAACTGAGTCCACGGCGGCCCGGCGCCGCCGCCATCGACCTTGAACGACGCACAGCTCCTGCGCTATTCGCGCCACATTCTGCTCAACGAACTGGGTGTCGAGGGCCAGGAGCGGTTGTTGGCGTCTCACGCGCTGGTGATCGGCGCGGGAGGGCTGGGCTCACCGGTGGCGCTCTACCTGGGCAGTGCGGGCGTTGGGCGCATCACGGTGGTGGACCACGACGTGGTGGACGAAACCAACCTGCAGCGCCAGATCGCGCACAACCTCGCGCGCGTGGGCAGCCCCAAGGCCGCCTCGGTGCGCGAGGCCGTCGCGGCCATCAACCCCGATGTGATCGTCACGCCCATGATCCAGCGCGCCGATGCGGCGCTGCTCGATGCGCTGGTGCCCGATGCCGACGTGGTGATCGACTGCACCGACAACTTCGCCACACGCCACACCATCAACCGGGCCTGCGTTCGGCATCACAAGCCGCTGGTGTCGGGCGCTGCCATCCGCATGGACGGCCAGCTCAGCGTGTTTGATCAGCGCACGCCGGGCAACCCCTGCTACGCCTGCGTGTTCCCCGAAACCTCGGACGTGGAAGAAACCCGTTGCGCCACCATGGGGGTGTTCGCGCCGCTGGTGGGCATCGTGGGCACCATGCAGGCGGCCGAAGCGCTCAAGCTGCTTACCGGCCTGGGCTCGCGCCTGACGGGACAGCTGCTCATGATCGACGGGCGCGACATGGCGTTCAACCAGATCGCCCTGCCTCAGAACCCGCTGTGCGCCGTGTGCGGCCACCCGCACCGCTGACGCCACCCCGACCCGAATCAAGGCAGCGGGCACGGTCCGTGACGCTGGCGGAAGTCGCGCGGCAACTCGGCCGGCGCATCGCTCTGAAAAATGCCCATGCGCTGTTTGCGCGCCCACGCTTCCTGCTGGGCATATGGCCCCAGGCTGCGCCTCCAGCGGTGCGACCAGGCGTGGCCCTGGAGCACCAGCCGGGCCGCCACATCCGTGCCCGAGTGGGTCAGCCGCACCAGGGCACGGCCATAGGTGTCGTGGTGGCGCTCATGCACAGTGACCACCTGCTCCAGCACACGCGCCGCCAGCGCGTCGCGCGACGCCATGCCCCCGTCCTGGCAGATTTCCGGTGCATCGATACCGTCCAGCCGCAGCTTGCGGTAACGGCCGCCCGCGAGCGGCTTCACCCACAGCGTGTCGCCGTCGGACACGCGCGTCACGCGGGCTTCGTACACCGTGGGCAAAGTCGGAGTCTCCACACCAGCGACCCCCTCTGCGTTGGCGACGGTGTGCGCCATCAGCAGCGCGAGCAGCCATGGCCCGGAGCCCAAGCGGGCTGTCAACAGAACCCGAGCGGGTCCGATCAGGGAAAAATGCATGCCCCGAGTCTGCCACCATCCGTGTCGGGAACCGGGACCACCCGGCTTGGCGGGTGGTGGTTCAGACCGCCATGTAGCGCCCTGGCCGGTGGTTGATGGCCAGGGTCATGTTGAGCACCACCGCGCCCACCACCGACCAGACGATCTGCGTCCAGTCCACCACGGCAAACGCGGCCAGCACGATCGTGCAGTCCATCGCCATCTGCACATGACCGGCGCGCCAGCCAAAGCGCTCCTGCAGGAAGAGCACCAGCACGTTGAAGCCGCCCAGGCTGGCACGGTGGCGAAACAGCATCAGCATGCCCGCGCCGGTGAGCAGCCCGCCCGCCACCGCGGCGAAAGCGGTGTTGAGCTCGCCGATGGACAGCCAGGCCGGAACCCATTGCGCGAAGACCGAAAGCAGTGCCACAGCGGCAAAGGTCTTGAGCGTGAACAGCGGCCCCATGCGCTTCCAGGCCAGACCATAAAACGGCAGGTTGATCAAAAAGAACACCAGGCTGAAGTTCCAGCCGGTGGCGTAGTGCAACAGGAAAGCGAGCCCGGCGGTGCCACCGGTGAGCAGACCGGCCTGGCGGAACAGCACCACGCCCAGCGCCACGAACAGCGTGCCCGTCAGCAACGCCTGCACGTCCTCGTGCGGCTGGTGGCGTGTTGACGGCGCAGCACCCGCCACGGGGGTGGCGCCAGAGCGAAAGCGGGACAACAAGGACGACACGGACATGGGATGGACGGACGGATGAATGGCTGACCCACAGGAAGGGGCCCAGCGGCGCAGTGTCGCCGATGGATCGGCCGGCAACATTGACGCAGGTCAGTCCCACGGCATGCAGGCAGTCCCCGCCGTCATGAGGTGCGCCCACCGCCACATGGGGGGAACCCATCGGACGCGCCGCCAGTGCCGCTGGCGGACAGGGACCCGGGGGCTCAGACGTCGTCGGCCAGGCTGCGCTGCAGGCGGTGGCCCAGGGCCTTGTAATCCGCCGGATGCAGGCGCTTGAGGCGCAGCAGACTGGCCTCCACGTCCCGGGCCAGGGCGGCCGCGTCTTGGGTCTTGACCTGTTCGATGTCGGCCTGGATCTGTTTGAGCCGCTGCAGGGCCTCGCGCGCCGCCTTCGTCCGCGGCGGCGTCTGCTCGGCCTGCTCCACCAGCACCTCGGCGATCAAGCCCAACTGACGGCCGTAGCTCGCCACCTCGAAAGCCTGGCGCTCGATCCGCGCGTCACCCGCCGAGGGATCGATACCGTCAAAGAACCAGCGCGTGTCCGGTTCGATGCGCTGCGCCACGCTGCCGCTGAACGGAAAGTGCAGCTGTGGCGCGAACAGAAACAACCATGGAAACATAAGCACCTCCCTGAATCGGAACCACAGCTTACGCCGACCGCCGGCCACAGGGAAGGCTTGTGGAGGGGCTGGTCAACCCCGCCGTCACCGCTTGCCCAGGCCCCTCCGGCCTGCGCGGATGGACGGGTTCAGGCCGTGACGATCCAGCCTTCGAGGGGATCGAAGTCGGGCAGACCCCAGCGCGGGTGTCCGGTCTGGTGCTGGCGCAGTGCCCAGGCCGCCTGCGCCATGCACAGCACGGCATCGAGGCTGTCGCCACTGGCATCGTCGGCCAGGGCGTCGCGCTGCCCGTGCGTGAGCTTCAGGCGCAGGCCTGCGGCTTGCAGCAGCGACGCCTGGCCGTTTTCCAGGGCATTGATGAGGGTGCGGCGGGCAATCAACCGGGCGGGCGTCTGGCGGGCCCTGTCGTCGCTCTTGTACGACGCGGTGCCCAGCACGCTGCGCGCCAGCAAGCCGGGGTAGGCCTCCAGCGCGATGCGTGCCGGGTCGCCTTCGCACAGGCCCGGCAGGCTCACGCCGGCCTTGATCAGCCTGGGCACGCCCGCGTGCAGCATGAACGCCACTGGCGGGTTGACCCACTTCATGCTGGGACTGGAGCCGGCCGGGCCGTCGGTGGCGCGGTGGGCAAATTTTCCACCCACCGGTCGCGCGTCGCAAAAGGCGGCAAAGGCCTCACGAACCTCTGCGCGGCTCAGGCCGGCATAGTGCGCCATGCAGGCGCGCCAGTCGGTGGGCCAGCCGAGTGTGGTCACCAGCTCGCGCGACAGCCCAAAAGGCAGGTCGAATCCACCCACCCAGACCCCGGGCGCGGCCAGGCGCTCGCTCCAGGCCTCCAGCGTTTCGAACCGCTCGAGCGCTTGCAGCAGCAGGCGGCCCCGGTCCACACGGCCCACCGCCAGTGTGATGGGCTTGCGCCGTGACGGGGCGCTGGTGAAGTCGCAGCCCAGCAGCAAGGGGTCGGTGGGTTCAGGCATGAGGGGGCTTGCGACGGGGGTCACGGTTTCATCCCAGCGCCAAGGCCGTCACACCGGCGGCAATGCACAACGCGCCCAGCACACGGGCCACGCGGTCGCCTTCGCCCAGCAAATGGCCTCCGATCAGGGCGGCGAACAGCATGGACACTTCGCGCGCCGGCGCCACGTGTGACAACGGCGCTTCGCGCATGGCGTACAACACCAGCACGTAGGCCACCGGGCTGATCACCGCCACCAGCATGGCGTAGCGCCATTGCCGGTGCCACAGTTGGGCCGCGGTAGGAAGGTCACGCAGCACGGCAGGTGCGAGCAGCGCCACGCGCACGAAGTTGCCCATGTAGTCCACCAGGATAGGCGACATCAGCAGAAACTTGACCGCATAGCCATCGACCACCGTGTACGACGCAATGAAGGCGCCGGTGAGCAGGCCGTAGCGCATGCCCTTGAGCACCCGCTGGCGCGCTTGCGGGTCTTGCGCCGCGCGCAGCAAGCCAGGCCCACCGGCGATCAGGAACACACCGCCCACCACGCCCGCGATGCCCGCCATCCCCAGTGCCGACACGCGTTCGCCCAGCAGCGCGATGGCCACCAGCGATGACAGCAGCGGCCCCGAGCCGCGCGCAACCGGGTACACCACCGTGAGATCGGCCTTGCGGTAGCCGCGCAGCAAGATGACGTAGTAGAAGACATGCAGCACACCGCTGGCGACCACCAGCGCCCACTCGGCGCGCCCCCAGATTGGCACCACGTCGCGCCCCAGCCACCAGCCCAGTGGTGCCCAGAACAGCATCATGATGAAAGCGGTGAAGAAGGCGAAGCGCGCATCGCCTGCGGCTTTCTTGGCCACGATGTTCCAGCCGGCGTGGATCAGGCCAGCGAGCACGATGAGAGCAAAGGCGTTAAGCGACATGGCATGCACAAAAGGCTGCAAACCCTGCCGGGCAATGGCAAGACTCAAGCAACGTTATCGCCTCAAAGGCCGATCAGAGTTCACTGGTAAAAGGAGCGGGACCCGCTAAAACGAAGGCCACATCCCTCTCCGGAGCGCTGTGCCTCATTCCAGAGATACCGTGGAACCGGCTCCGCCGGGCCACTGGTATCGCCCCCTTGAAGGGGGTCGCGCGCAGCGCGGCGGGGGTGAGCTCAGGCCCTTCCGATGATGCTGGCGGTGGCCATCAGCTCTTCGAGCAGGGCCAGCGAGACCTTGCCCGAGACGCTGTAGGGATCGAATTCCGGGCGTTCGGAGTACTTGAGCACGATGGAGGTGTTGAGCTTGGAGAGGTTGACCTGTCCCATGGTCCAGCCACCAAAGCGCCGCTCGCTGATTTCCTCGAAATGCAGCAGCACCACGTCGGTGTGGCGCGGGTCGGCCACGATGTGGTTGTAGAGCGTGTTGACGGCGTTGCGTCCGCCTTCGATGGCCTGCAGGAACACGCCACCGCCGTAACACAGCACCCCGGTGATGCCGTTGTGCATGTTGTGGGCACGCGAAACGTCCAGGATGGACTCGATCGCCTTGGAGCAGTCCTTGTCGATCGCTCGGCTGACGTAAAGCAGGCGTACCAGCATGGTGTCTTTCAGGAGTTTCGAGGAATGAGCGAGAGGAATTCGCGGCGCAGGTTCGGGTCTTTCAGGAACACGCCGCGCATGACCGAGTTGATCATCTTGCTGTCCATGTCCTTCACACCGCGCCAGGCCATGCAGTAGTGGCTGGCTTCCATCACGATGGCCAGGCCGTCGGGCTGGGTCTTTTCCTGGATCAGGTCGGCCAGTTGCACCACGGCCTCTTCCTGGATCTGCGGGCGGCCCATGATCCATTCGGCCAGGCGCGCGTACTTGGACAGGCCGATCACGTTGGTGTGTTCGTTGGGCATCACGCCGATCCAGATCTTGCCGATGACCGGACAGAAGTGGTGGCTGCAGGCGCTGCGCACGGTGATCGGGCCGACGATCATCAGCTCGTTGAGGTGCTCGGCGTTGGGGAATTCGGTGACGCTGGGCCCGTGCACATAGCGGCCGTTGAACACCTCTTTCAGGTACATCTTGGCCACCCGGCGCGCGGTGTCGCCGGTGTTGTGGTCGCTCTCGGTGTCGATCACCATGCTGTCGAGCACGCCCTGCATCTTGACGGTGACCTCGTCGAGCAGTTGCTCCAGCTCGCCGGGCTGGATGAACTCGGCGATGTTGTCGTTGGAATGGAAACGGCGGCGAGCGGCCTGGACGCGCTCGCGGATCTTGACGGAGACGGGCACACCCTGGTCATCGTCTGGGGGGGCGGCGGTGGTCATGGGGATTTCGGTTTTCATGAGCATGGGGCATGCTATCACCAGGCCTGAAACCGGCGAATACCAGGCGGTCAGCAGGGGCCTTTGGGTCTTGGTTTCAGTAGCGGTGCCCGGTGATGAACAGCAGCGCGCGCATCACGCCAAACGCCAGCCGGTCAAGCACGCGCTGGCGCCACGGGCGCTGCCCGAGCGCGCGGGCGCTGAGTGTCTGGCCGCTGCGCTGCAACAGGGCCTCCAGGTGTTCGTGCAACTGCGAGGCGAAACGCCGGTCGGTGGTCATGACGTTGGCCTCGCGCGCGAGCAGCAGGGACAGCGGGTCCAGGTTGGTCGAGCCCACCGTGGCCCAGCGCCGGTCCACCACCGCCACTTTCGCGTGCAGCGCGCTGGGTGCGTATTCGTGGATCTCGATGCCGGCGCTCAGCAGCCGCTGGTACACCGGGCGCGCCGCGTGGTACTGCAGAAAGTGCTCGTAGCGCCCCTGCAGCAACAGCCGCACCCGCACCCCGCGCGCGGCCGCCATCGTGAGCGCGCGGCGCAGCTTGCGCCCGGGGATGAAATAGGCGTTGACGATCACGACATCCTGCCGCGCCTCGCCGATGGCCTTGAGGTAGGCGCGCTCGATGTCGTGCCGGTGGCTGACGTTGTCGCGCAGCAGCAGACAGGCCCGGGCGTCGTCCACCCCGAAGTGGAATGCCCCCTCCCCCGCTCCGGTCAGCGGCTCGCCATGGCCAGAGGCCGATCCGCTGTGCGCCTCGAACCGCTGCAGCAGACGCGAAAAGTCGCCCACGGGCAGGGTTTCCCGCAGCGCGTCCCAGGCCGCCATGAACTCCCGCTGGCGCGCCTTGCGCACCGCCTGCAGCCGCCACCAGAGCTGTTCCATGGTCTCCACCATGTCAGCCACCAGCGGGCCGGCCACCCGCAGCGAATAGTCCAGCCGTGGCGCGGTCAGCCGCCCCAGGGCCACGTCGTCCTGGTCGTCGATGATGTTGATGCCGCCACAGAACCCGACCGTGCCGTCCACCACGCAGAGCTTGCGGTGCAATCGCCGCCAACTGCTCGGGATCAGCAGGCCCAGCCGCCCCAGCGGGGCGTACACGCGCCAGCGCACCCCGGCGGCATCAAAGCGGCGCCGCCATTCGGGTGGGACTTGCGGCGTGCCCACGCCATCCACCACCAGGCGCACCAGCACGCCGCGCCGCGCGGCACGCTCCAGCGCCTGCGCCACGCTCAGCGCCGAGCCGGCGAATTCGAAGATGTAGGTTTCCAGATGCACCACCCGGCGCGCGGCGTCCATGGCCTCCACCAGTGCCGGGAACAGGGTCTCACCCCCCTCCAGCAGCAGCAACTGATGCCCGCCCTGCATGGCGCCCAAGCCCGGTCCACACGCCTTGGGTGGGGTCGGGTCGCTGCGGCGCGCGGTGGTCACAGCTCCAGCTCGGCGATCAACGGCAGGTGGTCCGACATGCGCGCCCAGGCGCGGCCGTGCGGCACCTGGGCCGAGACCGGTCGCAGGCCGCGCACGTACACGCGATCCATGTGCAGCAACGGCAGGCGTGAGGGGTAGGTGGGCAGGCGGATGCCGTCAAAGGTGTGCAGGTCCAGCTCGGCCATGGGCCGGTGCAGCTGCACGCCCCAGTCGTTGAAGTCCCCCGCAACGATCAGCGGCGCGCCGGCGGGCACCTCACGCGCCACGTACTGGCCCAGGCGCTGGACCTGGCGTTCCCGGCTGGCGTGGATCAGGCCGAGATGCACCACCACCACGTGCACGTCCTTGCCGTCCACCAGCAGCTGCACGTGCAGCAGCCCGCGCTGCTCGAACCGGTGGTCCGACACGTCGGAATGCCAGCTCTCGATCACCGGCCAGCGCGACAGCAGGGCGTTGCCGTGCTCGCCGTGACGCGTGATGGCGTTGGTGCGGTAGACCGCCTCGTAACCGTCGGGGGTCAGGTAGTTGGCCTGGTCCAGATCGGGCCAGCGGGTGAAGTGTTTTTCCAGCTTGCGGTTGTGGCGGCGCACCTCCTGCAGGCAGACGATGTCGGCGTCGAACTGCTCCACCGCATGAAACAGGTTGTGGATCTCCAGCCGGCGCGCGGGCCCCAGGCCCTGCACGCCCTTGTGGATGTTGTAGGTGGCCACACGCAGGATGCTCATGCGCGCAATGATCGCATGTTGGCGCGGCCCGGTGTGCGGGCCCGGTGGCTCAGAACCCGCTTTCCCGGATCACGACCGACGCCACCTGGCGCAGGGTGCCCATCAGGATCGAGTCGGCCCGGCCCTCGATGCGCACCCGCACCGTGGCCGCCTGGTCCGTCACCAGCGGCTCGTCCAGCACCACCCGCACGCGAAACAGGGCGTCGCGCGCCACCGGCACCGGTGCCTGCCCGGTGGCGGCGGGCTCCTGGACGGTGGCGATCGGCCCGCCGTTGCGGGCGTCGAGCATGGGGCTGGGCAGGACCGTGGTCCTGGACACGTCGATCGCGGCGATATGCCCCCCGGTCCAGGCCGCGGGGTTGGACAGCAGGCGCGCCCGCACGGCCTGGCCGACCTCGATCCGCGCCAGATCGGCCTCGGGGATGTAGGCATCGATGACCCACTGCTGGTGGTCCACGATCATCGCCAGCGGCTGGCGCGACTTGACCCAGACCCCGGGAGCCAGCGCATGGTCCAGATCGCGCAGCTCGCCGTCGAACGGCGCGCGCAGCGTCAGCCGCTCCAGCTCGTCCTCGCTGAGTTTTTCCTCGGCTTCGAAATAGGCCTTCTGCGAGGTCAGCAACTGGCGCTGCGATTCGCCGTCGGGCACCCCCATCAGGCCGACAATCTGGCTTTCGCGGGCCTGCGCCAGCGCACGCGATCTGTCTTGGGCGATGCCCAGCGCCGAGGAGTCCAGCACGAACATGACGTCCCCCGCCTTGAACCGGCGCTGCTCGGGCACGGAGACGATCTGGGCGGCGAACGGCGAGTGGATGAGTTGCTGGTTGTCGGCATGGACCCAGCCAAAGCCCATCACGCGGCTGTTGAACGGAAACACCAGGATGGCCAGCAGCATCGCGCCCAGCACCCACAGGCGGCGGCGCCGGGGGCGGGTGATCTCGGCCCGGCGCTCCCGCCAGACCGCCAGCTCCTTCATCACTGGCCGGCCGATGAACCAGTGCAACTCCAGCGCCATGAGCATGAGGCCCAGCAGCTTGAAGAAGAACACATAAACCAGCACCGCGATGCCAACGAACACCGTCAGCCGATAGACCCAGGTGATCAGCGCGAAGGCGATCAGCAGGCGCCGCTTGCCCAGCGGAAAACTCTCGGGCCATTCGTCCTGCAGACCCAGCAGGGCGCGGCGCAGCCAGACCCGGGCCAGCGCGCTCGAACGCTCGTGCAGGTTGGGCAGGTCCAGGAGGTCGCTGGCGATGAAATAGCCGTCAAAGCGCATGAACGGGCTGGCGTTGACCGCCAGCGTCATCACCCAGCTGGTGGTGGCCAGGAAAAACAGGCCGTTGCGAAACGAACCGTCGGGCGCCAGCGCCCAGGCCAGGGTGGCCAGGCCGGCCAGCGCGAGTTCCACCGCGATGCCCGCGCTGGCGATCACCAGCCGCTGGCGCGCATCCTTCAGGCGCCAGCTCTCGCCGGTGTCGGTGTAGAGCATGGGAAACATGACCAGAAACGCCACCCCCATGTGGGCCACGCGCACGCCGTAGCGGGTGGCGGCAAAAGCGTGCCCCAGCTCGTGCACGGTCTTGGCGAACACCAGCGCCAGCACATAGCCCAGCAAGCCGGTCCAGGTCAGGTTGTCCACCAGGGTGTGGGTGAAAACATCCCACTGGCGGGACACCAGATACACCCCCAGCACGGTGATGGCGCCAAACAGCGCCGCCAGCACCGACAGGTTGAGCCGGGCCAGCAGCGGCTGGATCGAGGCCAGCCAGGCCTGCGGGCGCACCAGCGGCAGGCGGAAAAACAGGTAGTTGTGCACCAGCCATTCCAGCGGCGAGCGCTGCAGTTTCTCGCTGCGGTCCAGCACGCGGGCCACGTCGGTCGGCTTGTCCAGGCGCAGCAACTGGTTGTCCGACAAAAAGCCCATCAGGTGGCGCACGTCCTGCAGCGTGACGTTCAGCGGCGTCTGGGCGTTGACGGTGCGCACCAGGCTGGCCGCGTCGTGGTCCGCCCAGTGCAGCAGAAGCTCGAAATCAATCCAGCCGATGCGGTAGAAGCGGTTGTTCACCGGGTCCTGGATCACCCAGGCCGGGGTGCCGTCCTCGTTGGGTGCCGCGGGAAACAGGACCAGCTCGTCGCGGATGCGGGGCAACTCCACCGGCTTGGCACCACCGACCTTCACCTGCCCGTGCAGGCTGGGCGCGGGCATGGCGCCGGCGTTCACAGGCCGGTCCATTCCCGCACGCTGGCGATGGGGCGGCGGAACAGGTAATAACCGAGCAGCACCCAGTCGCCCGAGATGCGCGCGGTGCCCCGCAGGCCGATGCGGGGCAGCTCGGTGCCGGGTTCAAACCCGGCACGCAGGCGGTAGGAGGCCACGCCGTCGGGGCTCACCGAGGCCTGGTAGCTGGCCTCGATCAGGCGCCCCGCGCGCGGACTCAGCGGCTCGGTGTGCAGGAACAGGCGCACCGGCGCGTCGGTTTCAAGGTTGATCGCATCGGACACGGCCAGCCAGACCAGGATGCCGCCGTCCTCGGGCCGCGCCAGCTGCATCACGCGCTCACCCGTCTGCACCGGCCGCCCCAGCCAGTCGTTGGTGTCGGCGAAGATGGCCACGCCATCGCGGTCCGCCCGCACCTCGACGCGCTGGGCCTGGGTGTCCACGGCGGCCAGTTCGGCCTCTTTCTCCCGCACCCGGCCGAGCGCAACGGCCACGTCGGCCTTGCTCTTGGCGTCGTCGAACGCGCGCTGCTGGGCGATGTGCGCATCGGCCTGGGCGATCTCCAGGCCCTTGAGCGCCACCTGGCGCCGGTTGGCCAGCGCCGAGTCGTCCAACGAAAACAACAGATCGCCCGCCTTCACCCGGGCGTTGGGCGCCACGGCGAAAGAGCCGACCACGCCGTCTTGTGGCGCCGCGACCGCGATCGCGTTCAACGCGATCACCTCGGCCGGCGCCAGCACCGACAGCCGCACCGGAATCAGCATGCTCAACGCCAGCGCACCCAGCACCAGCCAGCGGTTGCGGCCTTTGAACCCCTGCCGGAGCTGGCTCCAGGTCGGGCGCGAGGTCTGGCTCAGGGCGGCAAAACAGTAGCCGTAGGTGCTGTGCAGACGCTGCGCGAGTTCCACCGAGGCATCGTCCCAGGGCTGCTCGCGGGCATAGAGCACCACCCCGCGGGCCTTCCCCTGTGGGTCTGGCAGCGGCACCAGCAGCAGGTGTTCGGGCAGCCACTCGGCCCAGCTCTCGGCGTCTTCGCTGGCGGCGTCCGCGAGATCCAGGCGGTGAATGGCGCCATCCGAGGGAAAGCGCCTGGCGAACCGCCCGAGCCAGACCGCGAACGGCGATTCGCTGGCCACGCTAACCAGCCCGGAAGCCGCGCTCAGCCGTGGCCGCTCGCCGTCGTATTCAAACAGGGCCGCCTGCCGGTATGGCGTCAACGCATGGGTTTCGTTGACGATGGTGAAGCGCAGGGCGGCGAGGGTCTGCGCTTGCAGCACGCGGGCTTCGATCTGCAGCAGAACGCCCAGATCCGATACCTCAGACATGGGCCGGGCTCACCGCATGCCGGTGAACTTCGCCACACCGCTCATGCCGGGCAGCAAATCGGGGTGTGTCTTCAACATCGTGGCCTCCAGCTCGATGGTCTGGCTCACCGGGTCGACCCGGCTGTTGATCCGCTGCACGCGCGCGGGGTAGGTGTTGCCGGTTTCATCGATGGTCACGTCGAACGTGTGGCCCATTTTCAGGGTGGCCATCCAGCTCGACGGCACGTTGAGCTTGAGCAGCAGCAGCCCGCTGCGCACCAGTTCCAGCAGGGGTTGGCCCGCGGTGACCGTCATGTGACTGCGCACATGCAGCTTGGCGGTCTGGCCGGCCCAGGGCGCACGGATCGAGCACTGGGAGATCTGGAACTGGTACAGGTCGATCTGCGCCTTGGCCTTGGCCACGGCGCTGGCCGCCAGGGCCACCTCGACATCGCTGGCCTGCTCCAGGCCCTGCATGCGCAGCTTGGCTTCGTACTGGTCGTTCGCGGCCGCCAGATCGGCGTTGGCCATGGCCTGGCGCGCGCGCGGCTCTTCACAGTCCAGGGCGATCAGCACCGCACCCTGCCTGAACGCCATGCCCAGACCGGTGTTGAGCTGCACGATGCGCCCCGGCACCGGGCTGGCCAGCACGGTTTCGCCCGCCGGCAGCACCAGCACCCGCACGGATGTGGCTGCGGCCGCGGGAGCCGCGGGCGCAGCAGCCTTGGCAGGGCTTGCCACGGCCCTGGCCGCTCCGGCCGGGCTGGTCTGGGCCGACGCGCTCAGGGAAAGCGCGCCCAGAAGCAGGGCCGAGCCGGTGGCGCGCCACAGAGATTTGCAGGACATATCAGTCAACATTCAACCAGGATTTGAGTTCGCCGAGATGGGAGTTCATGGCCGCCATGAGGCTGGACTCGTAGACCGAGGCCCGGGCGTTGAGCGGTATGGTAGTCGCGAAACGCGCCCGCTGCGACTGCCCCGCCTCATCGGTCAGGTTCAGCGTCCAGGTGGCTTTCTCCACGCCGTTGCCACCCGCCGACTCGAACGCCAGGTGCAGCGGGGTGCCCTGCTGGGCATCGGTGCCGATCTGGTGGCGGGCCAGCAGCTCGGTCACCAGGGCCGTCATGCGCACCTTTTGCACCGGGTCCTGGATGCCTTCGAGCCGCACACTGACCACCGCGGGACGGCCAAACAGGTTGGACGACATCACAAAGGCGTCGGTCTGCGAGGCCTTCAGGTGGGCGCGCACGCGCTGCGTGAGCGTGTC